>JBIOEF010000132.1:0-8447 GCA_044445785.1 Caulobacterales bacterium
CGGCTGGCCGGCGCCGAGGCCCAGGCGACCAAGGTGGTCTCCGACGCCATCGAGTCCGGCAGCGTCAACGCGCTCAACTACTTCGTCGCCCAGCGATACACCGACGCCTTCGCCAAGCTGGCCGAATCCAATCAGCAGCGCACGGTGATCATCCCCGCCGACTTCGCCGGCATCGCCGGCTCCATCGCCGGCATCACCGAGCTGGTGCGATCCGCCCAGGGCCCGGTGGCGGGCGGGCCCACCGCCGCGCCGCGCACGCCGCCGGCGCCTAGGCCGCCGGCCGGGAGCTGACCGAAATGGACGCCGCTGAAGCCCTGTTCTTCGCCCACCCGTTCTGGACCTGGATCGCGCTGGGGGCGATCTTCCTGGTCGGCGAGCTGATGACCGGCTCCGGCTGGCTCTTGTGGCCGGCGGGCTCGGCCGCGGCGGTGGCGGTGACCACCATCTTCGCGCGGGTCACCTGGTCCTGGCAGATCGTGCTCTTCGTGGCCGTGGCGATCGTCGCCACCTACCTTGGCCGCCGCTTCATGCCGACCCCGCCCGCGGCCGACCATGACATCAACGATCCCAATCCCCGCCTGATCGGCAAGCATGGCGAGGTCGCCGGCGCCTTCAAGGGCGGCGTCGGGCGGGTGTTCGTGGACGGCAAGGAATGGGCCGCCGAACTCGACGGCGGCGAGGAACTCGAGGCCAAGTCCAAAGTCGAGGTGGTCGGCATCCTCGGCGGCGCGCGGCTGAAGGTGAAGCCGGCGTAGATCGCGTGCTCGTGGCCCGCGCCGCAGGCGAGGTCGGAGCCTTCCAATGACTCCCACGATCACCGCCTTTGAACGGTCGCCCGATCGCGGCAGGGGACTGGCGCGTGACCTGCGCGTTCGCTGGGCGCTGGAAGAAGTGGGCCAGCCCTACGACGTTCGTCTCGTTTCGTTCAGTGAGATGAAGGAACCCGCGCACCTGGCGCTGCATGCGTTCGGGCAGATTCCGACCTACGAAGAAGGCGATCTCGCCCTCTTCGAGTCGGGGGCGATCGTGCTCCATATCGCCGAGCGCCACGCGGGCCTGCTGCCAGACGATGCGAACGCCCGGGCGCGCGCGATCGCCTGGATGTTCGCCGCTCTCAACACCGTGGAGCCGCCGCTCGTGGAGCGCGGAATGGCCATGCTTCTGGAACGAGACAAGCCCTGGTACGAGCAGCGCCTGCCGATTCTCGACGATCGCGCCCACAGACCGCTGGGCCAACTTTCCAGCCGGCTTGGCGGCGCCGAATGGCTGGAGGGCGCGTTTACCGCGGGCGACCTCATGATGGCGGCGGTGCTGTTCAGGTCGAAGGGATCGGGAATACTGGACGACTATCCGAACCTCTGCGCCTACGTCGCCCGCGGCGAAGCGCGGCCCGCCTTCAAGCGCGCCTTCGCCGCTCAATTGGCGGTTTTCACGGGGAAGCTACCTGCCGGCTGATAGACGTCCGCCTCTGAGCTTCGGCCTAGGCTTTCCGGTGTATCGCCGGCTACTAAGGCGGCGATGAGCGCCCCGTCAGTTCCCGTCCTTTCGGTCGAGCGCCTCTGCAAGTCGTTCAAGGACCTGCGGGCGGTGGACGGCGTCAGCTTCAACGTGGCGCCGGGCGAGATCGTCGGGCTGGTGGGACCGAACGGGGCGGGCAAGACCACCACCATCAACATGATCCTGGGCGTGCTCGAGGCGACCTCCGGGCGGATCCAGATCGAGGGCGTGGACCTGAAGGCCGATCGCAGCCGGGCGCTCGCCCGCACCAACTTCGCCGCTGTCTACGCGCCGCTGCCTGGCAACCTGACGGTGGAGCAGAACCTGCGAGTTTTCGGCATGATCTACACCGTCGAGCATCTGTCCGAGCGGATCGAGGAGCTGCTGACGACCTACGACCTCGTCCGCTACCGCAAGTCCAAAGCCGGCGTGCTGTCGTCGGGCGAGCAGACCCGGCTGGGCCTGGCCAAGGCGATGCTGAACCGCCCGCGCCTGCTCTTGCTGGACGAGCCCACCGCCTCGATCGATCCCTCCACCGCGCGGGACATCCGCGCCGGCATCTCCGAGTTCGTCGAGGCCGGACACTGCGGCGTCCTCTGGACCAGCCACAACATGTACGAGGTGGAAGCGGTGTGCGACCGGGTGCTCTTCATGTCGCGCGGCAAGATCCTGCTGGAGGGCGATCCCAAGACCCTGCCGACCGAACACGGCGCGGCCAGCCTCGACGACCTCTTCGTGGAGGTGGCGCACGAGGCGCTTCACCAGGGCGCGGCGGCATGAACGGGGCGCGCGTCGGCGCCATCGTCCTGCGCCAGCTTTTCCTCTACCGCGGCAGCCCGCAACGCATCCTGCCGATCTTCGCCTGGGTGGCGCTGGACATCCTGCTGTGGGGCTTCATCACCCGCTATCTGAACCAGGTCTCCAACGCCCGCTTCAACTTCGTGCCGGCGCTGCTGGGCGCGGTGCTGCTGTGGGATTTCCTCACCCGGGTGATGCAGGGCGTGACCATGGCCTTCTTCGAAGACGTCTGGTCGCGCAACTTCCTCAACTTTTTCGCCACGCCCTTGCGCACCTCGGAATACCTGGCGGGCCTGGTGGCGACGGGCGTCGGCACCAGCCTCATCGGGCTGATGGTGATGCTGGGGCTGGCCTGGACGGTGTTCGGGCTCTCATTCCTCAGCTACGGCGCGGCGCTGGCGCCCTTCCTGATGGTGCTCTTCCTCACCGGCATCGCGCTTGGCGTCACCGGCGCGGCGATCGTGCTGCGCCTGGGACCGGCGTCGGAGTGGCTGATCTGGCCGATACCGACGCTGATCTCGCCCTTCGCCGGGGTGTTCTATCCGGTGACGGTGCTGCCGATCTGGATGCAGTGGGTCTCCAAGGTCCTGCCGCCGTCCTACGTGTTCGCGGGGATGCGCGCGGTGGTGGCGGGAAAGCCGGCGCCCTGGGACCAACTGGCGATCGGCGGCGCGCTCGCGCTCGGCTTCCTGGCGCTGGCCTGCCTGATCTTCGCCAGCGTCTATCGCTACGCCATCCGCACCGGGCTGATCGCCCGCTACAGCGCCGAGACGGTGACCTGAGCGCCTAGCTGGCGTCGCGTTTCGGGGCGATCCAGGTGACCAGGTCCCAGGCGTTGCGGATGCCCACCAGCAGCAGTCCCAGAAGCCCCGCCGCCAGCAGGTGCGCCGCCCATGGCGTGTGCGCCCAGAGGCCGAGCGAGGCCGCGCTAAGCCCCAGGTAGATCGCCGCCGGCGTCGCGCCGTACATCCAGGCGTCGGTCCAGTGCGGCGGCTCCATGCCCTGCCGGGGCTTCAGGATGCCGATGGTGGAGCGCAGGGCGTTGGCCAGACCCACGAGGGCGACAACCCCAAGCACGATCGCGCTCGCCGAGGCGGGCAGCCCCGGCGCGATGGCCACGGCGCTGATGGTGAGCACGAAGGCGAAGTGCATCGCCGTCGGGGTGAGATACAGGGTCGCTCCGCGCAGGGCCTGCGATCGCTCGATGCTGGAGGTCAGGGTGACGACCACGAAGAGGAGGCCGATCAGGCCGGCCGCCGCCGAGCCGATCATGAAGAAGAAATTGTCCCAGCCCTGAAACACCTGGGTCGCCCCTCGCGAGACGCCGGTTACTTCTTGGCCGCCAGCGCCGCGATCTGTTCCTGCATGGCGGCCATCTGCCGGCGCAGTTCGGCGACGCCGTCGTCCTTCGCCGGTTCGCTCGCCGGCGCGGGCGTGGAGGCGGCGCCTTCTTCGCCTTGGAACGGGAACGGCGAGAACATCTTCATCGCCTTGTCGAACAGCGCGAGGTTCTGGCGGATCTGGTCTTCGTAACTGCCGATCCCGGCCGGGTTCATCACCGAGAACTGGCTGCGCAGGCGCTCCTGCTGGCGGATGAAGCTGTCGAGGGAGAGTTCCAGGTAGCTGGGCAGGAACGCCTGCATCTGGTCGCCGTAGAAGCGGATCAGCTGGCGCAGGAACTGGATTGGCAGCAGGTTCGGCCCGCGGCTCTCTTCCTCGAAGATGATCTGGGTGAGGACCTTGCGGGTGATCTCCTCGCCGGTCTTGGCGTCGAACACCTGGAAGTCGACGCCCTCGCGGACCATGCCGGCCAGGTCGTCCAGGGTGATGTAGGTGCTGGTCGCCTTGTTGTAGAGTCGTCGGTTGGCGTACTTCTGGATCACCACCTTCTCGGGCGCGGCTTTGCGGGTTGGCCCCTGATCGGTCATCTGGTCCCTTCGCCTTCCGGCTCGTCTTCCTGCGCCTTTTTCGCACTGCACTATCGCCGATGCAAACGCAGCATGACAGCGCGGACGATCTTTCGCACCGCGGCGCCAACCAGCAGGTGACGCGGGGCCGCTGATTGGGCATATGGTGGCGGCCTCACCTGAGCGTTTGGCGCGGCCCGCCCAATGGCCCGCCGCCCAAGCCCGGACCGGAGTCTCCCATGAGCGAAAGCATCCGCGACATCGTCATCGTCTCCGCCGCCCGCACGCCGGTCGGCTCCTTCAACGGCGCCCTTGGGAGCCTGGCCGGCCATGAGCTTGGCCGCATCGCCATCGAGGCGGCGGTAGAGCGCGCCGGCATCGGGAGCGCCGACGTCAGCGAGGTGATCATGGGCCAGGTGCTGCAGGCCGGCGCCGGCCAGGGTCCCGCGCGTCAGGCCTCCGTCAACGCCGGCATCCCGGTGGAGAGCCCGGCCTGGAGCGTCAACCAGCTCTGCGGCTCTGGCCTGCGCGCGGTGGCGCTGGGCGCCCAGCAGATCGCCGCGGGCGATGCGGTGGTGGTCGTGGCCGGCGGCATGGAGAGCATGAGCCAGTCGCCGCACGCCCAGAACCTGCGCTCGGGCCAGAAGATGGGCGACCTGGCGTTCGTCGACACGATGATCAAGGACGGTCTCTGGGACGCCTTCCACGGCTACCACATGGGCCAGACCGCCGAGAACATCGCCGCCCGCTGGCAGATCACCCGCGAAGACCAGGACCGCTTCGCCGTCGCCTCGCAGAACAAGGCCGAGGCGGCGCAGAAATCCGGCCGGTTCAAGGACGAGATCGTCCCGGTGACCATCAAGGGCCGCAAGGGCGACGTGGTCGTCTCCGACGACGAATACGTCCGCCACGGCGTCACGCTGGAGAGCATCTCGGGACTCAGGCCCGCCTTCGCCAAGGAGGGCACGGTCACCGCCGCCAACGCCTCGGGACTGAACGACGGGGCCGCGGCCCTGGTGCTGATGACCGCCGCCGAGGCCGAACGCCGGGGCTTGAAGCCCCTGGCGCGGATCGCCTCCTGGGCGCACGCCGGCGTGCCGCCCGAGATCATGGGCACCGGCCCGATCCCGGCCACCCAGAGGGCGCTGGAGAAGGCCGGCTGGAAAGTCGCCGATCTCGACCTCATCGAATCCAACGAGGCTTTCGCCGCCCAGTCGATCAGCGTCGTGCGCGAGCTGGGCCTCGATGAGGCCAAGGTCAACGTCAATGGCGGCGCCATCGCCATCGGCCACCCGATCGGCGCCTCCGGCGCGCGGATCCTGACCACCCTGCTGCACGAGTTGAAGCGGCGCGGCGGCAAGAAGGGCCTGGCCACCCTCTGCGTCGGCGGCGGCATGGGCGTGGCCCTGACCGTGGAAGCGATGTGAGTAGCCTTCCTTCTCCCCCTGCGGGAGAAGGTGTCGGGCGGACGCCTGACGGATGAGGGGTTACGCCGGACGCTGACAATAGATGCAAGCGCGGTCGGAAAGGGTCCGTCGACCCCTCGCCCGACCCGCTCCGCGGGCCACCCTCTCCCGCAAGGGGAGAGGGGCTCGCACGGGAGGAACGAACAATGACCAGAGTGGCCTTCGTCACGGGCGGCACGCGTGGGATCGGCAAGGCGATCAGCGCGCGCCTCAAAGCCGGCGGGTACAAGGTCGCGGCCGGTTACGCGTCCAACGAGGTGGCGGCCCAGGGCTGCGCGGACGAGCTGGGGGTGATGGTGGTCAAGGGCAACGTCTCGTCCTTCGCCGACTGCGCCGACGCGGTGAAGCGGGTCGAAGCCGAGCTCGGCCCCATCGACACCCTGGTCAACAACGCCGGAATCACCCGCGACGCGGTGCTGCACCGGATGACCGAGGAACAGTGGAGCGAGGTGATTCGCGTCAACCTTGCCTCGATCTTCAACATGACCCGCAACGTCATCGAGGGCATGCGCGAGCGCAATTTCGGGCGAATCGTCAACATCTCTTCGATCAACGGCCAGAAGGGCCAGATCGGCCAGACCAACTACTCCGCCGCCAAGGCCGGGATGATCGGCTTCACCCGGGCGCTGGCCCAGGAAAACGCCAAAAAAGGCATTACCGTCAACGCCATCGCGCCCGGCTACATCGACACCGAGATGGTCCACAACGTGCCCCAGGCCGTCCTGGAACAAATCGTCGCTGGCATCCCCGTCGGACGCCTCGGGATGGCCGACGAAATCGCCCGCTGTGTCGCTTTTCTTGCTGCGGAAGAAGCCGGTTACATCACCGGCTCGACTCTTACGGTAAACGGAGGTCAATACATTACAGGCTAGAGACGCGTCCAAAAAGCGCCCTAGTCGAGGGGCATTCACCGGGGGATGGCGGCGCCATTGACGGCATACCGTGTGGGTTTGACGCTTGCCGTGGGTATCGCCGCGGCGACGCTCGCCATATATGCGTCCGCAGCGCCGGCTGCGCCGGCCGCGGTGCGCGAGGCGTTGCTGGCGCGCAAATCCTCAACGCCGGTGATCGCCCGCTATGAGATCGACGAGGGCGGCGTCTTCATCCTCGACCGCTCCACGCCCCGTCCCCTGCTGAAGTTCGAAGACGACCCGGAAATATTCGTGCTGCAGCCGTCGACCGGTCCGCGCGGCGACACCATCTTCAAGAACGACGTCGACGAGCCGATGCTGCGGGCCACCCGGCTGGGCGGCATGACGGTGTTCACCGTCAAGCGTCCGACCGGCTCGGCGGCGGCGCTGGAAGGGGCCTCGCCGCCTCTGAGGATCCAGCCGCTCAGCCCGACGGGTCTGCTGATCCGGTTCTACCAGGCCAGCATCCGCGCCAGCCGCGCCGCCCAGCACCAGGTCGGCTTCGAGACCCGGGAGGACGCGACGCCCGCCACCGCCGCCCTGCTGGCGGACGCCGCCATGGTGACCAGCGAAGCCCTGGTCGCCATCGCCGCCCGTCCGGACGGCCGGGGGGTGCTCTCACGCATCTCCGATGTGATGATCGCCCAGGGCCCCAATCCCTCGGTGACCCTGCAGAGAGGCGTGCTCACGGTCACCATCGACTTCTCCGAGGGCATCGCCGGGCGACCCTCCTCGCGCCGCATCCAGCGCGTCGCCTGGATCCGGTGAGAGCGCGAAGCGCAGAGCTGCTTCCGATTTTCACCCGCTCATCCCGGCGAAGGCCGGGACTCAGGCAAGACTCCGAGCGGGAGCGCCGTGGCGCGAGGATCAGACACAAAGCTCACCAAGGACACCAAGGCGAGCGATACCGGTCGCGAACGAGGCGCATTCCCTTGGTGTCCTTCGTGACCTTGGTGGTTCTCTTTCTCTTGAGCTTGCCTGGGTCCTGGCATTCGCCGGGATGAGCGGGTTGGGGCAAGGTGATCGGACGCTGGCCTAGCTGAGGTCCTTCCAGCAGGTCACGCTGGTCCCCGGCCAGGGCCTGGCCTCGTAGACTCCGCGCGCGATCGCCCTGGCCAGGCAGTCGGCGGCGAGCGCGCCCAGGCGGGCGATGGCCATGGGCCGGGGCTCGGCCGACTGGCGCTGGCCGGTGGAAAGGACGAAGACCACGTCGCCGTCGAACGGCGTGTGGATGGGTCGCAGCGCCCTGGCCATGCCGTCCTGGGCCATCATCGCCACCCGCCGCGCCTCGGCCGGGGTCAGCGCCAGGTCGGTGGCGATGAGCGCCGGGGTGGTGTTGGCGCCGACGCCCGGCGCGACCTTGGAAAGCCCCCAGTCGTCGGGGGCGGCCCTGAGTTCGGCCGCGCCGAGGCCGCCGAATTCGTCACCGATCTCGAACGGGGCGGCCCAGAAGGCGCGCGAGCCCGGGGCGATCGGCGCGCCGACGCTGTTCACCGCCGCCAGGGCGCCTACGGTGTAGCCCGACTCCGCCACCACCGAGGCCGAGCCCACCCCGCCCTTCAGGCCGCCGGCCATCGCCCCGCAGCCGGCGCCGGCGGTCCCGAGGGTGAAGCGCGCGCCGGCCGCTTTGGCCGCGGCGACGCCCATCGCCCGGTACGGCGGCTCCAGGCCCCAGCCCTTGTCGCCGCCGTTGCCGAGGTCATAGAGGATCGCAGCCGGGATCACCGGCGAGGGCGGAACGCCGGGGACGTCCCGCCCGCCCGGACGGTAGCCGCGCCCCGCCGCGCCCAGCCACGCGGCCACGCCGTCGGCGGCGGCCCGGCCATAGACCGAGCCCCCCGCGATCACCACCGCCTCCACCGCCACGA
>JBIOEF010000133.1:0-8247 GCA_044445785.1 Caulobacterales bacterium
ATGTAGGCTGACAGGTCTTGGCTCGTGGCGTCGAGGGTGATGGTCTTGGAACCGGAGACGGTCTTGGGCCCAAAGTCCACCGGGCCGTCAGGGGCGATGGTGGACTGTTGCGGAGTGCCGTTCAGGGTGGTGACGAGGGGATCGGTCATGGCGCCATCCACGGCGGCGTCGGCAGGCCCCGCTCCTTGAGGAACGCCGGGTTGAAGAGCTTGCTCTGATAGCGCGAGCCGTAGTCGGCGAGGATGGTGACGATGGTGTGGCCGGGGCCAAGGTCGCGGGCCAACCGCACGGCGCCGGCGACGTTGATCCCGGTGGAACCGCCCATGCACAGGCCCTCGTGCTCCAGAAGGTCGAAGATGGTCAGCATCATCTCCTCGTCGGTCACCCGGTAGGGGTAGTCAACCTTCAGCCCCTCCAGGTTGGCGGTGATCCGGCTCTGGCCGATGCCTTCGCTGATCGAATTGCCCTCCGCCTTCAGCTCGCCGTGGGCGTAGTACTCGTAGAGCGCGGCGCCGCCGGGATCGGCGAGGCCAATGGCGTCGCCCGGGATCTTCTGGCGCTACGCCTCGGCGACGCCGGCCAGGGTGCCGCCGGTGCCGACAGCGCAGATGATGCCGTCGACTTTGCCGCAGGTCTGGGCCCAGATCTCCGGGCCGGTGCCTTCGACATGGGCTTGCCGGTTGGCGATATTGTCGAACTGGTTGGCCCAGACCACCCCCGCCGGCTCCTTGGCCGCCAGCTCCTCGGCCAACCGCCCCGAGTAGCGGACATAGTTGTTCGGGTTGGAGTAGGGCGCGGCGTCCACCTCCACCAGCTGCGCGCCCATGATGGTGATGGCGTCCTTCTTCTCCTGGCTCTGGGTGCGGGGGATGACGATGGTGGTGTGGTAGCCGAGCGCGCGGCCGACCATGGCCAGGCCGATGCCGGTGTTGCCCGCCGTGCCCTCGACGATCCGGCCGCCGGGCTTGAGCACGCCCCGCCGCTCGGCGTCGCGGATGATGAAGAGCGCGGCGCGGTCCTTCACCGACTGGCCGGGGTTGAGGAACTCGGCCTTGCCCAGGATCTCGCACCCGGTGGCCTGGCTTGCGCCCCGAAGGCGGATCAGCGGCGTCGAGCCAATGGCGTCCAGGACGGAGGAGAGGGCCATCAGCGCTACATCGCGGCGGACGCCCCGGCGCGCAAGGGGGAAGTCGCGGGCGCGCCAAGCTGTGCTAGGGGTTGGCGCCAACGAATGGGAGGAAACGATGCGTGCTGGCCTTGGACTGATCGGCGCCGCCCTGATGGCGCTGGCGGCGATGAACGCCGCGGCGGCCGACCTCAAGTACGAGAGCCACGATGCGGTGAACGCCGGGGTGAAGATCCACTACGTGGCCGCCGGCAAGGGGCCGCTGGTGGTGATGCTGCACGGCTTTCCCGACTACTGGGCGACCTGGAAGCCGCTGATGGGCGAGCTCGCCGGCAGCTATCGCGTCGTCGCGCTGGACCTGCGCGGCTACGACCTCTCGGATAAGCCCGAGGGCGTCGAGAACTACGCCTTCCCCCACCTGATCGGCGACGTGGATGCGGTGATCCATGCGGAGGGCCAGACCAAGGCCATCGTCGTCGGCCACGACTGGGGCGCGGCGATCGCCTGGCAGGTGGCGCTGAACCGTCCGGACCTGGTGAGCCGGCTGGTGATCCTCTCGGTGCCGCACCCGGCCGGGTTCGCGCGCGAGATGGCCACCAACAAGGACCAGCAGGCCAACAGCCAGTACGCGCGCAACTTCCAGACGCCGGGATTCGAGAAGAACCTCACCGCCGAGGGCCTGGCCGGCTGGGTGCAGGATCCGGCCGAGAAGGCTGGCTACATCGAGGCCTTCAAGCGCTCGGACTTCACCGCCATGCTCAACTACTACCGCGCCAACTATCCCAAGACGACCGGCGATCAGGTGGCGGCCGCCGGCGCCGCGCCGTTTCCGCCGATCAAATGTCCGGTGCTGGTGATCCACGGCATGAAGGACACGGCGCTGAACGCCGCCGGCCACGCCGGCACCTGGGACCACGTGGAGGCCGACACCACGCTGCTCTTCATCCCCGGCGCCGGCCACTTCGTCCAGCACGACGCCGAAAAGCTGGTCGACCGCACCATCCACGACTGGCTGGACGCTCGGCCTTAAGAGTCCTGCGTCCTTCGAGACGCCCGCTCCGCGGGCTCCTCAGGATGACCGGGATTGTTGGAGCCCCGCGATGCTCGTCATGGTGAGGAGCGGCCCGCCAGGGCCGCGTCTCGAACCACCCACGATCAGTGCACCGGCCGCGCGGTCGCCAGCCAGCCGTCGATGACGGCGACGACGTCGTCGGCCGACTGGTAGCCGCGGCTGACCAGCGCGAAGGTCCCGTCGGACTTGGGACCCATGATCAAGGTCGGAAAGCCGGTGACGCCGGCGCCCTGAGCGATGGCGTAGTCGCGCCAGGTCTCCTCGCGCAGGGTGTCGTCGGCGAGCGCGGTCAGGAAAGCGTCGCGGTCGAAGCCGAGCTCGCCGGCGATGTCCGCCAGCACCCCGTTGTCGGTGACGTCGCGCCCCTCGGCGTAGAAGGCGGTGTGGGCGCGGGCGAGGTAGTCCAGCGCGGGGCCAGGGCCCGTGCGGCGCGCCAGCACCACGGCCCTGGCGGCCGGGTCTGTGTCATAGACGAACGCATCGGACGCCAGGATCGCGTCGCTGAACGGCTGACCGGTAACTTCCTGGACCTGGTTCCAGTAGCCCACCATCTGCGCCTTGGCCTGCGCCGTCATCGGCGGGGCGGGACCGGGTCTTAGACCGCCCATCACTAAGCGTACCGGCAGGATCTCGCCGTAGCGGCGGCGCAGCATCTCCACCACCGGCGAGAAACCCCAGCACCAGGAGCACATGGGGTCGGAGAAGTAGACAAAGTGCAGGCCGTCCATCGCGCTCTCTGGCCTAGGCCCTTCTAAGTGCGGGTCAAGCTCAGCTGAACAACATTGGTCCGTTCGGTGCGGAATCCCGCCTCGCAATAGCTGAGGTAGAACCGCCAGAGGCGCCGGAACCGCTCGTCGAACCCCAGGCCCTTGATGTCGTCCCAGGCGCCTTCGAAGCGGCTGGCCCATTCGGCCAGGGTGTCGGCGTAGCTCTGGCCAAAGCGGATCACGTCGCGCCATTCCAGGCCGGCGCGCGCCGTCTCTTCCTTCAGCCGGGTCTCCGAGGGGAGCATGCCGCCCGGGAAAATGTACTTCTGGATGAAGTCGGCGCGGCGGCGATAGCCGGCGAAGAGCTCGTCACGGATGGTGATGATCTGCAGGCCGGCGCGCCCGCCCGGCGAGAGCACGTCGCGGATCTTGCCGAAATAGGCCGGCCAGTATTCCTCGCCGACGGCCTCGAACATCTCGATCGAGGCGACGCGGTCGAACTCGCCCTCCACGTCGCGGTAGTCGATCAGGCGGATGTCGGTCTTCTCCGCCAGGCCCTGCTCGAACAGGCGCTTCCTGGCAAACTCGTACTGCGAGGGCGAGATGGTGATGCCGGTGACCCTGGCGCCCACCTCGCCGGCGGCGAACTCGGCGAACCCGCCCCAGCCACAGCCGATCTCCAGCACGTGGTTGTCGGGACCCAGGCCGATCTGCCGCGCCAGGCTGGCGTACTTGTTGCGCTGCGCCTCGCTGAGCGGTTGGCCGGGCCGCTCGTAGCGGGCGGCGGAATAGGTCATCGAGGGGTCGAGCCAGCGGGAATAGAAGGCGTTCCCCAGGTCATAGTGGGCGTAGATGTTACGGCGCGAGCCCGTGCGGCTGTTCTTGTTGAGCGTGTGGACGACGACGTTGATGGCTCTGACGAAAAGATTGCCCTCCAGCAGCCTGGTCAGCCGGTCGAGGTTGACGGTGAACGCCTCCAGCAGGGTCGAAAGGTCGGGCGTATCCCACTCGCCGGCCATGTAGCCTTCGCCAAAACCGATGTCGCCGGCGGCCAGCACCCGCGAGACGAAGCGGAAATCGCGCACGATCAGGCGTGCGTCCGGCCCCGGAAGGCGTCCCTCGATCGGCAGCTCGCGGCCGGACGGCAGCACATAGGTCAGCCGGCCGAATATCCAGTTCTGCGATGATATCTGCACCACGGTGCGGAACGCCGCCGGGGCCCTGCGAAGCTCAACGTCGTCGAGACCGACGACCGCGGATGTGTCACCCAACGTCGCCTCCCATCGCTTGTTGCGACACCATACCACCATTGATCCTCAACGCGAATCAGGCCCGCGACGGCGCGCCTTGCGCCGCGGGCGCCCCTGCGCCATCTGTACGGCGCGGCCGGCTGGTCGGATCGGAGCGCCCCCATGACCGTCAAGCCGAACGCCGTCGTGGAACTGCAGGTGGACGGGCGTGCGCCGGTCAGGATCGGCAACGCCGAGCGGCTGGCGATCATCGCCGGGCCCTGCCAGATGGAAAGCCGCCAGCACGCGCTGGAAATGGCCCACGCGCTGAAGGAGATCGCCGCGCGGCTCCAGGTGGGGCTCGTCTATAAGACCTCCTTCGACACGGCCAACCGCACGTCCGTCTCCGGCGCCCGTGGCGTGGGCCTGGGCCAGGCGCTGCCGATCTTCGCCGAGGTGCGCGAGGCGACCGGCCTGCCGGTGCTGACCGACGTCCACGAGATCGACCAGTGCGCGCCGGCCGCCGAGGTGATCGACGTGCTGCAGATCCCGGCCTTCCTGTCGCGCCAGACCGACCTCATCGCCGCCGCCGCGCGCACCGGAAGGGCGGTGAACATCAAGAAGGGCCAGTTCCTCGCCCCCTGGGACATGAAACACGTGGTGGCCAAGGCGCTGGAGGCCGGCAACCCCAACGTCATGGCCTGCGAACGCGGGGTCTCGTTCGGCTACAACACCCTCATTTCCGACATGCGCGCCCTGCCGATCCTGGCCGAAATCGGCTGCCCGGTGGTGTTCGACGCCACCCATTCGGTGGCCCAGCCGGGCGGCGCCGGCGACCGCTCCGGCGGCGAGCGCACGTTCGTGCCGGTGCTGGCCAGGGCCGCCGTGGCGGTGGGCGTCGCCGCCGTCTTCATGGAAACTCACCAGGACCCCGACAACGCCCCCTCCGACGGCCCCAACATGGTGCGCCTGAAGGATCTGGAGCCGCTGGTGAAGGAACTGCTGGAATACGACGCCCTGGCCAAACGGCGGGTCGCGCACTAGCGGTGCACTCATTCCGTCACCCCGGCCGGAGCGCGCAGCGCGGAGAGCCGGGGCCGGACGCAGATCAACCGGGCTGGATTTCGTCTAAGCGTCCGCACGTCCGGCCCCGGCTCTGCGATCCGCTTCGCGGCTCTCCGGCCGGGGTGACGGGGTGGGGTGGCCGCGTCAGACGAGTGTCGGATAGAGGTCGGCCCAGGTTTCGTTCATGCGCTCGATCAACTCGTACTTCCAAGCGCGACGCCAACGCTTGAGCCGCTTCTCGTGGTTGATCGCGTCAACCATCACTTCGTAAATCTCGTACCAGACCAGCATCTTGCACCCGTGCTTGGCCGTGAACCCTTTGACGAGACCCTCGCGATGTTCCCAGGCGCGCCTG
Source organism: Caulobacterales bacterium (assembly GCA_044445785.1). GTDB lineage: Bacteria > Pseudomonadota > Alphaproteobacteria > Caulobacterales > Caulobacteraceae > Acaudatibacter. Next base: position 5,555 of record JBIOEF010000133.1, read on the forward strand.
GGCAGATCCGAGGTCACGCCGACGTAAAGAACGCCGAAAGGTCGGCTCGCCATGATGTAGACGGCGATGCAAGGGAAACGCTCCGACATGTCCCCTCCCATCCGTAGGATGCCGTGTGAGCCGCTCCGCGCCAAATCTTGACCACTCGGGCGTGAGCGCGCAGACCCTCTCGCCCATGGACCTGACCAGCCTGCAGCAGCTGCTTGGCGCCATCGCCGGCGCGCGGATCGTGGCGGTGGGCGATCTGATGGTCGACCGCTTCGTCTATGGCGAGGTGGCGCGGATCTCGGCCGAGGCGCCGATCCCCGTGATGGCCCGCTCGCACGAGGCGGTGATGCTGGGCGCGGCCGGCAATGTGGCGCGCAACGTCGCGGCGCTGGGCGGTCAGGCGGCGCTGGTCGGGGTGATCGGCGGCGACGCGGCCGGGCACGAGGCCCTGGCGCTGATCGGCGCCGAGCCGAACATCGAGGGCTTCCTGGTGGTCGAGGCCGACCGGCCGACGACGGTGAAGTCGCGGTTCGTCTCCGGCGGCCAGCAGCTGCTCAGGCTCGACAGCGAGACCACCAAGCCCATCGCCGGGGAGATCGAGCGGCGGGTGGTGCGCACGGTGCACGACGCGGCCCGCGGCGCCGGGGCGATCCTGCTTTCCGACTACGGCAAGGGGGTGGTGACGGGCGCGGTGATCGAGGCGGCGCTGGCGGCCGCCGCGCGCGAGGGGGCGACGCTGATCGTCGACTCCAAGGCCAGGTCCTTCGCCCGCTACGGCGCCGCCGACGTGATCAAGCCCAACGCCGCCGAGCTGGCCTACGCCGTCGACCTGCCCGCCGAGACCGACGAGGAGATCGAAGCGGCGCTGGAGCGGGCGCTGGCGCTCTGCGAATGCAAGGCGGTGCTGGTCACCCGTTCGGCCAAGGGCATGTCGCTGGCCGTGCGCGGCGAGGGCGCGCGCCATTTCCGCCGCCCCCCGCCGGAGGTCTTCGACACCTCCGGCGCCGGCGACACGGCGCTGGCCGCGCTGGGCGTGGCGCTGGCCGCCGGCCAGCCGCTGGACCAGGCGATCGACTTCGCCCTGCTGGCGTCGAGCGTCGTGGTGCAGAAGGCCGGCACCGCCACCGCCTCGCCTGACGAGCTGATCGAAGCCGAGCTCAGCGAGCGCCTGGCGCCGGCCGAGGCCAAGTTCGCCGGCGTAGAGCGCATGGTTCGCGAAGCCGACCGCTGGCGTGAGCGCGGCCTGAAGGTCGGCTTCACCAACGGCTGCTTCGACATCCTGCATCGTGGCCACATCGCCTACCTGGCCCAGGCCAGGGCCTGGTGCGACCGCCTGATCGTCGGCGTGAACAGCGACGCCTCGGTGCGGGCGCTGAAGGGCGAGGGGCGGCCGGTGAACGACCTGGAGTCCCGGTCCATGGTGCTGGCCGGTCTGCGCTCGGTGGACCTGGTGGTCTCCTTCGACGAGGAGACGCCGACGGCGCTGATCGAGGCGGCGCGCCCGGACGTCCTGATCAAGGGCGCCGACTACAGCCTGGAGGGCGTCGTCGGGCGCGAACTGGTGGAGAGCTGGGGCGGAAAGGTGCGGTTGGCGGACCTGGTCGAGGGCCATTCCACCACCGCCACCATCAACAAGCTCGCCAAGCGGGCATGACCCGGAAGATCGCCTTCGTCACCGGCGGGGCGGGGTTCATCGGCTCCAATATCGTCGCTCGCCTGGCGCAGGACTGGAACCTCGACGTGGTGGTCTGCGATTGGCTGGGCGAGGTCGACGAGGGCAAGTGGCGCAACATCGCCAAGCACCCGATCGGCGACTTCACGCCGCCAGAGCAGATGTTCGAGTGGCTGGGCAAGCACAGCCAGGACGTCGACGTGGTGATCCACATGGGCGCGGTCTCCTCGACCACCGAGACCGACGTGGACAAGATCATGCGCAGCAACTTCGTGCTCTCGCGCGATCTCTATCGATGGTGCGCGGATTTCCAGCGGCGGTTCATCTACGCCTCGTCGGGGGCCACCTACGGCGACGGCGCCCTGGGTTTCGACGACGACAATTCGGCCGAGGCGCTGGCGGCGCTGCGGCCGCTGAACGCCTACGGCTGGTCCAAGGCGCTCTTCGACCTCTTCGCCGTGCGCCAGGCCGCCAGCGGCCATGCGCCGCCGCAGTGGGCGGGGCTCAAGTTCTTCAACGTCTACGGGCCCAACGAGGAGCACAAGGGGCCGATGAAGTCGGTGGCGGCGCAGATCTGGCCCGACGTCGCCCACGGCCGCTCGGTGAAGCTCTTCAAGTCCTACCACCCCGACTATGCCGATGGCGGCCAGCTGCGCGACTTCGTCTACGTGAACGACGTGGTGGACGTGGTCGAATGGCTGGTCCACCGCGCGGACGTGAACGGGGTTTTCAACCTGGGCTCGGGCCGGGCCCGCTCGTTCAAGGATCTGGCGGAGGCGACCTTCGCCGCCGCCGGCGTCCAGCCGCAGATCGACTACATCGCCATGCCGCTGCCGCTGCGCGAACGCTACCAGTACCACACCGAGGCCAAGCTCGACCGGCTGCGCGCCGCCGGCTACGAGGGCCAGTTCACCGCCCTCGAGGAGGGCGTCGGCGACTACGTGAAGCGCTTCCTCGGCCAGCCGGACCCCTATCGATGAGCGAGCTTTCCGCCGCCTGCTGCATCGCGGGCGGCGGGCCGGCGGGGATGATG
>JBIOEF010000134.1:0-8234 GCA_044445785.1 Caulobacterales bacterium
CGCCGACATCGAAGCCTTCCTGCGCTGGATGGCCGACGCCTGCGCCGACCTGGATCGCGCGGATCTGGACTGGACGCTGGAGCGCTCGCCGCGGCCCAAGCGGCTGTAGGCGGAGAGACAAGGAGCGGACGCATGGCCAACTACGACTACCTGTTCCTGGAGCTGAGCCCCGGCGCCGCGGTCCGCGCCGAGTTCATCCGCTCCCTCGCCGCCGCGCCGCGCGCGCCGCAGGATGGGCGCCCGCTCGGGGTCTTCGTGCCGCAGCTGGGCTGGGCGGGCTCGCAGGCGGCGGTGTTGATCGAGCGCGCCGGCGATGGCGAGAGCCCGGCGGCCCGCGCCGTCGCCCAGGCCTCGCAGGCAGTCGCCTGCGAGCGCTGGACCCTCGTCCCCACCGTGCGGCCGCGTCCGGGAGACAGCCTGAGCGCCGGCGGGATCTACGTGCACCGCTGGTTCGAGGTGGAAAGCGCCGCGGTCGATGAATTCGTCGCGCTTTCTGGCGAGGCCTGGCCGGACTTCGAGGGCCAGTTCGACGCCCGCATCTTCGGGCTCTTCACGGCGACGCCCGCAGGCGAGGCGACGACGGCGGGCCTTGTCCGCCTGCTGCTGATCACCCGCTACGCCAGCCACGGTGTCTGGGAAGACTCCCGCGACCCCACCACCTCGGCGATGCAGACCTTCGCCCGCCGCGCCGCCCTCACCCGCCGCACCCAGGCCGCCAGCACCCTGCTCGCGCTGCTGTAGGCGCCGCGCCTCGCGGTCGCCCTAGGGAACGCGCTCGAGGTGGAAGACGGCGATGCCCCCGGCGCCCAACACCGGCAGCGGCAACCCGACGGTCTCGATGATCCGGCCGCTCGCCTCTACTGTCGCCCCTGACGCCAGGGCTGGCGCCGACTTCATCGACCGCGCTGGGTGTCGCGGCGGATTGAGCAGGCGGACGCGGTAAAGCGCCGCCGGGTCGAGCCCGACTGGGCGTAGAGGATCCGGAGAAGCGTGGGCCGGGGTCGCCAGCTGGGCGAAGCTGACCAAAGCCTCAGTGTCGTTCGTCACCATCATCGCCACCGCGCCTGGGTCCGGATGGGCCAGCCGCGCCAGCCGCCCGCCGTGGATGAGGGCCCGGTGCGCCTTGTGCCAGGCGATCCAGGCCTGCAGGGCGGCGAGCTCGGTGGCCGAAAAGTCCCGCACGTCGGCCTCGATCCCCATGTGGCCGAAGAGGGCGGTGAGCGCCCGCAGGTCCAGGCTGGTCCGCCGACCGGTGGTGTGGTTGGCGGCGGCGGCCACGTGCGCGCCCATCACCTCCGGCGGAAAGAAGATCGAAAAACCCCGCTGGATCAGCTGACGCTCGATGGGATCGTTGCAGTCGGAGGTCCAGATCCGGTCGGTGCGCTTCAGGATCTCGAAGTCGGCGCGGCCCCCGCCCGAGGCGCAGGACTCTATCTCCACCGTCGGATGGGCGGCGCGCACCCTGTCGATCAGGGCGTAGAGCGCCAGCGTCTGGCGATGAGCGGCGGGGCGACCGGCGCTGGCGGCGTGGGTCAGATCCCGGTTCATGTCCCACTTCAGGTAGGCGATGGGATGGGCGCTCAGCAGCGCGTCGAGCTGGCTGAAAAGGTTGCCCGCGACCTCCGGCCGCGTGAGGTCGAGAACATATTGGCGCCGGCCAAGGGGCTGGACCCGATCGCCATCGTGCAGCGTCCAATCGGGATGGTCGCGGAGCAGCTGGGACTGGGCGTTGGCCATCTCCGGCTCGACCCAGAGTCCGAACTCCAGGCCAAGGCCGCGCACGTGGTCGATCAGCGGGCTAAGGCCGGCTGGATACTTGGACTTGTCGGCGCGCCAGTCGCCCAGGCTGGTGGTGTCGTCGTCCCGCCCCTCGAACCAGCCGTCGTCGAGCACGTACCGCTCGGCGCCGACCTGCGCGGCGAGGTCCGCCAGGGACTTCAGCTCTTCCAGGTCATGGCGGAAGTAGACCGCCTCCCAGGTGTTGAAGTGCACCGGCCGCGGCTTGGCTTTGAGGCGTCCGCCCAGGATGCGCTCGCGCACGAAGGGGTGGAACCGGTCGGAGAGCCCGTTGAGGCCGGTCTCCGAGCGGGCCGCGTAAAGGATCGGAGTCTCGTAGGTCTCGCCCGGCGCCAGCGCCATCTCGCCTGGCAGGAAGAGTTCGCCCGCCTGGGCCTGCACGCGCCCGTCGCGCAGGCGCTCGACCAGCAGACGGTGGTTGCCGCTCCAGGCGAGGTGCAGGCCGACCACCTCGCCCGCAGCGTCCGTGAAGTTCGGCGCGCCGACCACGGCGAAGGGCGGCGCGTGGTGCGAGGTGCGGCCGGTGCGGTTGTCCTTGACGAGGAGGCCGGTGGCGATGCGCTGGCGGACCGGCTGGAATTCGCGCGCCCAGCGTCCGTCGAAGATCATCACTTCGTCGTGGCTCATTGGCAGCGCTGCCGGCGCCATCCAGTCGACGGCAAGCGGCTCGTCGCCGGCGTTGACGATCCGGCTGCGGAACGCCGCGACGCCGGTGTTTGGATCCAGCGTCACCGTCAGAGTGAGCTCGACTCCGGCGCGGACGTCTCGCAGCTCGATCTCGCAGCCCTCGGCGATCTCGCGGCTGCCGATCCATTCGAGCTGAGTGAGGAAGCCGCCGCTCTGTCGATGGATCTCCAGCGCCGGATGGCCGGTGAAGCCGCGCCCGGCCTGCGGAAAGAGGTCGAACGCCTCGCCGGCGTCCAGCATCCCGTGTGGGACGGCGCGCTCGGCGAGCGCCGCGACCTGATCCAGGTCGACATCCGCCGCCAGCTGGGGTCCCCAATAGACCAGCGCCGGTGCGCCTTCGCGCCGGGCGATGAGCAAGGTTTCGCCGCCGCCATCCAGTTGCAACATCGGCTTGCCACTCCGCCCCTTTGTGGCGCCAATTGACGGCAGCCAACTCAAACCGCCAAGTCGCATTTGATGAGGAGGCGAACGTGAGCGACGTGCGATGCGTGGTGAGCAGCGGCGACGAACTGGGTGAAGGCCCGGTGTGGGTCGGCGCGGAAAACCGTCTCTACTGGTTCGATATCCAGGGCCGGGCGCTGAACTGGCTGGATGTGGAGAGCGGCGCGGTCGGCGCCTTCGCGCTTCCGGTGCGGGCGAGCGTGGCCGCGCCCCGGCGCGCCGGCGGACTGATCCTCGCCACCGAGTCGGGCCTGGCGACCTTCGACACCGCGCGGGGGCGCTTCCTGCTGGTCGAGCCGATGGCGTTCCCGCTCGGTTTCCGCACCAACGACGGCAAGATCGACGTCGCCGGGCGCCTGTGGTGGAGCACCATGGACGACGACGGCGGCAAGCGCCCTGGCGCCCTCTGGCGCACCGATCCCGACGGCAAGACGCAGAAGGTGCTGGACGACCTGCACATCGCCAACACCGTTTCCTGCAGCCCCGACGGCGCCACCCTCTACTTGGCCGACTCGACGCGGCGCACCCTCTGGACCCTGCCGATCGCCGCCGACGGATCGCTGGGCGAGCGCGCGGTGTTCGCGACCACCCAGGGCGAGGGCGGCGCGCCGGACGGCTCGGCGGTCGACGCCGAGGGCTACCTCTGGAACGCCCAGTGGGGCGCCTGGCGGATCGTCCGCTACGCCCCGGACGGCTCGGTCGACCGGATCGTCAACTTTCCGGTGGCGCAGGTCAGCAGCTGCGCCTTCGGCGGCCCGGACCTGACCACGCTCTATGTCACCTCCGCGCGCGAGCGCCTGAACGACGCGGCCCTGGCCGCCCAGCCGCTGGCGGGCGCGCTCTTCGCCTTCGAGCCGGGCGTCGCCGGCCTGCCGCTGCCGACCTTCGACGGCGCGATCGGCGCGAGATGAGCCCCATCAACGGATCCTGATGGCGCCCGCGCTGCTGTCCTGCGACTGGGGCTCGACCCATCTGCGCGCCTGGATCCTGGACGACGAGGGCGCCGTCGCCGATCGCCGCGATTTCCTGTTCGGGGTGAATCGCCTGGGCCCAGGCGAAGCTGAGCGGCGGTTCTACGACGATGTGCGCCCGGCGCTGGGCGCGCAGAACCTGCCGGCGCTACTCTGCGGGGCGATCGGTTCCAACGTCGGCTGGCGAACCGCGCCCTACGTCGACTGCCCGGCCGCGCTTGGCGAGATCGCCGCGGCGGTCACCGGGATCGCCGAGGACGTGTGGATCGTCCCCGGTCTTCGCTGCGAGGGGCTGGGCGCCGCCGGCGATGTCCTGCGCGGCGAGGAGACCAAGGCGATGGGCTGGCTCGCCCTCGATCCCAGCGCTGGCGAGGGTCGGCGCCTGGTCTGCCAGCCGGGCACGCACCCCAAGTGGCTGGTGATCGAGGATGGCCGCGTCGCCCGGTTCCTTAGCGCCTTCACCGGCGAGCTCTTCGCCGTGCTGCGCGCCCACAGCATCCTGCGCGGCGAAGACACCGGCGCGGAGAACCTGGCGACCTTCGACGAAGGGGTGGCGGCCGCCGCGGATGGCGATGCGCTGCTGAACCGGATCTACGCCGCCCGCTCGCGCGTCGCCGGCCGCGGCGCGCCGCGGGAAAGCACCGGCGACTATCTCTCCGGCCTCTTGATCGGCGCGGAGGTGGCGGGAACGCCGCGGCTGCTGGGCCTCGAGGGCGAGCCGGTGGTGCTGCTGGGCGACCGGCCCCTCTGCGACCGCTACGCCCGCGCGCTCGCCAGGCGCGGGACGGCCACGACCTTCGCCGAGGGTGAACCCGCCGTCCGCGCAGGCCTCATGGCCATCGCCCGGCTGCGAGGCCTTTTCGGCTGAGGTTTTGATCGGCCGCGCGACCCCTCACCTCACCTCTCCCCACTGCCTGGGGCGAGGGCTACTGAAAGAGCGAGGAGGCTGAGGGATCGGCCAGCCGCCGCTCACCTATCAGTATCCCTCTCCCCGCCCGGACGGTGGGGAGAGGTGCGGTGAGGGGTTGTTGGCGGCGCGCGCGGCCTACCAGGCGACCGTCGCGCCGTTGTGGCCGTAGAAGCCGTGCTCGCCGGTTCCGGCTTTGGCCTCGACGACGTCGACGAGACCCTTGCAGCTCTCTTCCACCGAGAACATGGCGCCAGGGCCGCCCATGTCGGTGCGCACCCAGCCCGGACTCATCGAAAGCACCGTCAGCTTGCGCTCGCCAAGGCCGGAAGCGAAGCCGCGGGTAAGCTTGTTGAGCGCCGCCTTGCTGGCCGAATAGAGATCGACGCCGGAGCGCCAGCTGGTGGCGACGCTGCCGAGCCCCGAGCTCATCATGGCGATGACGCCGGTTCCCTCGCGCACCCGATCCACGAACGCCTCCGCCACATGGATCGGGGCCACGCTGTTGGTGAGGAAGAGCCGGGCGACGTCGTCACGGCCGGCCGCGCCGGCCTTGATCGGCCCCAGGGTAATGCCGGCGTTGACGAAGAGGAGATCCAGCGTTTCGCCGGCCAGGCGTTCTGCCAGGGCGTTGATCTGGTCGTGGTCTTCCAGGTCCAGCATCTCGATGCGGACCTTGCCGCCGCTCTCCTTGGCGAGCGCCGTCAGGGCCGCGCCGGACTTCGCCGAGCGCAGCGTCGCGATCACGCTCCAGCCGCGGCTGGCCAACTCCCTGACCAGACCAAGGCCCAGACCCCGCGAAGCGCCGACGACCAGCGCAACCCGTTCCGCCATCTGCTTCTCCCCATGGCTATGCCGCCGCATGGTGGCGCAAGCGGGCCGAGGGGGCTAGCGTCTCGAGCGTTGGACGTGAGCGATCGCTGCACGTGGCGCTGGTGGGCGGCCGCCTCACGCGCTACCGATAATCCAAACACGCAGAAGACTTCGAGGAGACCCCCAATGAACCAGATCGCCGTGGAAACCAGGCCGGACGTGGAAGCCGAGCTCAACGACCTGCGTATGTCCAAGGAATCGCAGCCGCTGTTCGACGCGGTGAAGCGGCACATCGCCGAGAACGTCGCGCCGATCGCCGATGAGTTCTACCGTCTGGGCGAGGGCCGCGCCGAGCGCTGGAGCTGGGCGCCTGGGCAGCTCGAGCTGCTGGAAACGGCGAAGAACAAGGCCAAGGCCTCGGGCCTCTGGAACTTCTTCCTGCCGACCTCCGAGATCGGCCGGGGCCTCACCAACCTCGACTACGCCTACATCGCCGCCGAGCTCGGCAAGCAGCCGCTGGCCTCCGAGACGCTCAACTGCTCGGCGCCGGACACCGGCAACATGGAGGTGCTGGAGAAGGTCGGCACGCCCGAGCAGAAGAAGCAGTGGCTGGAGCCGCTGCTGAACGGCGAGATCCGCTCGTGCTTTGGCATGACCGAACCGGGCCTGGCCTCGTCCGACGCCAAGAACATCGCCTGCCGCGCCGAGCTGGTCGGCGGCGAGTGGCTGATCAACGGCGAGAAGTACTACATCTCCGGCGCCGGCGATCCGCGCTGCAAGATCATGATCCTCATGGTCCAGACCAGCCCCAACGCGCCCAGCCAGTTCCGCCAGTCACAGATCCTGGTGCCGATGGATACGCCCGGCCTCACGGTCCTCGGGCCGATGCAGGTCTTCGGCCACGACGACGCGCCGCATGGCCACATGCACCTGAAGCTGGAGAACGTGCGGGTGCCCGAGGCCAACATCCTCCTGGGCGAGGGCCGCGGCTTCGAGATCAGCCAGGTGCGCCTTGGCCCCGGCCGCATCCACCACTGCATGCGCTCGATCGGTCAGGCCGAGCGGGCGCTGGACCTGATGGTCAAGCGCGCGACGACCCGCGAGGCGTTCGGCAAGCCGCTGATCCAGCTCGGCAAGAACCTCGAGATCGTCTCGCGCGCGCGGATCGACATCGAGGCCATGCGCCTGATGGTGCTGAAGGCGGCCAAGGCGATGGACGTGCTCGGCAACCGCGAGGCCCGCATCTGGGTGCATATGGTCAAAGCCATGGTGCCTGAGCGCGTCTGCCAGATCATCGACCAGGCGATCCAGATCCACGGCGCAACCGGCGTCTCGCAATGGACGCCGCTGGCGGGCATGTACACCGGCCAGCGGACGCTCCGGATCGCCGACGGCCCGGACGAAGTGCACCACCTGGTGGTCGGCCGCGCCGAGCTCGGCCGGCACTAGGGCCGGCGGCCATGAGCACGGCCGGAGCCATCGCGATCGCCGGCTACGACGTGCCGGCGGTCGAGGCCTGGATCGCCGCCAACGTCGAGCACGTCCGGCCGCCCTTGACCTGGACCCGGCTCGAGGGCGGCCACTCGAACCTCACCTACCTGATCGAGGACCAGCGCGGACGGCGGGCGGTGATCCGCCGCCCGCCGCTGGGCGAGCTGCTGCCCAAGGCCCACGACATGGCGCGCGAATGGGCGCTGATCTCGGCGCTGGGACCGACGGCGGTGCCGGTGCCGGCGGCGCTGGGCTTCTGCGACGACGTCGCCGTGACCGGCGCGCGGTTCTATGTGATGGGCCATATCGACGGCCATCCGCTCTACAACGCCGCCGACACCGAGCGTTGGGCGCCGCGTGAGCACCGCCAGACGCTGGCGCATTCGTTCATCGACGTGCTGGCCGATCTCCACGCGCTCGATCCCGACGCTGTCGGCCTTGGCGATCTTGGCAAGCGCGACAGCTATGTCGGGCGTCAGCTCAACACCTGGTACCGCTCCTGGACCGCCTCGGCCGGGCCGGCGAACTACGACGATGAGCGGGCGCATGAGCTGCAGCGGTTCCTGCTGGCGCATCTGCCCGAGCAGGGCCCCGCCCGGATCGTCCACGGCGACTATGGTCTGCACAACTGCCTGGTGGGCGCGTCGGGGGCGGTGGCGGCGGTGGTCGACTGGGAGATCTCGACCCTCGGCGATCCGCTGGCGGACCTGGCCTACGCCCTGAACCAGTGGCCCGATCCCACCGATCCGGCGCCGCCAGCGCCGACCGCGGCCACCTCGCCGCCCGGCTTTCCCTCGCGCACCGAACTGGCGGAGCGGTACGCGGCGCGCACCGGCCGCGATCTCGCCGGCCTTGACTACTACGTCGGCTTCAATCGCTGGAAGTCGGCGGCCATCATCCATGGCGTCTACGCCAGGTACATGGAAGGCAAGAAGAGCACCGAAGGCGTCGGCCTGGAGGAGCTGCGGGCGCAGATCGATCGCTCGCTCAGCGCCTCGCAGGCGGCGCTCGCCCGACTGAACCGCTAGATCACAGGAGCACCAAGCATGAGCCCTCGCCAGATCGACACCGGCACGACCGATCTCCTCGCTTCGCTGGAAGACGGCGTCTTGACCCTGACTCTCAAC
>JBIOEF010000135.1:0-8199 GCA_044445785.1 Caulobacterales bacterium
ACGCCGACCCGCGGGCGCGAGATGACCGTGCTCGAGCAACTGGTCGGCAGCATCGGCAGCGGCTCGGTCCTGCCGCCGGACCAGAACGTCACCCCCGGCAGCCACCCCGACGACCAGCACTAGCCTGAACCTCCCTCCCCTTCATGGGGAGGGTGGACGATGCGCAGCATCGGACGGGCGGGGATGTCCGACGTGTCAACGAGCGTCAGGGCGCGTCGCAAGACTCCCCCAACCTGACCGCTGCGCGTCCTACTTGATCAGGCCGTGGGCCAGCACCGCCAGCAGCAGCAGGGCGACGATGTTGGTGATCTTGATCATCGGGTTCACGGCCGGGCCGGCGGTGTCCTTGTAGGGATCGCCGACGGTGTCGCCGGTGACGGCGGCCTTGTGCGCCTCCGAGCCCTTGCCGCCGTAGTGGCCCTCCTCGATCAGCTTCTTGGCGTTGTCCCACGCCCCGCCGCCCGAGGTCATCGAGATGGCGACGAAGAGGCCGGTGACGATCACCCCCACCAGCATCGCGCCCAGCGCCGAGAAGGCGTCGGACTTGCCGGCGATGAGGTCGATGACGAAGAACAGCACCACCGGCGAAGCCACCGGCAGCAGGCTGGGAACGATCATCTCGCGGATCGCCGCCTTGGTGAGAATGTCCACGGCCCGGCCGTACTCGGGCTTGACCTCGTAGGTCATGATGCCGGGGTTCTCCTTGAACTGCCGCCGCACCTCGGCCACCACCGATTGCGCCGCACGGCCAACCGCGGTCATCGACATGCCGCCGAAGAGGAATGGCAGCAGGCCCCCGAACAGCAGGCCGACGATCACATAGGGGTTCGAAAGGTCGAAGCGCACGTCGCCCATGCCGGCGAAGAACGGGAACTGGCCCGGATCGGCGGCGAAGAACTTCAGGTCCTGGGTGTAAGCGGCGAAGAGCACCAGCGCGCCAAGGCCGGCCGAGCCGATCGCGTAACCCTTGGTCACCGCCTTGGTGGTGTTGCCGACCGCGTCCAGGGCGTCGGTGACCACCCGCACTTCGCTGGGCAGTCCCGCCATCTCGGCGATGCCGCCGGCGTTGTCGGTGACCGGGCCGAAGGCGTCCAGCGCGACGATGAAGCCGGCCAGCGAGAGCATCGAGGTGGTGGCGATGGCGATGCCGAAGAGGCCGGCCAGATTGAAGGTGACGATGATGCCGGCGATGATCACCAGCGCCGGCGCCGCGGTCGATTCCAGCGACATCGCCAGGCCCTGGATCACATTGGTGCCGTGGCCGCTGACCGAGGCCGCGGCCACCGACTTGACCGGCCGAAAGCCGGTGCCGGTGTAGTATTCCGTGATCACCACGATCGCCGCGGTGACCGCCAGGCCGACCAGGCCGCAGAAGAACAGCGACATCGAAGTGAACGACTTGTCGCCGACGGTCAGCGTCCCGGCGGGCACGAGTTTGGTGATCACGAAATAGAGCGCGATGGCCGACAGCGCGCCGGTGACGATCAGGCCCTGGTAGAGAGCCCCCATGATGTTGTTGCTCTTGCCCAGGCGCACGAAGAAGGCGCCGATGATCGAGGTGATCACGCACACCCCGCAGATCGCCAGCGGCAGCTGCATCATCGTCGCCGCCTGGTCGCCGGCGAAGAAGATCGCCGCCAGCACCATGGTGGCGACGGTGGTCACCGCATAGGTCTCGAAGAGGTCGGCGGCCATGCCGGCGCAGTCGCCGACGTTGTCGCCCACATTGTCGGCGATGGTGGCGGCGTTGCGGGGATCGTCCTCGGGAATGCCGGCTTCGACCTTGCCGACCATGTCGCCGCCGACGTCAGCCCCCTTGGTGAAGATGCCGCCGCCGAGACGGGCGAAGATCGAGATCAGTGAGGCGCCGAAGCCCAGCGCCACGAGGGAGTCGACGACCTCACGGCTGGTGTTCTCCAGGTGCAGCGGCCCGGTGAGGATCGCGTAGTAGACCGAGACGCCCAGCAGGGCGAAGCCGGCAACCAGCATCCCGGTCACCGCGCCCGAGCGGAACGCCAGGGAGAGCCCCTTGGCGAGGCTCTCGGAGGACGCCTGGGCGGTGCGGACGTTGGCCCTGACCGAGATCAGCATGCCGGCGAACCCAGCGGCGCCCGAGAGCACCGAGCCGATCAGGAACCCGCCGGCCGCGTAAGGGCCGATCAGGAAAAAGGCGGCGATCAGGATCACGACGCCGACGACGGCGATGGCGGTGTACTGGCGGCGCAGATAGGCCTGCGCGCCTTCCTGGATCGCCGCGGCGATCTCGCGCATCTTCTCGTTGCCCGCGGGCGCGCGCATCAGCGACGCGGTCTGGACCGCGCCGTACAGCACCGCCACCAGGCCAGCGAGAATCACCAGCATCAGAACAAGACTCATGTCGTCGCGCCCCTCTTCGTCTCTGCGCAAATCACCGCGCTCGCTCGAAAGGCGGCGCGGATCCCAAGGGCCAATTCCCTCGTCGGGTGGGCGAGGCGCCCCGTCAGGCCCCTCAAAAGTCGCGGGAAACTGCCAAAACGCACCGCCGGACGCAACAGCCCATGCCGGACTGCGGCAAAATCTATCGGGCGGCGAGTTTGGGCTTGGGCAGTCCGGTGCGGCGCATCGGCCCGCCGCCGGGCAGGATTTCGATGGAGGCGATGGCCCCCGCGCCGGCGATGGCGGCAGCCTGCTGGAAGAGCGCAGCCTTCAGCCGCGGCTCGTCCAGCCGGGTGTAGTCATCGTAGCGGGTGAAGGGCGTTCGGTGCCCGATCCGCACCAGCGCGTCGCGGAAATAGGGCTCCATGTCCCGCAGTTTGGGCATGTCCCCCGACGAGGTCAGGTTGATGCGGATGTCGACGAAGACGTAGTTGATCAGCCGCCCGTCCACCACCACCGGCAGGGCCACCGGCGCCAGATCGACGTACTGGCCGGCCGTCTTGGCCTGGGCGAGCGCCGAGCCGGCGACGGAAGCGGCGCCGGCGGCGATGAGCGGCAGGCTGAGGAGAAGGGCGCGGCGATGCATACGGGGTCCTGATTCGACCCGCCGATTAGGCGCGCCCAACCCTTGCTAGGTGGTTTCCTTCCCTCAGGCGTGCCGCCAGCCGAGTTCGCCCGCCTCCACCGGCGCGCCGTCCAGGGTGACGGCGAGCCCGCTCGAGGGGGTGAAGACGCCGGCGACGCTCGCCGTCACGCCCGCCGCCCGGGCGGCGCTTACCAGCGCTTCGCCGTCCGGCGCGGCGCAGACCAGAGCATAGTCGTCGCCGCCGCGCGCCAACCGCAGCAACGCCGCACGCCGGTCCCGCTGTGCGTCCAGCCACCCGGCTGCGGCCGGCGACAGCGGCAGCCGGTCGAGGGCGAGGCTGACGCCAAGGCCGCTGGCCTGTGCGATGTGCATGGCGTCGGCCATCAGGCCATCGGAGACGTCGGCGGCGGCCGAGGCGCCGGCGCGCAGCGCCCCCCGCAGGGCCAGCAAGGGTTCCGGCAGCCTAAAGTGAGCCGCCAGCGCGCCGGTGGGATCGGCGATCTCGCCCAGCGCCGCCCGCCAGCCCAGGAACCCGTCGCCGACCCAGCCCAGCACCACCAGGGCCTCGCCCGCCTTCGCGCCCGATCGGAGCACCGCCCGCCCGCTCGGCACCCAGCCCAGCACCGTGGCGCTCACCGTCAGCGGCCCGGGCGTCGCCACCGTGTCGCCGCCCAAGAGGTCGAGGTCGAACCCCTCGCCGTCGATCTTCAGCCCGCGGATGAAGGCCTCGCGGTCGCTCCAGCCGCGCGCGGCCGGCCAGGCGGTCATCAGGAAATAGCCGAACGGCTCGGCGGCCTTGGCGGCGAGGTCGGAGAGGTTGGTGCGAAGCAGCCGGCGGGCGACGACGTCGGCCGCCTCGCCGGCCAGGAAATGCACGCCCTCCACCATGGCGTCCTTGGAGACCACCAGGTCGAAGCCCGGCCGGCTGGGAAGGATCGCGGCGTCGTCCAGCAAGCCCAGCGCCGCCGGCGCGCCGCGGGTCAGCGGCCGCAGGGCGGCGATCCAGTCGAACTCGTCAGGCGTCTCGCTCATCGCGGGCGATGGCGTCGAGGGCTGCGTTGACGAAGGCGGGTTCAGGTCCGTCGAAGAAGGACTTGGCGATCTCGACGTATTCGTCGATCGCCACTTCGGCCGGGATTTCCGGCCGGCAGATCAGCTCATAGGCGCCGGACCGCAGGATCGCGCGGACCGTGGCGTCGATCCGCTCGAGACGCCAGCCGTCGGCCAGCCGGCGCTTCACCGCCTGGTCGACCTTGGTCTGGCCGGCGACCACGCCACGCACCAGATCGCCGAAGAAGGCCTCGTCGGCCTGAGCCAGGCGCGCGCCTTCGATATCGCGGTCGAAGCGATGGTCGCAGAACTCGCGGATCACCGCCTCGACCCCCGCCCCGCCGGTCTCCATCTGGTAGAGCGCCTGGACGGCCGCCAGCCGGGCGACGGAGCGCGCCTGGCGCTTGGGCCGCTTCATCTGAGCTGGCCGAGCAGGCGGCGCTTGACCGCGATCACCGCCAGGCAGGCTTTGGCCGCGCCGCCGCCCTTGTCGCCCTCGCCCATCCTCGCGCGGGCCAGGGCCTGGGCCTCGTTCTCAACCGTGAGGATGCCGTTGCCGATGGCCAGGCGCCGGCCGATCGCCAGGTCGGTGAGTCCCCGGGCGCTCTCGTTGGAGACGATCTCGAAGTGAAAGGTCTCGCCGCGGATCACGCAGCCCAGGGCGACGTAGCCGTCATAGCGCACGCCGGCCGGACGGTGCCCGCCCTCCTCGGCCATGGCGATGACGCCGGGGATCTCCAGCGCGCCTGGGACCGTGACCACATCGTGCTCGACCTTGGCGGCGCTCAGGGCCGCCTTGGCCCCCTTGAGCAGCTCGTCCGACAGCGCTTCGTAGACCCGGGCTTCGACGATCAGGACACGTAGGGACTCATCGAGCATTGGGCGGGCCTTCGCCGGCGATCTGCCGCCAGACTACGATCTTCAGGCCATGGCCGTCCAATGCGGCGGGGCGCAAAGGACGGGTGGCCAGCTTCAGCACGACCCTCATCACCCGGGCTCTTCGGCCAGCCCCTCGGCGCTCAGGAAGTCGGCGAAGTCGTCGGTGTGGCGGAAGTCGCGGTAGACCGAGGCGTAGCGGACATAGGCGACGTCATCGAGGGACTTCAGCGCCTTCATCACCAGCTCGCCGACGACGTTGGAGCCGATCTCGGTCTCGCCCATGCTCTCAAGCTGACGGACGATGGTGTTGACCAGCTGCTCGACCCGTTCCGGATCGACCGGGCGTTTGCGCAGGGCGATGGAGATCGAGCGCACCAGCTTCTCCCGGTCGAAGGGCGCACGGCGACCGGAGCGCTTGAGGATGGTCAGCTCGCGCAGCTGCACCCGCTCGAAGGTGGTGAACCTGCCGTCGCATTGCGGGCAGAGCCGGCGCCGGCGGATCGCCGCGCCCTCCTCGGTGGGGCGGCTGTCCTTCACCTGGCTTTCCAGATGGCCGCAGAACGGGCATCGCATGATCTGGCCCTCCCGACGGCCGCTTCATACCATTAATAGCAAAATGGGCGCCCTGCACGGAAAAGGCAAACCGCTTTCGCCCTTGCATCGCGGCCGTCGGGAACAATCAAGCTCTTTGGACCGTTCCCGGACAAAGTGGCGGCGCGCCGTCAGGAAAGTGTCGCGGCGCCACTTTTTTGCCCTCTAGATCAGTTGAAAGAGGTGTGCGGGGGCCGCGCTCCAGGGTAATCGGATGAATAGTAAAGATGAAGAAGTCGGCGCTTCCAAGAACGACCTACTGCGACTGAGCGCTGATATTGTTGCGGCCTATGTCGGCCAGAACTCGGTCACAACAAACGCCTTGCAGGAACTGATCGGCCAGGTACACGGCGCGATAGCGGGCCTGGGAAAGTCAGCCATCCTGCTTCCCACGCACCGGCCAAGACCGGCCGTGCCCATCGCCCGATCGGTTCAGTACGACCACATTGTCTGTCTGGAAGACGGCAAGAAGCTGAAGATGCTGAAACGCTATCTGCGTTCCCGCTACGATTTCAGCCCGGAAGACTACCGCAGACGTTGGGGACTTGGCGCCGATTATCCGATGGTGGCGCCGGCCTACGCCGAACGGCGTTCCGCCTTCGCCAAGAAGATCGGGTTGGGGCGCGGGGTCCGGCGCAAGAAATAGCGCCGGCGAGAGTCGTCGACAGACGGACAGCTGGGCGGACGAGCGATCGTCCGTCCGCTGCGGCGCCTAGGCCGCGACGCCGCCCAGGCGGGCGATGTTGCACTTCGACCAGAGCTGCTCCAGCGCCGCGGTGAGGTCGTCCATCATCGCGTCGGTATGGAAGGGCGTTGGCGTGAAGCGCAGCCGCTCGGTGCCGCGCGGCACGGTCGGATAGTTGATCGGTTGCACATAGACGCCGTGGTCGGCGAGCAGCATGTCGGAGACCATCTTGCAGTGCACCGGATCGCCGACCAGCAGCGGCACGATGTGGCTGACCGACGGCATCACCGGCAGGCCGGCGTTCTTGAACCGCCGCTTCAGCGACTCGGCGCGCTCCTGGTGGAGCTCGCGGACTTCGTTGTGCGCCCTTAGCCAGCGGATCGAGGCCAGCGCGCCGGCGGTGAGCGCCGGCGGCAGCGAGGTGGTGAAGATGAAGCCGTCGGCGAAGGTGCGGATCGCGTCCACCAGCTCGGCGTCCGCGGCGACGTAGCCACCCATGACCCCAAAGGCCTTGGCGAGGGTGCCCTCGATGATGTCGATATCGGCCGCCGCCCCGTCGCGCTCGGAGACGCCGCCGCCGCTCGGGCCGTACATGCCGACCGCGTGCACCTCGTCGAGGTAGGTCAGGGCCCCGTACTTCTTGGCCAGGGCCGCGGTGCCTGGGATGTCGGCGATGTCGCCGTCCATGGAATAGACGCTCTCGAACGCCACCAGCTTGGGCGCGTCGGCCGGCGCCTCGGCCAGTAGCTGCTCGAGGTGGGCAAGGTCGTTGTGCCGGAAGATCTTGCGCGGCCCGCCGCCGTGGCGGATGCCGGCGATCATCGAGTTGTGATTGAGCGCGTCCGAAAAGATGATCAGGCCGGGCAGCATCTTCTGCAGCGTCGACAGCGACGCGTCGTTGGAGACGTAGCCCGAGGTGAAGAGCAGCGCGCCCGACTTGCCGTGCAGGTCGGCGAGCTCAGCTTCCAGTTCCACGTGATAGTGGGTGGTGCCGGAGATGTTGCGCGTGCCGCCGGTGCCCGAGCCGGCTTCGTCGATCGCCCGGTGCATGGCCTCGGTGACCACCCGGTTCTGGCCCTGGCCGAGGTAGTCGTTGGAGCACCAGACGACGACGTCACTGGTCTGACCGTCGGGCTGGGTCCAGGTGGCCATGGGGAAATTCCCGCGATGGCGCTTCAGGTCGGCGAAGACCCGGTAGCGGCCCTCGGACCGAACCTGGTCCAGCGCCGTACGAATGGCGGCTTTGTAGTCCATCGGCAAGAAGCTCTCCGACGCGGGCCGCCCCCAGCGACGATCCCCCAACTGAACGGCGGGCTTAATCGCATGAACGGCGTTAAGTTGTCATCTAGGGACTTTTCCCTAGCGCGCCAAGGCTTGGGGCGGGTTCAACCGAGTTCCCCAAGCCGCCCGCGCAGCATCTGCAGCACCGCCGAGAAGTCCTTGCCGCCGTAGCCCAGGCGGTCGAAGAGGGCGTAGATCGCCTCCGCCAGCGCCCCCAGCGGCGTCGCCGCGCCGGACTTGGCGGCCGCTTCCTGGGCGAGCTTCAGGTCCTTGAGCATCAGCGCCGCCAGGAACCCGCCCTCGTAGTCGCGGTTGGAGGGGGCGGCGGGGACCTGGCCGGGCCAGGGGCTGTAGCTGGTCAGCGACCAGCACTGGCCGGAGGACTGGGAGGCGATCTCGAAGAAGCGATCGGGGGCCAGGCCCAGCTTCTCGGCCAGCGCGAAGGCCTCGCAGACGCCCAGCATCGAGACACCCAGCACCATGTTGTTGCAGATCTTCGCCGCCTGGCCGGCGCCCGCGCCGCCGGCGTGGATCACCGTGCGGGCCATGGGCGCCAGCACCGCCTGGAAGTCGGCGAAGCGCGCGTCCTCGCAGCCGACCATGAAGGCCAGCGTCCCGGCGTCCGCGGCCATGATCCCGCCCGAGACCGGGGCGTCGGCGAAGGCCAGGCCCGCCGCGCTCGCCTGGCCGGCGACCGCCCTGGCGCTCTCCA
>JBIOEF010000136.1:0-8128 GCA_044445785.1 Caulobacterales bacterium
CACCCGGCGCACCCGCCGGCGACACGGCTGATCCACCGGCTGGGCCGTTCCCTGACGCTGCGTTAGCCGGCCCTCGCCGCAACGCCTCGCGTCGCGGCGCCGATCCTTGCCCTCTTGCGCGAGACCCCGTGTGGGTGGAAGCATTCGCCCTGACAGGCCGGCGGGCCGCGCGATGCTCGCGCCCCGCGGTCGCAGAAGGAGAGCCTGCGCATGAGCGCCCATGCACCTGGCGTCGTCCGCGCCGTGGCCCTGGTGGGACCGACGGCGGTCGGCAAGACCAGCCTGATGGAAGCCATGCTGAACGCCGCCGCCTCGCGGGCTCAGCGAACCGCCGGCGCCGGCGCAACGGTCGGGGACTCGAGTCCCGAAGCCCGCGCCAGGGGCCACTCGGTGGAGCTCAACTTCGCCAGCTTCGACTACCTGGACGACCGGTACGCGGTGATCGATTGCCCCGGCGCCGTCGACTTCGCCGCCGAAGGGGACCTGGCCCTGCTGGCGGTGGATCTGGCGGTGGTGGTGGCCAGCCCCGATCCCGCCAAGGCGATCCTGCTGCAGCCGGCGCTGCACGAGCTGGAGCGGCTGGGCGTGCCACGGCTGATCTTCGTCAACCGCATGGAGCAGGCGCGTGGGCCGGTGAAAGACCTGCTGGACGCCTTTGGCGCGGTGAGCGCGGTCCCGGTCGTCGCCCGCCAGCTGCCGATCTGGAGCGGCGAGCACGTCACCGGCTATGCCGACCTGGCGCTGGACCGCACCTTTGAGTATCGCGACGGCGGGCCCTCCGAGCGCGTGACGCCCAGCGACGACGTGGTCGAGCTGGAGAAGGACGCCCGCTTCCATATGCTGGAGCAACTCGCCGATTTCGACGACGTGCTGCTCGAGCAGCTGGTCTCCGACGAGACGCCGGGCCAGGAGCTGATCTACGCCGACCTGGTGCGTGAGATGAACGAGGGGCTGATCGCCCCGGTGCTGTTCGGCGACACCCTGAAGGGCTTTGGCGTCCGGCGCCTGCTGAAATCGCTGCGCCACGACGCCGGCTCGCCGCAGTCCGCCGCCAAGCGCCTCGGCGCGAGCGGTCCCGGCGTCTATGTGATCAAGACCGCCTACGCCGGCCAGGCCGGCAAGCTCGCCTATGCGCGGGCGCTGGGCGGCGCCATCCCCGACGGCGCCGAGCTGGTGTTGCCAAGCGGCGAGCGCAACCGCGCCGGCGGACTCTTCGCCGTGCACGGCGCGACCACCAAGAAGATCAGCCAGGCCCAGGACGGCGAGGTGATCGCGGTCGGCAAGCTGGAGCACGCCAAGGCCGGCGACTTCCTGGTCATGGGCGGCGCGCCCAAGGCCGCCGCGTTCAACGTGCCGCCCCGGCCGCCGGTCTACAGCCTGGCCATCTCCGCGACCGTCCGCAACGACGACGTGCGACTGGCGAGCGCGCTGGCCAAGCTGATCGAGGAAGACACGGCGCTGACCCTGAACCAGGAGGCGCAGACCCATCAGATGGTGCTGAGCGGGCAGAGCGAGGCCCACCTGCGCCTGGCGCTCGAGCGGCTGAAGCGCCGCTTCGGCGTCGATGTCGCCACCGCCGCGCCGGTCACCCCCTACCAGGAGACGATCACCGGCCACGTCACCCACCACGCCCGGCACAAGAAGCAGACCGGCGGCCACGGACAGTTCGGCGACGTCACCGTCGAGATCCGCGCCCTGCCGCGCGGCCGCGGCTTCGAGTTTACCCAGAAGATCACCGGCGGGGTGGTCCCCAAGCAGTGGATCCCCGCGGTCGAGCAGGGCGCGCGGGACGCGATGACCAAGGGCCCGCTGGGCTTTCCGGTGGTCGACGTCGCCATGACCCTGATCGACGGCAGCTATCACAGCGTCGACAGCTCGGAGATGGCGTTCCGCCAGGCCGGCCGGCTGGCCATGGACGAGGGGCTGCGCAAATGCGCGCCGACCCTGCTGGAGCCCATCGAGCGGCTGTCGATCCACGTCCCGACCACCTGCACCTCGGGTGTGACCTCGGTGCTGTCGGCCAGGCGCGGCCAGGTGCTGGGCTTTGGACCCCGCGAGGGCTGGCGAGGCTGGGACACCGTCGAGGCCTATCTGCCCAGAGCCGAGCGCTACGCCCTGATCGGCGAACTGCGCTCCCTTTCTCAGGGTCTCGGCTCGTTCGAGTCCGCCTTCGATCACATGAACGAGGTCACCGGCCGCCTGGCCGACGACATCACCCAGGGCCGAATGGCCGGCGCGCACTAGTCGCTCGGCAGGAGATTAAGTCCATGAGCGTCTATCGGGTCACCGAGATCATCGGCACCAGCAAGACCAGCTGGGAGGAAGCGGCCAAGGAAGCGCTGTGGGCCGCCTCCAGCTCCCTGCGCGACCTGCGCGTGGCCGAGGTGATCCAGCAGGACATCACCATCAACGCCGAGGGCCAGGTGGAGCTCTTCCGCACCAAGCTGCGGGTCAGCTTCAAGTACGAGCGCTCCGCCGGCCAGGCGGAATGGGCGGGCGCGGGCAGCCAGAGCACCTGACCCGAACGCCTTCGCCAAACGTCCCTACTCGTAGCGAAGGGCGCCGGCCGGCTTGGCCCTGGCGACCATGTACGACTGAAACGAGACGGTGAACCAGGCGATCACCAGCGCCGCGCCGGCGGCCAGCACGAAGGTCCAGAGCGACAGCTCGACGTGGTAGGCGAAGCCGTGCAGCCATCGGTCCATGACCAGGAAGGCGAGCGGCAGGGCGATGGCGATCGACCACAGCACCGGAATGGTGAACTGCCAGATGAGGAGCCGCACCACGTCCCAGGTGCTGGCGCCCATCACCTTGCGGATGCCGATCTCCTTGGTCCGCCGCTCGGTGGTGTAGGCCGACAGGGCGAAGAGCCCGAGGCAGGCGATCAGCACCGCCAGCACCGCGCAGATGGCGATGGTGACGCCCTGGATGATGATGTCGAGGTAAAGGCTTAGGCGGAACTGGGAGAGGAACACTTCCTGGATCGGCCGGGTGTTGCCGGTGGCCTTCCAGACCCGCTCGATCGCCCTGACGGTCCCCGGCATGTCGCGGCCGGTCAGCTTGATCGACAACATGTTCACCTGTTTTGGCGAGACGAAATAGAAGGTCGGCTCGACGATCGAGCGAACCGTCGCCGGCATGTCGGGAACCACGCCGACGATCTGCGAGGGCCCGGTCACCGGCGGCGCATCCAGCTTGACGAACCGGGTCCAGACCATCGGCTGGCCGATCGCCCCCCGCGGATCGGCGTAGCCCAGGTTCCGCGCCGCGGTCTGATTGATCACCACCGGCGGCTCGGCGGGGAGATCGGGGGACGTGAGCACACTGTCGCCGCCATGGTCGCGCGAGAAGATGCGCCCAGCCAGGGGGTGGATGTCGAAGACCTCGAAGAAGTCGAAGTCGACCGGGGCGATATCGAAGGTCACCTGCCCGCCGTTCCGCGTCTTGACCGGCGTGATGTTCTTGGCGGCCGGCGAATTCAGCGCGTTGATCGAGGAGCAGGCGGCGATATTGACGCCTGGCAGGCGGCGCACCTCCTGCGGGAACGCGTTGGCGCAATTGGTCCAGACGCCGACGATCAAGTCGCTCTGGCCGCCGATCCCTTGCTTGAGCGCGTACTGGGTCTGCCGATAAATGGTCGTGGTGGTGACGATCAGGCCCACCAGGATGGCGAACTGGACCACCACCAGCGCCTGGCGGGTCATGGCCGAGCCGACGCTCTGGATGACCCCGCCCTTGAGCACCGCCGCCGGCCGGAAGCTGGAAAGCACCAGCGCCGGATAGAAGCCGGCGAGAAGGCCGACAGCGAGGGTCAGCCCGACCGCGCCCACGAGCAGCACGGGATCCTCAACGAAGTTCAGCGTCAGGCCCCGTTGCAGGAAGGCGCTGAAGGGCTTCAGGAGCAGCGCCGCCAGGATGACCGCGATCAGCATCGACATCGCCACCTGGATCAGCGCCTCGCCCATGAACTGGATGACGAGGTCGCTGCGCCTGGCGCCCGTCGCCTTGCGCACGCCCACCTCCACCGCGCGCCTCGCCGCCCGGGCGGTCATCAGGGTGACGAAGTTGATGGCGGCGACCACCACGATCAGCGCCCCGACCGTGGCGATGGCGTAGGCGGTGGTCTTGTTGCCGGCGGGCTTGACCACGATGGCGGTCAGCCCCGGGGGATGCAGGTGCGCCTCCGCGATCGGGACGGCGCTGAACGACCACTTGCTGCCGCCGCCCAGCACCGCGAAGGCGGCGACCTCGGGCCGCCCGGCCACCTCCAGGCCCCGCTGCAGCTCGGCGGCAGTCATGGTCGGCGGCACGCGCACGTAGGTGTAGTTGGAAACTCCGGTCAGCGCCGGCTTGGCGTCCATGCGGGTCAGCGGCGAATAGGCCGACTGGCCGGCGGCGAAGATCTCGGTGACCAGGTTGGTGTTGGAGGGCAGATCCTTGAGCACCGCAGTCACCCGCATCGGGTGGTGGTCGTCGCCCTCCTGGACGTCGAGCGCTTCGCCGATCGGCAGGTCGCGGCCGAAATATTTGCGGGCGACCTCGCGGGTGATCACCACCGTGTCCGGCTGGGCCAGCGCCGTCTTCAGGTCGCCGGAGATGACCGGCAACGGCAGCACCCGGAAGATGTCCGGATCGGCCCAGGCGAAGCTCTGGTCGACGATCCCGGTGTCGCCGGCGCGATGGCGCACCGTCGGAAAGTCCTGCATCAATCGCGCGGCGATGACGCCTGGAATAGCCACGCGAATCTGACTGGTCAGGACCGACTGGGTGAGGTCGCTCTCCATGGACGGCTGGCCCGGCAGCGTCAGGTGGTCGGTGATCTTGTAGACCTGCTGGTAGCCTGGGATCCAATGGTCGTAGCTGAACTCGTTGCGCACGAACTGGACGATCAGGATCGCGGCGGCGAACCCCACGGCCAGTCCCAGGATGCTGATCGCGGCGTAGAGCCGGTTGCGCGCCAGGTTGCGAAGGGCGGTGGCCAGATAGTTGCGGAACATCGGCGGCGCCTCAGGCGGCCAGCTGGGTTTCGTCGACCACCTTGCCGTCCAGCAGCTTGATGGTCCGCTTGGCGGTGGCGGCGTGGACCAGCGAGTGGGTGACCATGACCACGGTGACCCCGGCGCCGGAGGCGGCGGTCAAGAGTTCCATCACCGCCTCGCCATTGGCGGTGTCGAGGTTGCCGGTGGGCTCGTCCGCCAGGATCAGGCTGGGCTCGGAGACCAGGGCCCTGGCCACCGCGACCCGCTGCTGCTGGCCGCCCGAAAGCTGCTGTGGCCGATGGCGGGCGCGGTGGGCGATGCCGACCCGCTCCAGGGCCGCGGCCACGCGCCGCTTGCGCTCGGCGGCCGAGACGCCGCGGTAGATCAGGGCGACCTCGACGTTCTCCTCGACGCTGAGGTCGTCGATCAGGTTGAAGCTCTGGAAGACGAAGCCGATCCGGTCGCGCCGCAGCTGGGTGAGCCGCTTCTCGGGATAGCGCGCGACGTCCTCGCCGAAGAAGTCATAGACGCCGCTGGTGGGGTTATCGAGGAGGCCCAGCACGTTCAGCAGGGTCGACTTGCCACAGCCCGAGGGACCCATGATGGCGACGAATTCGCCGGCGGCGATCTCCATCGAGACCTCGTTCAGCGCCATCGTCTCGACGTCGGTGGTGCGGTAGGTCTTGGAGACCTTCTCAAGCTTCAGCATGGACGTTCCCGCTCCCTAGTTGGTCAGGTCGACCCGATCGATCTTTTCGAAGGCGCTGTAGTCGGAGGTGATCACCCGATCGCCGGCGGCCAGGCCGCTGAGGATCTCCACCTGCTCGGCGTTGCGGCGGCCGATCTTCACCCGCCGGCGCTCGGCGCGGCCATCGCCGGTCATCACCATCACCCAGTCGCCGCCGGAGCGCTCCAGGAACGGCCCGGCCGGCAGCACCAGAGCCGGCTGGTCGCCGCCGAGCGACAGGCGCCCGGTGATCGTCTCGCCGGGCAGGAGGCCCTGCGGCTGGGGTCCGATGAAGGCCAGGTCGACCACGAAGGTGGCGTCCTTCACCTGCGGATAGACCCTGGTGACGCGCAGCTTCCAGGTCTGGTCGTTGATCTGGCAGTCGGCGATCTGGCCCACCTGCACGCGGCCCAGGTAGTACTCGTCGACGTTGGCGGCGACCTTGAAGCCGGTGTTGGGCACCACCTCGCCCAGCCGATCGCCGCGGTTGAAATTCTGGCCGACGTTGAGGTCGAAGTCGGTGAGCTTGCCTGGCACGGGCGCGCGCACGACCAGATTGTCCAGCTTCGAGCGGGTGATCGCCAGGTCCTTCTGCAGGCTGGTCAGCTGGGCGTGAATGTGCGGCAGCTGGGCCAGGCGCAGGGCCTCCTGGCGGGCGTTGCTCTGGGACTGCAGGGGTGCGAGGCGCTCATCGTAGGTCAGCTCGTCCTGGATCTGGTCGAGGGTCTCCGGCGCCAGGTACCCGCGGGCCAGGAGCTGCGAGCGGCGGTCGGCCGAGCGCTTCAGGCGGACGATGTTGTACTGGATCTCGGCCGCCGCCTTCTCGTTGGCCAGGCGCGTGTCCTCCAGCTGCTTCTCATAGCTCTGCAGCTGGGTGATCGACTCGATCAGCCGCCCTTCCCGGTCGAGGACGTCGAGCTCCAGGCTGGTGTTGCGGAAGGCCACCAGAGGCTGGCCGACGATGACGCTGTCGCCCGCCAGGGCCATCACCTTCTCCACCTGGCCGCCCTCCAGCACGTCCAGATCGATGGTGTCGTGGGGCTTCATCTTGCCGTTGAGGGGGGTGAAATCGTGGAAGACGCCCTGCTGCACCGGATCGATGGTCACCGTCGCCGCCGGCACCCGGACGCTGCGTTGGCTGAGGCCCGGCAGGACGAGCGCGAGGGCGACCACCAGGATCAGCGCGCCCAGCCCCCCGGCGGCGATCATCGCCGGCCTGGACCGCCACTTCGGCCGCTGGACCGCCCGGTCCATGCCAACGCTCATCTAAGCGCCTCTACGCTCGTCGCGGCGATGGGCCGCCATTCCACGGCCATCCTTGGCCAATAACGCCCGGTTGTGAATGGTTCAAAGCCGCTGGGCGGGCCGACCGTGGCCGGGCGGACACGCCCATCGCGCCGCGGCGTTGCATTGTGGGCGGCCTGCGTGTATCTAGCCGCACCTTTTTCAAGCGCCCTTAGAGGGCCACCTCGCCGTGCGGGCGTCCGCGCGGCGGTTTCGTTTTCGAGGCGAGGCCATGGCCGAGATCGTACTGAACGTTGAAGTCCGCGAGCGTCCCGGCACGGGCGGCGCCAGAGCCGCGCGGCGTGACGGCAAGGTGCCAGGCGTGCTCTACGGCGGCCAGGAAGGCCCGGTGGCCATCGCCATCCGCGCCCCGGAATTCCGCAAGGCGCTCTACACCGGCAAGCTGATCGGCCACCTGGTGACCCTCAAGCACGGCAACGACACCCAGCCGGTGATCACCAAGGACATCCAGTTCCATCCGGTCACCGACGAGCCGACCCACTTCGATCTCTACCGCGTCGAGGCGACCCAGCTGATCCGCATCGCCGTCCCGGTGCACTTCCGCAACCACGAGGAATCGCCCGGGATCAAGCGCGGCGGCACGCTGAACGTCAACTTGCACGAGCTGGAGCTGATGGTTCCGGCCAACCAGATCCCCGAGGGCCTCTTCGTCGACCTGACCGGCCTCGATATCGGCGACGCGGTCCGCGCCAGCCAGGTCGCCCTGCCCGCCGGCGCTCAGCTCGCCGCCCAGGCGGGCGAGGCGACCGTCGCCTCCATCGCCACCTCCTCGGCGCTGCAGTCCGAAGAAGCCGAAGAGACCACCGAGGCCGTCGAGGGCGAAGAAGGCGAAGAAGGCGCCGCCGAACCCGCGGCCGAGCCCGAGAATAGCGCGGCCGCCCCGAACGAGGCCGCCATGCTGATCCTGGCCGGGCTCGGCAATCCCGAGCCGAAGTACGCCAAGAACCGGCACAACATCGGCTTCGCCGCCGTGCAGATGATCGCCCTGCGCTGGAATTTCGGACCTGAGCGTTCGCGCTTTTCCGGCCTTGCCCGAGAAGGCGTGATCGAGACCCCGGAGGGGCCGGTCAAAGCCATGACCCTGCGCCCGCAGACCTTCTACAACGAGAGCGGCCGC
>JBIOEF010000137.1:0-8091 GCA_044445785.1 Caulobacterales bacterium
CGACCAGGCGATCACCTTCTCCATGGCGCTCACCCAGCCGGCCGCCGCCGCGCGGATCGCCATGCCGTTCTTCCTGATCGACGCCCTCTACACCCGCGGCGCGTTCAAGACCGTCGACGCCGTCGCCACCGCCGCGGCCCTGCAGCAGTACGGCTGGGGGGTGCCGGCGTTCGTGCTGGCCCAGATCACCAACCGCGCCTTCTTCGCCCAGCAGGACACCCGCACGCCAATGCAGATCGCCCTGGTGTCGGTGGCGGTGAACATCGTGCTGGGCGTCACCCTGATCCGACTGGTGGGGGTCGCCGGCATCGCCGCGGCGACCAGCGCCGCCTGGTGGCTGAACGTCATCCTGATGGCCGCGATGCTGGCCAGGCGCGGGATCTACGCGCCGAGCGCCGCGGCCTGGTCGCACCTGCTGCGCGTGCTGGCCGCCAGCGTGGCGCTGGGCCTGCTGCTCGCCGGCGCCGAGCACTGGCGAGCGCTGATCGAAGCGCCGCTGCACGGCGTTCGCCTGGGGCCGCTGCACGCCAAGGAGATCGCCATCGTCGGCGTTTCGCTGGCGGCGCTGGCCCTCTATCCGGCCCTGCTCTTCGCCTCGGGCGGGCTGACGCTCGGCGACCTGCGCGCGGCCCTGCGCCGGCGCAACGGCGAAACCGAACCCTTGCCCTGATCGGGCGAAGCCTCTAAGCCGCCGGCATGGCTTTTCCCCCACCCGACCGCCGTCGATGGCGCCCGTCAGCCCTCGCCTGACCGCCCAGGCGCGCCGACCCGCGCGCCTCGCCTCCCCCTTTCGAAAAAGCCAGACCCCATGACCGATCAGACCCCCGCCGCCTTCGCCGGCCCCCGGCGCGTGCTTTCCGGCGTCCAGCCTTCCGGCGACCTGCACCTTGGCAACTACCTGGGCGCCCTGGTGAAGTTCGTCGCCCTGCAGGATCAGATGGAGTGCCTCTTCTGCGTGGTCGACCTGCACGCGATCACCCAGTGGCAGGAGCCGGCCAGGCTCACCGCCCAGACCCGCGAGATCGCCGCCGCCTACCTCGCCGCCGGCGTCGATCCGCAGAAGGCGGTGATCTTCCCGCAGTCGGCGGTGACCGCCCACGCCGAGCTGGCCTGGATCCTCCAGTGCGTCGCCCGCCTAGGCTGGCTGGACCGGATGACCCAGTTCAAGGAGAAGAGCGGCAAGCACAAGGAGCGCGCCAGCGTCGGGCTCTACACCTATCCGGTGCTCCAGGCCGCCGACATCCTGCTCTACAAGGCCACCCACGTGCCGGTGGGCGAGGACCAGAAGCAGCACCTGGAGCTGACCCGCGACATCGCCGCCAAGTTCAACCACGACTTCGAGGCGCCGGGCTTTTTCCCCCTGACCGAGCCGATGATCGAGGGGCCGGGCGCGCGGATCATGAGCTTGCGCGACGGGCGGGTGAAGATGTCCAAATCGGACCCCTCGGACCAGTCGCGGATCAACCTCACCGACAGCCCGGACGACATCGCCGCCAAGATCCGCAAGGCCAGGACCGATCCCGACCCGTTGCCGGAAACCGTCGAGGGGCTGGAGGGCCGGCCGGAGGCGGACAATCTGGTGGGCGTCTTCGCCGCCCTCGCCGGCCAGACCAAGGGCGAGGTGCTGAAGACCTTCGGCGGCCAGGGCTTTGGCCAGAACTTCAAGCCGGCGCTGGCGGATTTGTTGATCGCCAGGCTGGCGCCGGTGTCGGCGGCGATGCGTGGGCTGCTCGCCGACCCCGGCCAGATCGACGCCGTTCTCGCAGAGGGCGCCGATCGCGCGCGGGCGATCGCCGAGCCGGTGCTGGCCGAGACCAAGCGGATCGTCGGCTTCTGGCCGGGCTAGTTCGCCCTATTCGAAGCCGATGAACTTCTTGAACTCGGGCAGCATGGCCGCCCAGGTGTCGACGTTGTTGGCCAGGCCCTCGGTCAGGAAGCCGTGCTCGACGTCGAGGTCCATCTCGACGAAGGGGTCGTTGACCTTGTCCAGCCAGCCCTTGAGGAAGCGCTTGTCCTTGTTCCAGTCGTTGATCCGCTCGGCGGTGAGGCCGCCCTCGACGTGGAAGGCGGCCTGGAAGGTGACCGAGGCGCAGCGCGGGCCGTGGTTGCAGCCGTAGAAGAAGATGGTGAAGTTGGTGCCGTCGGTGGCGCTCTTGACCTTCGGATCGCCCTCGTCGTCGGTGGTGACCTCCGCCTTGTAGCCCTTGTCCTGCAGCACCTGAGCCACCTCCTGGGCGGTGATGCCGCCGTCGGTGACCTTAAAGGCCATGGCCGAAGTCGCCAGAAACGCGCCGGCGGCAAGCGCCGCCAAGCCGATGAAGTGCTTCATGATCATCCCCAAATGACGACTCGATCGTCCAACGGCGATTGAGCCCTGGGCCTAACCGCAAATCAAGCGGGCGGAGGGTCGCGGACCGGCGATGGTTGCACAGCCAGCGCGATCGGCCCATCTAACAGGGCGCAAGAGGCCCTCCGCATGTTCATCCAGACCGAAGCCACGCCCAACCCCGAAGTGCTGAAGTTCCTGCCCGGGCGCCAGGTGCTGGCGGGCGGCTCGCGGGAGTTTTGCGACCGCGCCGAAGCCGGCGCCTCGCCGCTCGCCAGCGCGCTCTTCGCGCTCGATGGGGTGGTGCGGGTCTATTTCGGCGACGATTTCCTTACCGTCACCAAGGAAGCGGACCGGGAGTGGTCGCACCTCAAGGCGCCGATCCTGGCCGAGATCATGGACCACTTCACCAGCGGCGCGCCGATCCTGGAGGGCGACGAGGGCGAGGCATCGGCCGGCGAGGAGACCTATGAGGGCGAAACCGCCCAGATCGTCGCCGAGATCAAGGACCTGCTGGACACCCGCATCCGTCCGGCGGTGGCCCAGGACGGCGGCGACATCCTCTTCTCGCGCTTCGAGGCCGAGACGGGCGTCGTCTGGCTGCACATGCGCGGCGCCTGCGCCGGGTGCCCCTCGTCCGCCGCCACCCTCAAGGCCGGGGTCGAGAATATGCTGCGCCACTACGTGCCCGAAGTGACCCGGGTCGAGCAGACGCTCTAGGGCCTTCGACGCAGCACGCGAAATCCTCTAAGCGCGGGGCATGACCACGCTGGTGATCGACACCTGCCTCGCCGCCTGTCAGGTCGCCGTGGCGCGGGATGGGCAGGTGATCGCCGAGCGGTCAGAGCCGATGCTGCGCGGCCATCAGGAGCGCCTGGCGTCCATGGCCGCCGAGGCGATGGCGGACGCCGGCCTTGCCTTCTCCGGCCTCACGCGGATCGCGGTGACCATCGGGCCTGGCTCGTTCACCGGGCTGCGCATCGGCCTCGCCTTCGCCAAGGGCCTGCGCCTGGCGACCGGCGCGGGCCTGGTCGGCATCGGCACGCTGGAAGCGTTGGCCGCGAGCGCCGGCGGCCAGGGCCGCGCGGCCGGCGTCATCGATGCGCGGCGGGGCCTCGTCTACCTGCAGGCGTTCGAGGCCGGACGGCCCCTGATGGCGCCGGACGTGCTGCCGATCGCCAGCGCCGCCGCGCGCCTGGCGGAACTGGCGCCGGACGGTGAGATCGTCGCGATAGGACCGGGCGCGGCCCTGCTGGAGGGCTTCGTCGACGCCGCGAAGGTTCACGTCATCGCGGCCGCTGACCTCGCCACGCTGGCCCGGCTGGCTGAGCGGACCGCACCGGCGGCCAACGTGCGCCCGCTCTATCTGCGCGCGCCGGACGCCAAGCTGATGGCGACATGAACCTGCGCTCGGCCAGCGCCGATGAGGCGGAGGCGCTGGCCGAGATCCACGCCGCGGCGTTCGAAACACCCTGGAGCGGCCGCGACATCGCCGAGCTGATGGCCGGGCGCGGCGCCTTCGCGCTGGCGGCCGAGACGCCGGAACGCGCACTGGCCGCCTTCATCCTCTGCCAGGTGATCGCCGGCGAGGCCGAGGTGCTGACCTTGGCGGTTCGGCCGAGCTGGCGGCGCAAGGGCCTCGCCCGCGCCCTGCTGGAGGCGGCGCTGGGTCTGGCCGGTGAGACCGCCTCGGCGATGTTCCTGGAGGTGGCGGCCGACAACTTGGGCGCCCTCGCGCTCTACGAGGCGGCCGGGTTCGCCCCCGTCGGCCGGCGCTCCGGCTACTACCTCGGACGGGCGGGGCCAGGCGCCGATGCGGTGGTCATGCGACGGACGCTTAACAGTTAGCGGCCGGGGCCCTATCATCATCGGCGATCGAAACGCCGGAGCGGCGAGCTTGGACCGACTGGAACAGCTTTGTGTCGAGAAGGGCATGCGGATGACCGAGCAGCGCCGGGTGATCGCCCGCGTGCTCTCGCTGGCCGCCGACCACCCCGATGTGGAGGAGTTGCACCGGCGCGCCCACTCCGTCGATCCGCACATCTCCATCGCCACCGTCTATCGCACGGTGCGCCTCTTCGAGGAGGCGGGCATCCTCACCCGCCACGAATTCCACGGCGGGCGCTCGCGCTATGAAGAAGCGCCGGAGACCCACCACGATCACCTGATCGACATGAAGTCGGGCAAGGTGGTGGAGTTCATCGACGAAGAGATCGAAGCGCTGCAGAAGGCCATCGCCAGGAAGCTCGGCTACCGGCTGGTGGACCACCGGCTGGAGCTCTACGGCGTCCCGATGGACGACTAGGCGGCGCTTCGAGCTAGGTTGCCGGCGCCGGCGCCTGGGCTGGCTGGCCTAGCGGCTGGAACACCTCCGGCTCGATCGCCCAGCGGCGGAAGAAGCCGCCGATCATGCCCATCATCGCCGGACGGATCTCGGGGTGGTTGGCGAAGCCGTGCGGCAGCCCGGCGTAGATGTGCAGGTCGACCTTGCCGCCCGCCGCCCTGACCCGCTCCTCGAACCGGCGCGAGGCGCTGACCGGCACCACCTTGTCCGCATCGCCGTGCAGCAGCATCGCCGGTGGAAAGGCGGCGGTGACGTGCTCGATGGGGCTGGCGAGCGCGGCGGCGTCCTCAGATGCGTCGGCGCCCGGCAACGACTTGGCCGAGAGCGCGCCCGAGGGCCGGGTTTCGCCAAGGTGGAAGAGCACCGGCGGACAGATCGCCGCCACGGCCGCGACGCTGGCGGATACGTCGCCAGATCCCTCCGGCGGGTCCAGGCGCGGATCGTCCGGCGTGCCGGCGGCCAGCAGCACCAGGTGGGCGCCGGCGGAGTGGCCCTGCAGGCAGAGCCGGTCCGGATCGTAGCCCAGTTCGCCGGCGTGCGCCTTGGCCCAGCGGATCGCCCGCTTGACGTCGTGGATGTTGGCCGGGAACGGCGCCTCGCCGGTCAGCCGGTACTCCTGCGCCAGCGCCACGAAGCCCTGCCGGGCCAGGTCGCTGGCGTGTTCGACCAGCATGTCCTTGGAGCCTCGCGACCAGCCGCCGCCGTGGACCAGCAGCACCGCCGCGCCGTTGCCGACGCCCGCGGGCTGGTAGATGTCCAGCTTCAGCGGCCGCTCGCCGGCGCTGGCGTAAACCACGTCGCGCCTCACCTCGATCTTGTCCATGGGGCCTCTTCCCTCTGCTCTGGCCCAAGCCTAGGCCCGCGCGAGAGCCTCCACAACCGGAGCCGCGGCCGCCGACAGGTCTCATCGGCGCGGTAGGTCGACAGCCCGCAAAGCCGGGACTAAGAGCGTTCGGGGCCCTCGAGCGGCCCCTTCATTCAGCCATTTTCAGACGGGAGGATTTGACCGTGGAATATCGCAAATTGGGCGACAGCGGCCTGAAGGTCAGTGAGATCGGCCTCGGCTGCAACAACTTCGGCATGCGCATCGACCAGGCCGCCACCGACGCGGTGATCGACGCGGCCATCGAGGCGGGCGTCACCTTCTTCGACACCGCCGACGTCTACGGCGGCCAGGGCAAGTCGGAGGAGATGATGGGCGTGGCGCTGAAGGGCAAGCGCCACCAGGTGATCCTGGCCACAAAGTTCGCCAACGCCATGGGCAAGGGCCCTGGCATGCAGGGCGGCTCGCGGCGCTACGTGATGGACGCGGTGGAGGCCAGCCTGAAGCGGCTGAAGACCGACTACATCGACCTCTACCAGATGCACCGGCCCGATCCCGACACGCCGATCGAGGAGACGCTGGGCGCGCTCGACGACCTCGTGACCCAGGGCAAGATCCGCTACATCGGCAACTCCAACTTCACCGGCTGGCAGATCGCCGACGCCGACTGGATTTCCCGCAACGAGCATATGAACCGCTTCGTCTCGGCGCAGAACAACTACAGCCTCCTGGAGCGCAAGGTGGAGTTCGAGGTGAACCCGGCCTGCGAACGTTTCGGACTTGGCATGCTGCCGTTCTTCCCCCTGGCCTCGGGCCTCCTCAGCGGCAAGTACAAGCGGGGCGAGGCGCCGGCGGAAGGCACCCGGCTGGCGGCCTGGGGACCCCGCGGCGCGCAGGCGCTGAACGAGAAGAACTTCGACCGCCTGGATAAGCTCACCGGCTGGGCCGAAGAGCGCGGCCACAGCATGTTGCAGCTCGCCTTCGCCTGGCTGCTTGGCCACAAAGTGGTCTCCTCGGTGATCGCCGGCGCCACGCGGCCCGATCAGGTTGCGGTCAACGCGACCTGCGCCGACTGGCGGCTGACGGCGGAGGAAGTGACCGAGGTGACGGCGCTGGCGGCCTGAGGCGATTGCACCAGCTGCTCTCACCAGCCCAGCGCCTCGCCCGCGTCCGGCGGCGGCTGAGCGAGATCGCCGCCTGGCGGATCCGGGCCCAGTCGCCGATCGACGGCTGGACCTTCGACGGGCGGCCGATCGGGCTGGGCGAGCGCTGGCCAACCATTGAGGGCGTTCACGTGCTGCGCGCCGAGCGGTTCGCGGCTCCGGCGGATTGGAACTTGGGCGAGACCCGGCTGGCCCTCGACGTCGGCGGCGAGAGCCTGCTCAGCATCGACTACGACAGCGGCGCGCGGCTCACCCTGGGCCTCGACCTCAATCACACCGAGTTCCCGCTGGACGAGCGGGGCGCGCGGCTGGAGATCGAGGCGGTGGCCATGGGCCCGTTCGGCCAGCGCCTGCCCGATCCCCGTTTGAAGCGCGCCGAACTGATCTGGGTCGAGAGCGGCCTTGTCGACTTCACCCGTCTCGTCGCCCTCACCGCCGACCTCGCCGCCGAGATCGAGGGCCACGAGCTGGCGCCCCTGCTGCTGGAGCTGGCGGAAAACGCCATGGTCCGGCTCGACTGGCCGACCAGGACGCCGGATGTGATCGGCCGCGAGAGCCGGTTTGGCCAGTGGTACGGCGGGCGCGATCCCTCGGACGCCGCCTTCGCGCCAACGCCGCTTCCAGACGACGCCCGCGCCTCGATCCCGGAGGCGAGCGCGTGGCTCGCCGGCGAACTTCGGATGCTGAAGACGCGCTTCCCGCCGCAAGGCGCCGTCGCCCACGTGGGCCACGCCCACCTGGACACCGCCTGGCTCTGGCCGATCGAGGAGACTAGGCGCAAAGCCCGCCGGACCTTCTCCACGGCCGCGGACCTGCTGCGCCGCCATCCCGAGTTCCGCTACGCCCAGTCGTTCGCCGAGTACTACCGCCAGCTGGAGGACGACGACCCGGCCTTGCTGGCCGCGGTGAAGGCCGAGGCGGCGGCCGGGCGCTGGGAGCCGGTGGGCGGGTTCTGGGTCGAGCCGGACATCAACATGCCCTGCGGCGAGTCCCTGGTTCGCCAGGCGCTCTATGGGCAGCGGTATTTCGAGGCGGCGTTC
Organism: Caulobacterales bacterium; assembly: GCA_044445785.1. Taxonomy (GTDB): domain Bacteria; phylum Pseudomonadota; class Alphaproteobacteria; order Caulobacterales; family Caulobacteraceae; genus Acaudatibacter. The sequence continues at coordinate 7,697 of JBIOEF010000137.1, forward strand.
GGCGCCCGCCACGCCGTCGCCTGGCTGCCGGACACCTTCGGCTTCTCGCCCGCCCTGCCGCAGATCCTGAAGGGCGCGGGCCTTACCGGCATGTTCACCGTGAAGATGGGTTGGTCGGAAACCAACGCCTTCCCGCACACGAGGTTCTGGTGGGAGGGGATCGACGGCTCGCGGGTGCTGGTCCAGCACATGAATCACCGGGAGGACAACTACAACGGCCAGGTGGACCCCAAATCGCTGCTGCTGGTCTGGCGCAACAACGTCGACAAGGCCGCCGCGCCCGAGGTGCTGCAGCCGATCGGCTATGGCGACGGCGGCGGCGGTCCGACAGCGGCGATGATCGCGGCCCAGAAGGCGCTGGCCGACTTCCCGCTGCTGCCCAGGACCCGCTTCGC
>JBIOEF010000138.1:0-8038 GCA_044445785.1 Caulobacterales bacterium
GTCCCGCCAACGCCAGCGTTCCCACCGGCGACCAACGCGGCGCCGTCGACATGACGCACGCCTTCTCCCCTTGTGGGAGAAGGTGGCCCGCGGAGCGGGTCGGATGAGGGGTTTCGCAGATCTCAGAAGGAAAACCGCGGAGATCGCAGAGATTCGCGCAGATGGTTCAGCGCTTCGGTGGCTCTGCGTTTCTCTGCGATCTCTGCGGTTCAATATGACCGCGCCAGCAGCGCAACCCCTCATCCGTCGGCTGCGCCGCTACCTTCTCCCGCAAGGGGAGAAGGACGCAAACTAGCCCCAGGACTCCACCGCGCCCATGCGGCGGGCGGCGCTGGGGCCGGTCTTCTGGGTCAGCGGCGGTTCGGGCTTGTCGGCGGCGGCGCCGTAGTGCCAGCCCTGGCCAAAGTCCACGCCGGCCCGGCGGACCGCCTCTTCGACCTGGGAGTTCTCCACCATCTCCGCCAAGGTCTTGACCTTCAGCTCACTGCACATGTGCACCAGGTGGGCGATGAAGTTGGACTCGCGCCCGCCGTGCTGCAGCTCGCGGATGTAGCGGCCGTCGATCTTCACCACGTCCAGCCGCAGCTGCTGCAGATAGGCGAGGGAGGCCGCGCCGGCGCCAAAATCATCCAGGCAGACCATGCAGCCCAGCTCGCGCAGCGACTGGATGTGCCGGTCCGCCAGCGCCAGATCTTCGATGGCGGCGCTCTCGGTGATTTCCAGGATCAGGCGGTTCTGCAGCGCGTTCTTGCGGCCAATCAGTTTCTCCAGCCCACTGATGAAGTTGGGCGAGATGATCGTCCGGCCCGAGACGTTGACCGCCAGCTTGAGCTTGGCGTTGCCCTTGAGCTCGCCCACCGCCTGCTCGGCGATGGCCAGGTCCAGGTTCTCGATCAGGTCCAGTTCCTCGGCCATGCGGATGGTCGGGAAGGGGCTGGCGTCATCGCCGAAGCGGACCAGCACCTCGTGATGGTGCAGCTCGCCGGTCTTCAAGGTGACCACCGGCTGATAGACCAGGTTGAAGCGCCGCTCGGTCACCACCGAATCGAACGCGCTGGCGCGCTCGAGCGTGTTGCGGATCGACTCGTTGACCGCATCGGCGAGGCTGAGCTTGGGCTGGCCCTCCATGCCGTTCTTCAGGAAGTCGTCCATGGCGAAGCGGATCGCCCGGACGATCTTGGAAGGGGCGATGTCGCCGTCGAGGGCCATTGCGCGGGCGGCGAACTTCACGTCGCCGGATTCCGCGACCAGGGCGAGCAGCCGCGAGAGGCGGGCGGTGAGCGCCTCGGGCTTCTCGCCGGCGGCGCGGACCAGGGCGAACCGGTCGGCGCCCAGCTCGGCGGCGGCGCGGCCGCCGTGCGACTGGGCCCGCAGCGCCCCTTCCAGCCTGGCCTGCAGCAGCTTGGCGGTCTGGCTCGGCAGCGACTTGGAGGCGCTGGCCAGGCCCGCCATCTCGACGAAGGCCAGTTCCAGCTGCGGCCCGCCGCCCTTGGCGGTCTCCATCAGCCCCTTGGTCACCGCCTCGAAAGCGACCCGGTCAAGGAGGCCGCCGTCGGCGCCTTCGGCCGGCGCCAGCGAGCGCGTCAGGGCGCAGGAGATCACCCCGCCGTTCTGCGGCAGCCGGCAGGCGGAGATGGCGAAGGCTCGGCGGTCGGTCTTGTCGGTCGGCGTCAGGCGGGCGATCAGCGGCCCCTGGCGCGCGCCGCCCTCCAGGCCGGCGAACAGGGCCTCGATCAGCGGCTGGTCGCGCTCGTCGACAAAGGTGCGCCAGGAGCGGCCTACCAGGGCGCCTTCGATGCTCCCGGCCAGAGTCGCCGCCGCGCCGACCGCGAAGGTGATCTTCTCGCTCTCATTCACCTCGACCAGCAGATCGGCGCAAGCGAAGGCGAAACCGAGGAATCGGTGGGGTGCAAGCTGCAAGAGGGGACCCGTGGCGTTTCACCCTGGAGTGTGCCACGCGACGACTTAACCGAGCGTTGCTTGCCCGCCTCAGGAGACGGATCAGGCCGCCAGCGTCACCGCCTTGATCACGGTGCGGTCGATCTCGTCGGCGTCGATGGCGCCGCCGAACACATACCCCTGGATCTGATGGCAACCGGCAAGCGCCAGGCGATCGACCTGCGATTGGGTTTCGACACCCTCGGCGATCACCTTGATGTCGAGCGCCGTGGCCAGGTTAACGATCGCCTTGACGATGGCGTCGGACTCCGGGCGCACGCCCAGATTGGTGATGAAGGCCCGGTCGATCTTGATCTTGTCCACCGGGAAGCGCCGCAGATAGCTCAGCGACGAATAGCCGGTGCCGAAGTCGTCCAGCGCGATCTTGAAGCCCAGCTTGCGGATGGCGAGCAGGGTGTTGAGGGTCTCCGGCTCGTCGTCCAGCAGGATGCTTTCGGTGATCTCCAACTCGAGCTTGGCGGGGTTGGCGCCGGTCTCTTCCAGCAGCGCCTTGAGCATCTCGATGATCCGCCCAGAGCGGATCTGGATCGCCGAAACGTTGACGGCGACCTTCAGGCCGGGCCAGCGGCGGCCGTCGAGGAAGGCTTGCCGCAGGGCGAAATGGCCGATGGGCTCGCTGAGGCCGCAGCTCTCGGCCAGCGGCACGAAGATGGCGGGCGACACTTCGCCGCGGGTCGGACTGGTCCAGCGGATCAGCGCCTCGAGGCCGAAGATGACGCCCTTGTTGTTGGCCTGCGGCTGATAGGCCATGCGCAGGGCGCCCTCGGCGATGGCGGCGCGCAGCTCCGCCTCCATTTCGCGCCGGCTCTTCAGCGCCCGGTCCATGTCGGCGGCGAACAGCGAGGTGACCCCTCCGCCCTTCTTGCGCGCGTTGGCCAAGGCCATCTTGGCGCGGCGGAGCGGCTCGATGGAGGGTTCTTCGCTGGCGCTGGCGAGGGCCAGGCCCACCGAGCCGGTCAGGAAGACCCGGCCCGCGCCGGTCTCGATCGAACCGCTCATCAGCTCGATGACGCAATCGGCCAGATCGGACGCCTCGCTGGGGGTGACGCCGCTCCAGAGGATCGCGAACTCGTCGTCGCCCAGCCGGCCCAGGGTGTCGAAGGTGCGGCAGAGCGGCTTCAGGCGCGCGGCGATCTCCAGCACCACCTGGTCGCCCGCGTCGTGGCCGAGGCCTTCGTTGATCTCATTGAGCCGGTCGAGGCCGATGTAGGCCACGGCCACCGGCGGCGCGCCGGCGTCTTTCTGGCAGCCTTCGAGGGCCTCTTGCAGACGTTCGACGAAGAGCGTGCGGTTGGGGAGCTGCGTCAGGTCGTCGTGGCGCGCGCCGTATTGGGCCCGCGCTTCGCTGGCGATCAGGCTTTCACGCGCCTTGCGCAACTGGCGGAACAGGATGAGACCGCCGCCGGTCAGGCCGACGATGAACACTGGCGCCACGAGCCGGACCTGCGGGTCGTGGGCGGCGAGCACGCACAGCATCCCGGCGAGGATCGACATCGCCAGGATGGCGACCACGACCACGATATCGGGCGCGTCTTGTTTCTTCTGCATGCGAGCGCCGGGCTGCGACGAAGGGTTCCGAACTGTTACCGGACTCGGCCCTTAGTATTCGTAAACGTGGTACGCGTCGGCCGCCGATTTCAGCGAAGCCGGCGGCGGCCTAGCGCGGCGGGCAGCCCTGGAAGACGCCGGCCTCCATCACCGTCAGGGTCGCCAGATTGAGCGGCATCAGCGGCGTCATCGAGTTCGCGCCCTGGCCGGTGAAGAGGTCGATCCGCCCCGCGTGGATCGCCCCGCCGACGTCGGAGGCGTACCAGTAGCCATCGTGCTTGCCGCCGCCCGGCATCGGCAAGCCGACCGTCTCCTTGATGAAGAGGATGGTGCGTCTTGGCACCCGCACGCCATCCACCGCAGCGGTGCGCATGGCCACTACCTTGCAGCCCAGCGAATCCAGGGCCCGGATGCCCCGTTCGCCGGCATGATAAAGTGTCGCCTTCAGCCTGTAGTCCGCCGAGCCGGGCAGGGCGCCGGTGAGCACCGAGGTGATCAGGTCGCCCAGCGGGTCGGGGCTTTGCGCCGGCTCGGCGCTGGCCCCGAACGCAGTGAGGGCGAACGCCAGCGTGGCGAGGCATCCGAGGAAGCGCTTCATCAGCCGCTCCTTGTTGTTTCTCGTCGACGTGGACGGACAAATCCCTAGAGAGGAGCCACGGCCAAGGCAATCACGCGATGGGGACCGACATGATCAAGATTTACGGCGATCCGATCTCGGGAAATTGTCTGAAGGTGAAGTGGACAGCCGAAAAGGTCGGGATTCCATTCACTTGGATCGACGTCGACGTCACCAAGCGCGAGACCCGGGGCGAGGCGTTCCTGTCGATTAATTCGGCAGGCCAGGTGCCGACCGTGGTGCTCGAAGACGGCCGCCCGCTCGCGGAATCGAACGCCATCATCCTGCATCTGGCCGAAGGCTCGGCGCTGATCCCAGCCGACGCCTACCAGCGGGCGAAGATGTTCGAATGGCTCTTCTGGGAGCAATACAGCCACGAGCCGTATGTCGCCCGCGCGCGGTTCCAGATGAAGTACCTGGGCAAGTCGAGGGACGAGCTCGACCCCAAGCTGATCGAGGGCGGCGCGGCGGCGCTTAAACGCCTGGATGAGGCTTTGCGGGGGCAGGCGTTCCTGGTTGGAGACCAGCTCAGCCTCGCCGACATCTCCCTTGTCGCCTACACCCGCATGGCGCATGACGGCGGCTTCGAGCTCTCCGACTATCCGGCGGTGAAGGCGTGGATCGCCCGTGTCGAAGCCGACCTGCCGATCAGGGATCCGGCATGAAGCGCATCTTGGGTCTCGCGATAGCGGTCGCGGCGCTGGGCTCAGCCGGCGAGGCGCTGGCCTGGGGCTCGACGGGCCACCGGATGATCGGGCGCGCGGCGATCGAGAGCCTGCCAGCCGACCTGCCCCCGTTCTTGCGCAGCGCCGCCGCCGCGGCGGCCGCGGGCGAGCTTTCCCGCGAACCCGACCGCTCCCGCAATGCCGGCAAAGCCCATGACGCCGACCGCGACCCCGGCCACTTCGTCGACGCCGACGACGCCGGGCGTGTGGGCGGGGTTCTGATGCTTGGCGCCCTGCCGCCGACCCGCGAGGACTATGAGACCCAGCTCCGCGCCGCCGGCTTCACCGCCTGGAAAATGGGCTATCTGCCCTATTCGATCGTCGAGGACTGGCAGCAGCTGGCCAAGGACTTCGCCTACTGGCGGGTCGACGACGCCGGCGCGCGTCATACCGCCGATCCGGCCCACCGCGCCTGGATGGAGGCCGACCGCGCCCGCCGCGAGGCGCTGATCCTCTCCGATATCGGCGCGCTCTCGCACTTCGTGGGCGACGGCTGCATGCCGCTGCACGTCTCGGTGCACTACAACGGCTGGGGCGACCTGCCGAACCCCAACGGCTATACCCAGGAGAAGGTGCACGTGGCCTGGGAGGGCGTCTATGTGCGCCAGGTGGTGGACTACGCCGCCATGCGCGCCAGGATGGCTCCGTTCCAGGACTGCGGCTGCCCGATCGAGCAGCGGGTCGGCGCCTACCTCGCCGCCGACCTGACGACCGTGATCCCCTTCTATGAGCTGGAAAAGGCCGGCGCCTTCAAGAGCCAGGACCCGCGCGGCGTCGAGTTCACCACCGGCCGCGTCGCCGCCGGCGCCGCTGAACTGCGCGACGAGATCGTCCTGGCGTGGCGGGCGAGCGCTCAGGGCCGGCCCGGCTGGCCGGAGGTCAGCGTCGCCGACGTCGAGGCCGGGCGGGTCGATCCCTACGATAGCCTCTTTGGCCTCGACTGATGGCGACGCCGCAGTTCGGCGAGCCGCGGCCGGACCTCGCCTACGCCGATCGGCCCGCCGCGTTCGGGGTCCTGGAGCGGGCGGGCAGCATCGCCCTGGTTCGCGTGACCAAGCCCGGACATCCCGCCTGGCTCGATCTGCCGGGCGGCGCGGTGGATCCGGGCGAATCCGACTCACAAGCCCTGGTGCGGGAATTTGGCGAGGAAACCGGGCTTGCGGTCGCCGCTGGCCGCATTCTGGGCCGGGCCGACCAGTTTTTCATCAACACCGATGGCGGCGCCTATAACAACCGCGCCGCGCTTTTCGAGGCGACGTGCGTTCGCGAGGCCGCTCACCTGAAAATCGAGGAAGATCACGAACTGGTGTGGTTCTCACCTTTGGAAGCGCTCAGCCGCCTGCGTCACGACTCCCACGCGTGGGCCGTTGCGGCATGGTTGCGCACTCATAGGTGAGCGTCCTTGGCGCCACGCTTTCATCCGTCGCAGTCCCTTCGGGTTGACGCCGCAGAATAACCCTTTCAAATGTCGTGGGGACTCGCGGGCGAGGGTGTAGACCTCGTCAGCGCGAGAGGAGGCGCATGGAAGACACCGCCATCTTTCTCCAGAGCGTGGAAGGTTTGCGCCTGCATGTGGATCGCCGGCTGGCCGAGCTGATTCCAACGCCGGGACGCGATCCGGGACGCCTTGGAGAGGCCGCTCACTATGCGCTGCTGGCGCCTGGGAAGCGGTTCCGTCCGTTGTTGACCCTGCTCGCCGCCGAGGCGTTCGGCGCCCCGGTTGGCCGGGCGATGGATGTCGCCTGCGCCATGGAGATGGTCCACGCCGCCTCGCTGGTGTTGGACGATCTGCCCTCGATGGACGACGCGCGCCTGCGCCGCGGCCGTCCCACCACCCACCGCGTCTACGGCGAGGCCGACGCGATCCTGGCGTCCGTCGGGCTGCTGACGCGCGCCTTCGGGGTGATTTCGCTGGCCGAGGATCTTACGGCCGAGGATCGCAGCGAGCTGGTCGCCAGCCTCGCCGAAGCCGTCGGCTTCTGCGGCCTGGTCGCCGGCCAGGCGCTGGACCTGGCCGAGCGGACTCGTCCGCGCACGGTCGAGGAACTCGACGCCCTCAATCATCGCAAGACCAGCGTCCTGATGATGGCGGCGGCGGAAGCTGGCGCGCGAATCGGCGGCGCTTCGCCGGCCGCCCGGCGCGAGCTCGGCGAGTTCGCCCGCCGCCTCGGTCTCGCCTTCCAGATCCGCGACGATCTGATCGACGCCGAGGGCGGCGGCGAGCATGTCGGCAAGGACGTGGGCAAGGACGCCGGCATGACCACCCTGGTCTCGGCGCTGGGCCCAAGAGCGGCCGCCGGCGCCATGGAGGCGCACCTGCAGGCGGCCGAATCGGCGCTGTCCCGCGCTGGCTGCGATGGGCGACTGGGCGATTTCGCCCGCAGTCTGTTCTCGGGGCGCAAGGCGGCGGCGTGAGCCCCGGCCCGCCAGAGCCGATCCTCACCGTCGCCAGCGTCTCTCATGCCTACGGCGCGCAGGTCGCGTTGCGGGGCGTGGATCTCAATGTGCGGCCAGGCGAGATCTACGCCCTGCTGGGACCCAACGGCGCCGGCAAGACCACCCTCATCCGCGCCGTCTGCGGTCGCCTGAAGCCCGACGCCGGCGAGGTGCGCATCGCCGGGCGCGACCCTTTCAGCGACGGCGCCGCGCGCGAGACCCTGGGCCTGGTTCCGCAGGCCGTGGCCCTCTACGGCCATCTGACGGTGGCGGAGAACCTGGACGTGTTCGGGCGCCTGTCGGGGCGCAAAGGGCCGGCGCTCGCCGCCTCGATCCAGAACGCCATGCGGGTCACCCACACAGCCGATCGGGCGGGGATGCCCGTCAAGCACCTCTCGGGTGGCTTCCAGCGGCGCGTGAACATCGCCGCGGCCATCTTGCACAGCCCCCGGCTGCTGATCCTCGATGAGCCCACCGTCGGCGTCGACCCGTCGGCGCGCGAGGCGGTTGGCGAGGTGCTGAAGGCCTTGCGCGGCGAGGGGGTGGCGATCCTGATGATCACCCACGACCTGGACCAGGCCGGCGATCTGGCCGACCGCGTTGGCTTCCTGCGCGACGGCGTGATGACGCTGGAAGGCGCGCCCGCCGCGCTGATCGCCGAGGCCTTCGGCGATCAGATGGAGGTCCAGGTCGACATCGCCGGCGACCTCGACCCGGGCCAGGAGATCCGCCTGGCCGCCGAGGGGCTGCACAA
>JBIOEF010000139.1:0-7966 GCA_044445785.1 Caulobacterales bacterium
ACTTACCGCCGCGCGCATCGAGCGCATCGCCACCGAGGCGGCGCGGCGGTTCATGCGCGCCTACGCGCCCTAGCCGCCCGCCGCTTCCTCTTCCGACGGCAGGCCCATCATGTGGAAGCCGGCGTCGACGTGGACCACCTCGCCGGTGGTCGAGGCGCCCAGGTCCGAGAGCAGCCACAGGGCGCACCCGGCGACGCCTTCCATGGTCGTGTCGGCCTTCAGCGCGCTGAGCGCGCGGCCCTCGCTGAGCATGCCGCGCCCGCCTTTGATGCCGGCCAGCGAGAGCGTGCGCATGGCCCCGGCGGAAATGGCGTTGACCCGGACGCCCCTGGGCCCAAGGTCGCGGGCGATGTAGCGGGTGGCCGCCTCCAGCGCCGCCTTGCAGACGCCCATGGTGTTGTAGTTGGGGATCGCCCGCTCCGAGCCCAGGTAGGTCATGGTGACGATCGAGCCGCCGCCCGGCATCAGCCGCGCGGCGCACTGGGCGGCCTCGACGAAGCTGAACACCGAAACGTCCATGGCGCGCAGGAACGCGCCCCGCTCGGCGTTCTCGATGAACGAGCCGGCGATCTGGCTGCGCTCGGCGAAACCGATGGCGTGGACCACGAAATCCAGGGACCCGAACGCCCCCCCGACCGTCTCGAACGCCGCGGCCATCGAGCCCGGCTGGGTCGCGTCGAAAGTCGCGTAGCACTTCACCCCAACGCTTTCGCCCAGCGGCCGCACGCGCTTTTCGTTCATCTCCATGTAGCCGAGCGCCAGCTCGGCGCCCTGGGCCGCCAGCTGGGCGGCGATGCCCCAGGCGATCGACTGGTGATTGGCCACGCCCAGGACGAAGCCCTTTTTGCCTTTCATGAGCTGGCCCTTGGGCAGCTGATACTCTTCGGCCATCGGTCGGCGGCTCCGGTTTGCTTCAGGCAGCGCAGCTTTCTGGACTGGGGCGCGCGGCGGGACAAGCCACCAACCCTGCGCGGGGATGGTTCCGCGTCTTGCGCCGCCCTAGTTTGGCGGAATGTTCGCGTTTGAAATCCGCCCCGAGAGCGCCCAGGACGCGGCCGCGATCGGCGCCCTGGTGTCGGCCGCCTTTGGGCCAGACGACGACACCGCCGAGTTCGTGCAGGCGGTGCGTGAGCGGGCCGAGGTGTGCCTGGCCGAAGTTGCGGTGGCCCACGGAAGGGTGGTGGGCCATGCCCAGTGGTGCGCCGCCCCGGTCGTTGTGGACGGAAGGGTCGTGAAAGGCGCGTATCTGACATGCCTCTCGGCGGAGCCCGCGTTGCAGAGGCGCGGCATCGGCCGGCGCCTGGTGCGCGGCGGACTCGGCCGCCTCTCGGAGCGTGGATACGAAGTGGCGACACTCCTGGGCGATCCGGCCTACTACGCCGCATTTGGTTTTTCGTCGAAGCTCGCTGAACGGATCGAGGCCCCGCACCGCTCACGCGGCCCAGGGTTTCAGGCGATCGAACTCGTCGCGGGCGCCTTGGACGGAACGGTGGTCCGCGGCGACTTCCCCGCCGTGATCGCGCCGACGTAGGGGCGAGCGCGCTAGACCCGGCTCATCACCAGGCAGCCGTTGGTGCCGCCGAAGCCGAAGCTGTTGGACATCACCGTCTCCACCGGACGGTCGATGCGATGGCGCACGATCGGCAGATCCTCGAAGGCGGGATCGAGGGTGTCGATGTGGGCGCTCTCGGCGACGAAGCCCGACTGCATCATCAAGAGGCAATAGATCGCTTCCTGCGCGCCGGCCGCCCCAAGGCTATGGCCGGTGAGGGACTTGGTGGAGGAGATCAGCGGGGGCCCCGCGCCAAACACCTCTCGCACCGCCTCCATCTCCTTGACGTCGCCGATCGGGGTGCCGGTGCCGTGGGGGTTGAGGTAATCGATGGTCCGCCCGCCAGCTTCCGCCAGCGCCAGGCGCATGCAGCGCACCGCCCCTTCGCCTGACGGAGCAACCATGTCGTGGCCGTCGGAGGTGGCCGCGTAGCCCACCGCCTCGCCATAGATCTTCGCGCCCCTGGCCTTGGCCCGCTCCATCTCCTCCAGCACCACGATCCCGGCCCCGCCGGCGATGACGAAGCCGTCGCGGGCCACGTCGTAGGCGCGGCTGGCGCGCGTCGGGGTGTCGTTGAAGCGGCTGGACATGGCGCCCATGGCGTCGAACAGGGCCGACAGGGTCCAGTCTTCCTCTTCGCAGCCGCCGGCGAAGATCAGGTCCTGCTTGCCCATGGCGATCTGCTCCACCGCCGTCCCGATACAGTGGGTGGAGGTGGCGCAGGCCGAGGAGATGGAGAAGTTGAGGCCGCGGATCTTGAACCAGGTGGCCAGGGTCGCCGAGGGGCCCGAGCTCATCGCCTTGGGGACGGCGAAGGGGCCGATCCGCTTGACCCCCTTGGTCCGGGCGGTGTCCGCCGCCTCGACGATCGAGCGGGTGGAGGGCCCGCCGGCGCCGACGATGAGGCCGATGCGGTCGTCGGAAATCTCCTCGCCGGACAGACCCGCGTCGGCCAGGGCTTGCTCCATGGCGATGTGCGCATAGGCCGTGCCGGGCGCCAGGAACCGGGCCGCGCGGCGGTCGACCATCGCCTCCCAGTCGATCTCTGGCCGGGCGCGGACCTGGCAGCGGAAGCCGAGCTCGGCGTATTCCGGCGCGGCGGTGACGCCCGATTTGGCTTCCCGGAGCGACGCCAGCACCTCGTTGGCGCTATTGCCGATCGATGAGACGATCCCGATGCCGGTAATGGCGACGCGGCGCATGATCTTTTTTCCGGTCCGCTGGCCTAAGGTCGCTGGTAGAGGCCCACGCGCAAATCTTCGGCCCAATAGATAGGGGTCCCGTCGACTTCCATCACCCCGTCTCCGATCCCCACCACCAGCCGCCGATTGATCACGCGCTTCATGTTGATCTTGTAGGTGACCAGCTTGGACGCCGGCGTCACCTCGCCGGTGAACCGCGCCGCGCTGCAGCCGACGGCGCGGCCGCGCCCCTTGCCGCCGATCCAGCCCAGGTAGAACCCCACCAGCTGCCAGAGCGCGTCGAGGCCGAGACTCCCGGGCATCACCGGATCGCCCTGAAAGTGGCAGGCGAAGAACCAGAGGCCAGGATTGATGTCGAGCTCGGCCTCGATGTAGCCAAGGCCGTGCTCGCCGCCCTCGCTGGTGATCTGGGTGATGCGGTCGAAGAGCAGCATCGGCGGCGAGGGCAGCTGGGCGTTGCCGGGGCCGAACATCTCGCCGCGCGCGCACGCCATCAGCTCGGCGTTGTCGAAGCGGTTCTGGGTCATGGCTTCCACGCTCATGGTCATTGGGTAGCAGGCGAGGCGCTAGCAGGCCAGGGGGGCCGGCTCAACGACATTGGGGCGTCGGGGCCAGGCCCCAGACCTGATCGGCCTTCAGCCAGCCGGAAGCGCCGCCGGCGCTGACCTTGCACCAGTCGCCCTGGCAGTGGTCGAGCGCGGCGACGGCGCGGGGGTTCAGATAGGCGGCGGCCGCGCCTGTGTCCGCGGGCGTCCGGCGCAGGGTCACCGACTGGGCGCCGATCGCCATCACCGTGCGCCGGCCGTCCAGCATCGAGCGGTGCACCCACACCGCCCCGCCTTCCGGATCGCAGATGCGACGCCAGTCGGTGGTCTCGTCCACCACCTGCACCGGCAGGCCCTGGGCGTGGTAGACGAAGGAGGTGGGGTAGTCCTTGCCCGGACCCTTGCGCCCGAACACCTCGCCGCGCTTGAGGCTGAGGTAGCGGGGCACGCAATAGCCGGAGGGCGTCGCCGTCTTCGACCCGGTCGGGCAGTCCTGGCCCTCGCTCCCGTGGTCGCCGCAGGCGCTCAAGGCAAGGAGCGCCGCCGACGCGACCAGGAGCCCCGGGGCTCCGCAGATGTTTCTTCGCCGCATCGCGCCTTTGCTTGGACCTTGCCGGCCGCTTTGCTAGAGGTCGCGGCGCCCGTCTTTCTCAGGTTCCCGATGGCCATCCGCAAGCCGAAAGTCGTCGTCACCCGCAAACTCCCCGATCCCGTGGAGACGCGGATGCGCGAACTCTTCGACACCGAGCTCAATGTCGAGGACCAGCCGCTGAGCGCCGCGGCGCTGGCCGACGCGGTCGGCAGGGCCGACGTCTTGGTCCCCACGATCACCGACCGGATCGACGCCAAGGTAATCGCCGCGGCGGGCGGCAAGCTGAAGCTGATCGCTAATTTCGGCGCCGGCGTCGATCACATCGACGTCACCGCCGCCACCGACGCCGGGATCGCCGTCACCAACACGCCGGGCGTGCTCACCGAAGACACCGCCGACCTCACCATGGCCCTGATCATGGCCGTGCTGCGCCGGGTGGTGGAGGGCGCCAACGTGGTCCAGGCCGGCGATTGGCGCGGCTGGTCGCCGACCTGGATGCTGGGCCGGCGGATCGGCGGCAAACGCCTGGGGATCGTCGGCATGGGCCGGATCGGCCAGGCGCTGGCCAGGCGCGCCCGCGCCTTCGGCCTTTCGATCCACTACCATAACCGCAAGCCCGTCAGCCCCCGCATCGCCGAGGAGCTGGAGGCCACCTACTGGGAAAGCCTGGACCAGATGCTGGCCAGGATGGACATCGTCTCGGTGAACTGCCCGCACACGCCCGGCACCTACCACCTCCTCTCGGCGCGGCGGCTGAAGCTGCTGCAGCCGCACGCGATCCTGATCAACACCGCCAGAGGCGAGATCATCGACGAGGCCTCCCTGGCCGGAATGCTGCGCGCGGGCGAGCTGTCGGGCGCCGGGCTGGACGTCTTCGAGAACGAGCCCACCATCAACCCCAAGCTCATGAAGCTCGCCAACGTCGTGCTGATGCCGCACATGAGCAGCGCCACCATCGAGGGCCGCACCGAGATGGGCGAAAAAGTGATCGTCAACATCCGCACCTGGATGGACGGCCACAAACCCCCCGACCGCGTGATCCCGTCGATGCTTTAGGAGGGACGTCGGTGCGGTTGCCCCGCGCCCCCTCCGTCTCGTCGCGCAAACGCGCGCCGATCCACCTCCCCCGCATCGCCCTTCGGGCTCGCATGGGAGGAGAAGAGGCCGCCGCATCCCTCCTCCTTCCCCGTAAAACGGGGAAGGGGGACCGCCACGCCGCAGGCGTGGTGATGGAAGGGGCGCAAAGCGACGCCACGACCTAGGCCGCCTTTGCTCCGACGCCGCAGACCGGGCACTCCGGATCGGCCCCCACCCGCACCGTGCGCGCTTCGCCTGACAGCGCGTCGTAGACCATCAGCCGGCCGGTGAGCGGATCGCCGGCGGCGGCGATCAGCTTGATCGCTTCCAGGGCCATCATCGAGCCGATCACGCCGGCCAGCGCGCCGACCACGCCGACGGCGACGCAGGTCTCCGCGTCCGGCGGGATCTCCGGCACCAGGCACTGATAGCAGGGGCGGCCGGCGAAGACGCCGATCTGGCCGGTCCAGCGGCCGATGGCGCCCGAGACCAGCGCCTTGCCGGCCGCCACGCAGGCAGCGTTGACGGCCAGGCGCGTGGCGAAGTCGTCGGTGCCGTCGAGCACCAGGTCGTAGCCGCCGACGAACTCGCCGGCGTTGGCGCTGGTCAGCCGCTCATCGATCGGCTCGACGCGCACGTGCGGGTTCAGCGCCGCCAGCCGGTCCGCGGCCCGTTCGACCTTCGGCGCGCCGTCGTCGGCGGTGGCGTAGAGCACCTGGCGCTGCAGGTTGGAGAGGCTGACCGTGTCGGGATCCACGAGGCCCAGCGTCCCCACCCCCGCCGCCGCCAGGTAGAGAGCCGCCGGCGCGCCGAGGCCGCCCGCGCCGACGATCAGCACCCGCGCGGCTTTCAGCGCCTGCTGGCCTGGCCCGCCGATCTCGCGCAGCACCAGGTGGCGGGCGTAGCGTTCGACCTCCTCGTCCGAGAAGCTCATCCTTGACCCCGGCCCTGGCGACCGCCACATGCGCGGCGATGCAAGCTTTCCCCGATTGGCATGGGACCACCATCCTCGCCGTGCGCAAGGGCGGATCGACGGTGATCGCCGGCGACGGCCAGGTCTCCATGGGACAGACCATCGTCAAGGGCAACGCCAAGAAGGTCCGCCGCCTCGCCGGCGGGCGCGTGGTGGCGGGGTTCGCGGGCGCCACGGCCGACGCCTTCACCCTGATCGAGCGGCTGGAATCCAAGCTGGAGCAATATCCCGAGCAGCTGGCCAGGGCCTGCGTCGACCTGGCCAAGGACTGGCGCACCGACCGCTATCTGCGCCGGCTGGAAGCGATGCTGATCGCCGCCGACGCCACCACGATCCTCACCGTCACCGGCACCGGCGACGTGCTGGAGCCCGAGACCGGCGTCGCCGCCATCGGCTCTGGCGGCCAGTACGCGCTGGCGGCGGCCAAGGCGCTGTTGGAGTTCGACCTCACCGCCGAGGATATCGCCCGCCGCGCGATGGCCATCGCCGCCGACATCTGCGTCTACACCAACCGCGACCTGACGGTGGAAGTGCTGTGAGGGGTTCGGCCTGCGTGGTTCGAGACGCGCCCTGGCGGGCGCTCTCACCATGACGAGATTGAGGGCCACCCACCGCTCCCGTCATCCTGAGGAGCCCGCGCCAGCGGGCGTCTCGAAGGACGCGCGATGACCGAGTTTTCCCCCCGCGAGATCGTTTCCGAGCTCGACCGGTTCGTGGTCGGCCACGACGAGGCCAAGCGCGCGGTGGCCGTGGCGCTGCGCAATCGCTGGCGCCGGCGACGGGTCCCCGAAGCGTTGCGCGACGAGGTGACGCCCAAGAACATCCTGATGATCGGGCCGACGGGCGTCGGCAAGACCGAGATCGCCCGGCGCCTGGCGCGGCTGGCGCAGGCGCCGTTCCTGAAGGTCGAGGCCACCAAGTTCACCGAGGTCGGCTACGTCGGGCGCGATGTCGACCAGATCGTCCGCGACCTGGTGGAAGCCGCCATCGGCATGATCCGCGAGCGCCGCCGCAGCGGCGTCAAGGCCAAGGCCGAGGCGGCCGCCGAGGAGCGCCTGTGGACGCCCTGGTGGGACCCGGCGCCGGCCCGGCCACCCGCGAGAACTTCCGCGCCCGCCTGCGCGCCGGCGAGTTGGACGAGAAGGACATCGAGCTCACCCTCGCTGACACCGCTTCGCCCTTCCAGGGCTTCGACATCCCGGGCCAGCCCGGCGCCAGCATGGGCGTGCTCAATCTCTCGGAGATCATGGGCAAGGCCTTCGGCGGGCGGACCAAGGCGCACAAGACCACCGTCGCCGCGGCCATGGCGCCGCTGATCGCCGAGGAGAGCGACAAGCTGGTCGACCAGGAGGCGCTGACCCACGAGGCGGTGGAGCTGGCCGAGAACGCCGGCATCGTCTTCATCGACGAGATCGACAAGGTCGCCTCGCGTTCGGAACGGGCCGGCGCCGACGTTTCCCGCGAAGGCGTCCAGCGGGACCTCTTGCCGCTCATCGAGGGCACCACCGTCTCCACCAAGTACGGGCCGGTGAAGACCGACCACATCCTCTTCATCGCGTCCGGCGCCTTCCACGTCGCCAAGCCCTCGGACCTGCTGCCCGAACTGCAGGGCCGCCTGCCGATCCGGGTGGAGCTGAAGGCGCTGACCCGCGACGACCTGCGCCGGATCCTCACCGAGCCGGAGGCCAATCTGATCGTCCAGCAGCAGGCCTTGCTGGCCACCGAGAACGTGACGCTGACCTTCACCCAGGACGCCATCGACGCCCTGGCCGACGCCGCCGTGGAGGTGAACGGGGCGGTGGAGAACATCGGCGCGCGGCGCCTGCAGACGGTGCTGGAAAAGGTGGTCGAGGAGATCAGCTTCACCGCCGGCGACCGCTCCGGCGAGACCCTCACCATCGACGGCGCCTACGTCCGCGACCGCGTCGGCGAACTCTCCAAGAACGCCGACCTCTCGCGGTACATCCTCTAGGTCGTCCTCCCTCCCCCTCGTGGGGAGGGACGGACCGCGAAGCGGTCAGGGTG
>JBIOEF010000140.1:0-7796 GCA_044445785.1 Caulobacterales bacterium
CCTCGCCAGACATCCCCACCCTGACCGCTGCGCGGTCTGTCCCTCCCCACGACGGGGAGGGAGGTTCTACGCCGCCGCCTTCTCGTTCTGTCGATTGTGCTTCAGCCGGTTGACCTCGATGAGCTGGGCCTTGAGGAGGGTCACGGCCTTCTTCTCTTCCGCGTCCAGGGGGCCGAGGTTCAGCCGCTCCAGGTAGTCGACCACCGCGCCCAGCGCGTCACCGATCTGACCGATCTGGCGGCCGTAGCTGCCGACTTCATCCAGCATCCGCCGCTCCAGCGTCGGATCGCGGGACTGGCCAAGGTCGATGTTGAAGAGTCCGATCTGGGCGCCCTGGAAAGCCCAGGTCCAGGGGTTGATGGTCTGGGTGAGCCGGCTGGGAGCCAGGGAGATCTGGAAGGGTTCCATGGGCGCGCCTCCTCGTGTCGATGGGGCGCAAGTCTAGCGTCGCCGGACGCCTCGATTGCAAGCTTGGCCGCGTTCAACTCGATTTCACGCGGCGAAATCGTCTAAACGACGCCCATGAAGTTCCTCGACCAGTGCAAGATCTACATTCGCTCGGGCGACGGCGGCGGCGGCGCCGTCTCGTTCCGGCGCGAGAAGTTCATCGAGTACGGCGGCCCGGATGGGGGCGACGGCGGCCGCGGGGGCGATGTCTGGATCGAGGCGGTCGAGGGCCTCAACACCCTGATCGACTACCGCTACCACCAGCATTTCAAGGCCAAGACCGGCGGCCACGGCATGGGCCGCGACCGACACGGGGCGGGCGGCGACGACGTCGTCCTGCGCGTGCCGGTGGGGACCGAGGTGCTGGAGGAGGACAAGGAAACGATCATCGCCGACCTCGACCAGCCCGGCGTGCGCATCAAGCTGCTGGCGGGCGGCAACGGCGGCTTTGGCAACACCCGCTTCAAGGGCCCGGTCAACCAGGCGCCCCGCCACGCCAACCCCGGCTTGCCAGGTCAGGAGTTGTGGATCTGGCTGCGGCTGAAGCTGATCGCCGACGTCGGCCTGGTGGGCCTGCCCAACGCCGGCAAGTCGACGTTCCTGGCCGCGGTCTCGGCGGCGACACCGAAGATCGCCGACTATCCCTTCACTACCCTGACCCCCGCGCTGGGCGTGGTCGACCTCTCGGCCAACGAGCGCTTTGTGCTCGCCGACATCCCCGGCCTGATCGAGGGCGCGGCGGAAGGCGCGGGTCTCGGCGTCCGCTTCCTCGGCCACCTGGAGCGCACCCGGGCGCTGATCCATCTGGTGGACGCCACGGCGGACGACGTCGCCGGCGCCTGGCGCACCGTGCGCGGCGAGCTGGCCGCCTATGGCGCTGGCCTCACCGACAAGCCCGAGCTCCTGGCGCTGAACAAGGTCGACGCGCTGGATCCGGCGACGCGCAAGGAAAAGGCGCGGGCGCTGAAGAAGGCCGCGGGCGTCGCGCCCTACCTCATCTCCGGCGTCTCCCGCGAAGGCGTCACCCAGATCCTCCGCGCCGCCTTCGCCGAGGTCCGCGGCGAGGCCGAGCCGGCGGACGCGGCGCCCGACGAGGACTGGCGGCCGTGAGCGAGCTGAAGTCCGCGCGGCTGATCGTGGTCAAGGTCGGCTCCGCCCTGGTGGTGGATGAAGCCACCGGCGCCGCCGACGGCGTCTGGCTCGCCGCCTTCGCCGCCGACCTCGCCCGGCTGAAAGCCCGCGGCCAGAAGCTGCTCATCGTCTCATCCGGCGCGGTGGCGCTGGGGCGCCGGCGTTTGGCCCTGAAGCGTCGCGCCCTCACCCTGCCGGAGAAGCAGGCCGCCGCCGCCGCCGGCCAGTCCCTCTTGATGCGCGCCTGGGAAGAGGCGCTGGAGCCGGTGGGCCTCACCGCCGCCCAGGTGCTGATGACCCCGGACGACACCGAGGTGCGCCGCCGGTTCCTGAATGCGCGAGCCACGCTCGAGACGCTGCTGGAGCTGGGCGTGACGCCGGTGGTCAACGAGAACGACACCGTCGCCACCGAGGAGATCCGCTACGGCGACAACGACCGACTGGCCGCCCGTGTCGCCCAGATGATCGGCGCCGACCTGCTGGTGCTGCTCTCCGACGTCGACGGCCTCTACACCGCCGACCCGCGCCGCGACACCGGGGCGCGGCACATCCCGCGGGTGCAGGCGCTGACGCCCGACATCGAGGCCATGGGCGGCGGCGCCCACGTGGGCTCCGGCGGCATGGCGACCAAGCTGGCGGCCGTGCGCATCGCCGCCGCCGCAGGCTGCTCGACCCTGATCGCGCTCGGCCATCGCCCGGCGCCCTTGCAGGCGGCGGAAGCGGGCGAACGCTCCACCCTCTTCGAAGCCACGGCCACCCCGGCCGCCGCCTACAAGGCCTGGATCGCCGGCTCGCTCGCCCCGCAGGGCGCGCTGATCGTCGACGAGGGCGCGGCCGCCGCCCTGCGCGCCGGCAAGAGCCTGCTGGCCGCCGGCGTTCGCGGCGTCGAGGGACGCTTCGGCAAGGGCGATGCGGTGGTGGTGCGCGACGGCGCCGGCCGCGAGGTCGGCCGCGGCCTTTCGCGCTACGACGCCGCCGACGCCGAGAAGATCATCGGCCTGCGCTCCGACGCCATCGAACCCGCCCTCGGCTACACCGCCGGCCCCGTGATCCACGCGGATGACCTGGCGCTCAAGGCGTAGGGATTGAAGGACCAACGATCTCCCTCCTCAACTCTTGGTCGCAGGCTTAAGGTGGGAGAATCGGAGGGCGGCGATGACTGTAACGCTGCATTGGCGAAGCAAGATTTTGACGCTGGCGGCGGCGGTCACCTTTCTAGTGGCCCCCATCGCCGTGAGGGCTCAGGCCTCAGACGGGGCGACCATGAGCCTGGCGGTCACGCACGACATGAGCATGATCACGAACAACATGGCCGAGGCTCGTTGCGAGAGGGGTCAGCCGGTCGCCACCCAGCAGTGGGGCGCCGCGCACGCCAAGATCGAAGCCTTGATGCAGGACTTTGCCTTCGCCGCGGCGAGGTCGGATCAGGAAGCGTTGCGCAAGCTTTTCTCCCACCCCAGCGACGGCGGCTTCATGGGACCTTCCGGTAAGGAACCCGTCGGGGCCATCAACGATCCCTGGGCCACGCCGCCAGGCGCCGAACCTTCGCAGATCAAACCGATGGTCCTTACCCAGGAGAGACTCATTGTCGCCTTCGACGTGAGGAGCGCGCGTGGTTTCTGGAAGGCCGTGCGGCCAAATCCGGTTGATCCGAACAGCCTGCAAGAGATCGACTATGTCGCCGACTTCAACGCCAACCAATTCGGGAGCGGCAGCTGGCGTATTTGGCGCATCCGCGTCTTCCTTCCGCCCGATGCGCCGACGCCGGCGCAACTCTACTGCCATCGATCCCAAATCAAACCTCTGTGGTGAGCAGCCGGGCCCCAGCGTGGGTGTTCAGTAGTCTGAAACCCCACTACTAAGGCTCAGTCTGAGCATAAGGGGACGCTTCCGATGTGGTTCGCCGGGCCTGCCAGGCGGGCGCCCAGCGCTGGCCGACCGCGGGTGCTGAGGCTCGGCTTCGACCTCAAGCCCGGCATGCGCGTTGGCCTCTTCGGCGGCTCGTTCAATCCGGCGCACGAGGGACACGCGCACGTGGCCGAGACGGCGCTCGTGCGGATTGGGCTCGACCGGGTGATCTGGCTGGTCTCGCCGCAGAATCCGCTCAAGCCCACACACGAGACCGCGGCCCTCGGGCGCAGAATCCACGCCGCGCGGCGTTACGCCCAGGGCCCGGCGATGATCGTCTCGGATGCGGAAACCCGGATCGGTTCGTTCTACACCATCGACACGTTACGCGTTTTGAAGGCGCGCTACCCGGCGGTGCGGTTCGTCTGGATCATGGGCGCCGACAGCTTGGCCGAGTTCCACCGCTGGCGCGGCTGGACCCAGATCATGCGCGAGGCCCCGGTGGCGGTGGTGGCGCGCCCGTGGATCGCGCTCAAGAGCCGGCTCTCGCCCGCCGCCCAGCGCTTCGCCCACGCGCGAATTCCGGCACGCGCCGCCCGCACTCTGCCGCTGCGCAAACCGCCGGCGTGGGTCTATCTCACCGGCCCGCTCAACTTCACATCTTCGACAGCGCTTCGGCGCAAGACCGCGCTAGGCGACTGAGGCGCTCAGAATAACCCCTGACCGACGCCCCTGACTGTGTTAGCCTTTGACGTTACGAAAGCTGCCAAGGGAGCACCCAGCTGGACCGCGAAGTTGCGCCGCGTGCGCATGAGGCGATCGCCGCCGGCGACGCTTCGGAGGACGTTAGGGCCGCCGCACTGGAGCGGCTGATTCTGACCCGACTGGACGACGAGAAGGCCCAGGACGTCGTTTTCATAGACCTGAAGAACAAGAGCTCGGTGGCCGACGGGATGATCGTCGCGTCCGGCCGCTCGCACCGTCACGTGGGCGCCATGGCCGACCACCTGCTGCGGGCCCTGAAGGACGCCGGCCACGGCCGCGCCCGGGTGGAGGGCCTGCCGCACTGCGACTGGGTGCTGATCGACGCCGGCGACGTGATCGTCCACATCTTCCGCCCGGAAGTGCGCGCCTTCTACAACATCGAGAAGATCTGGTCGGTGGACGCGCCGCACCGCACCAGCGTCAACTGACGCCGCGCGCCGGCCAGGGCGCGTGCGCATCACCCTGATCTGCGTCGGCAAGCTGGGCCGCGCGCCGGAAGCGGCGCTGGCCAAGGACTACGCCGCGCGCGCCACCGCCGCCGGCCGCTCGCTGGGTCTCGGCCCTGTGGAGATCCTCGAGGTCGAAAGCCGCAAACCCGGCAAGGCCGCCGAGGCCGAAGCAATCCTCGCCAAGACCACCGCCATGACCCTGATCGCCTGCGACGAACACGGCGGCGCCGTCACCTCCCGCGCCTTCGCCGGCAGGCTGGGCGCCTTGCGGGACGAGGGCGTGCGCTCGCTCGGCCTGGTGATCGGCGGGGCGGACGGGCTGGACGCCGGCCTCGTCCGCTCGGCGCAGGGGACCCTGGCCTTTGGGCCGCAGACCTGGCCGCATGCGCTGGCCAGGGTGATGCTGGCCGAGCAGGTCTACCGGGCGGCGACCATCCTGGCCGGCGGGCCCTATCATCGCGATTGAACCGATGCCGCGCGCGGGACTATCGGTGGGCATGCGCCTCAGTCTGGCCGCGCTCCTTACGATCGTCAGCGTCGTTCCCGTCCACGCCGAGAGCCTGGAGGCGCAGCGGCGCACGCTGGAGGCGCTGAACGCTCAGGAAGAGGTCCTGGCCGGCCAGATCGGCGCCAATCGCAGCCAGCTGGCGCGGCTGCTGAGCGCCCTGCAGCTCTTCAGCCGCGATCCGCCGCCGCCGCTGCTGGTCAGTCCCCGCGACGCCAAGGACGCCGTGCGGGCGATGATCCTCGCCCGGGCGATCGCGCCACAGCTGGAGGCGCGGGCGCGGGCGCTAAGCGTCCAGGCCCAGGCGCTGGCGGTGCTGCGGCGCCAGGCGGCCGAGGCCAGCGGCGACCTCTTCGCCGCCGAAAGCGCGCTGGAGGACCGCGAGGGCCGGATCGACGCCCTCACCCAGGACGCCGCCCTGATGGCCCAGCCGAGCGTGCAGCCCGCGCCAGCGTCCGGCGCCCTGGACGCCCAGCCCGCCCCGGCGGCGCTGCTGGCGCCGGCCGACGGCGTCGTCGCGGCGCGGTTCGGCGGACGCCTGCAGAACGGCCTGCGCTCGCGCGGGTTCGCCTATCGAACGGGCGCCGGCGCGCCGGTCAGGAGCCCGGCCGCCGCCGTGGTGGCCTACGCCGGGCCGCTGAACGGGTGGGGCCAGGTGGTTATCTTGCACGCCGCGGGCGGATGCCACATTGTGCTCTCAGGATTGGGTAGAGTGTCGGTGACCGCCGGACAATCGGTCGCGCCCGCCTACCCCCTCGGAGTCATGCCGACGAGTGGACATCCTTCGCCAGAACTCTATTTCGAAGTGCGGATGGCCAGAGGGCCCGTCGATCCGGCGCGATTGTTGCAGGCGGGGGCGGCGGCCGCCGATTCAACTGGGGCGGGTCGGGGAGTGATTTTTAACGCGGACGGCCTAAGGCTGCGCCGCCAAGGAGCTGACTAAGCCCTATGAAAAAGTACCTTCTGATCGCCGCTTCCGCGTTCGTTCTTGGCGCCGGCAGCATGGCCTATGTGGGACAGGTGGCGCGCGCCACGCCCGAGCCGAAGGCCGAGACCTACCATATGCTCGAGCTCTTCGGCGATGTGCTGGACACCGTCGATCGCCAGTATGTGACCAAGGTCGACGACAAGAAGCTGATCGAGGCGGCGCTGCAGGGCATGCTGACCTCGCTCGATCCGCACTCCGACTATCTGAACCCCGAGGACTTCAACGACCTTCAGGACCAGACCCGCGGCGAGTACGGCGGTCTTGGCATCGAGATCACCAGCGAGGACGGCGCGGTGAAGGTGATCTCGCCCATCGACGGCACGCCGGCCGCCAGGGCCGGGATCAAGCCTGGCGACTACATCATGGCCGTCAACGGCGAGAACATCCTGGGCATGAGCGTCACCGATGCGGTGAAGCAGATGCGCGGCAAGCCCGGCGAGATGGTGACGCTGACCATCGGCCGCGAGAAGACCGATCCCTTCGACGTCAAACTGGTGCGCGAGATCATCCAGCCCAAGTCGGTCGCCTACCATCTGGAGGGCGATGAGGGCTATCTGAAGCTGTCGGGCTTCAACGAGAAAGCCACCGACGAGACCCTGGCCGCGATCAACGACATGAAGGCCAAGGACCCGAAGATGAAGGGCCTGATCCTGGACCTGCGCAACAATCCAGGCGGCCTGCTCGACCAGGCGGTCGGCGTCGCCGGCCTCTTCCTCGACGGCGGCGAGGTGGTCTCCCAGCGCGGCCGCGATCCGCGCGACATCGAACGCTACAATTCCAAGGGCCACGACGTTCTGAACGGCCTGCCGCTGGTGGTGCTGATCAACTCCGGCTCGGCCTCGGCCTCGGAGATCGTCGCCGGCGCCCTGCAGGATCGCCACCGCGCCCAGCTGGTCGGCGTCACCAGTTTCGGCAAGGGCTCGGTCCAGACCGTCATCCCGCTGCGCGGCGGCCTCGACGGCGGGGTGAAGCTCACCACCGCGCGCTACTACACGCCCTCGGGCCGCTCGATCCAGAAGACCGGGATCGAACCGGACCTGGAGGTGGCCGAGACGCGCGAGGAGGCTCAGCAGCTGGCCAACGAAGCGTTCCAGTTCACCGAGTCCAGCTTCCGCAACGCGCTCGACGCCGATGAGGGCAAGACCCGCCGCGGCGCGCACGAGCCGGCCGAGGCGCCGCCCACCAGCTTCGATCAGGCCAAGGGCGACTTCCAGCTGACCCGGGCGCTCGACGTCTTGAAGTACGGCTCGGTCGAGGCGACGCCGAAGCTGCCCAAGCCCACGGCCACCCTCGCCGAAGCGGTCGCCGCGCGCACCGCCAAGGCCGCCCAGCCGAAGGTCGCGGACATCCCCGCCAAGCCGTAGGCCAAGCGCATTCAGGGTCGGCGGTACGCCGTCGGCGGGCCTGCGCCTTTCTGCTCGTTTCGCGTCACCACTTCGCTGAGAGGCTCGATGGTCACCGCCATGTGGTGGGCGTTGGCGTGGATCAGCCGCGCGCCGTCCAGCATCATCCCCACGTGGCCGCGCCAGAAGACGAGATCGCCGCGCAACAGCTCGTCGGGCGACGCATCGCGCCCCAGCACCGCCTGCTGGTCCGAATCGCGGGGCGTCGCCAGGCCACAGGCGTAGCGCGCCTGCTGGATCAGGCCCGAGCAGTCCAGCCC
>JBIOEF010000141.1:0-7746 GCA_044445785.1 Caulobacterales bacterium
CCTGGTCGATCAGCGCGCGGGTGGGGCCAGAACCCAGCAAGCGATAGAAGACCCAGGCGCCTTCCGGGAACCGCTCCACCAGGCCCGCTTCCGCCAGCAGCTTCAGGTGCCGGGAGACGCGCGGCTGGCTTTGGCTAAGGATGCTGGTCAGCTCCAGCACCGCCAGCTCTTCGCGCGCCAGCAGCGCCAGGATGCGCAGGCGCGTCGGCTCGCCCGCCGCGCGCAGCACGTCCACCGCCTGGTCCGAGGTAATGCCCATCGGATATAACGATATCTTTATGCGATTAAGGTCAAGTGAATAGTGGCCCGCGACCGCTCGCGCGCCTGGGCGACGGGTTCAGGAATGAGGCTGGGACGAGAACGCCGGCGCGCTCATCCGCGGCGCCGCGACCATACAATATGGGGTTGAAATAGTTGAGTTCAAGAATTGGCGGCTACGCTTGTTGGGCGTAGACACAGGCTGCCGCCAAATCCCTTTTCACACCAGACCCGACTCCCGTCCGGAGGTCGGAGACCTTTGCGCGTGCGGCGCCCTTCAACAACACCAAGGAACTTCATGAACCTAGTCCACGGACCCGCGATCTCGTTCAACCCTCAACTCAACAACGTCTGGGCCCCGCGCCCGGACGCGCTCAAGGCCCGCCCGGCCAGCCGATCCGTCGGCGCAAGGGCGGTCCTCACCCGGCTGCGCCAATCGGCGAGCGCCGGTGAAGCGACGGCCACGGTCGTCCTGGCGCTGGCGCCCTTCGCCATCGCCGTGGCGACGGCGATCGCCTGACGGGGCGGCGCGCCGGCGTTGGGCGTCCCCGGCGCCGGCGCGCCCTCTTCCGAAATCATTCCACCGGATTGACCAGCGGCTCGCCGGCGAAGAACCGCAGCAGGTTCTCGCGGGTCAGCGCCAGCATCTTGGGCAGGGCGCCGGTGGTGGCGCCGGCCGCGTGCGGCGAGAGCACCACATTGGGGACGTCCCGCCAGCGCGCCGGCGGCGTCGGCTCGGTCTGGAAGACGTCCAGGGCCGCCATCCCGAGGCGCCCGTCCTTCAACGCCGCGATCAGCGCCGCCTCGTCCACCAGCTGGCCGCGAGCGACGTTGACGAGGAGGCCGTGCGGACCCAGCGCGTCGATCACCGCACGGTCGATCAGGCCGCGGTTCTCCTCGCTGGCGCGGGCGGCGATAATCAGGATGTCGCTCTCCTTCGCCAGCGCCAGCAGGCTCTTGGCCCTGGGCCACGGCGCGTCCGGCTTCTCGCGCGGACCCCACCAGGAGACGGCGAGGCCGAAGGCTTCGGCGCGCCGGGCGACCTCGACGCCGATCGCGCCCAGGCCGACGATCCCCAGCCGCCGATGCGCCAGCGAATGGGTCATGCGTTTCTCGTGCGAGCTCCAGCGGCCCTCGCGCACCATGGCGTCGCCCTCGACGACGCCGCGCCAGGCGCCCAGCATCAGCGCGATCGCATGGTCGGCCACGTCCTCGTGGTTGACGCCCGGCGAGTGGCTGACCTTCAGGCCCCGCGCGATCGCCCATTCGATGTCGACGCCGTCGTAGCCGGCGGTGAAGCAGGCGATGAGGCCCAGGTTCGGCAAGTGCTCGGCCAGCGCCCGGTCCAGCGGGTATTCGCCGGCCACCACCAGGGCGCCGATCGCCTGGGTCGCCTCGAGCGGCGGCGCTTCCCAGAGGCGCCAGACGGTGAAGTCCGCTTCCAGGAACGGACCCAGCACCGCCAGGTGCGGCTGGACGATCAGGATGGCCGGCTTGGAATTGGGCATGGGCGAGCCGCTCGCGGAATGAAGCCACATACCGCCCCCCCTCGCGCCTTGCCAGACCCTGACTTCCCTGAGGCCCGTCTGGGCGCTCTGACGAAAACCGGCCCGCGCTAGAGATTTTCTCTCTGGCGCGGGGCGGACGGGCCGCTACATGAGCGGCCTCGAAACTTCAGCGGAGCCGCGCGTGCCAGCCGACGCCCTTTTCAGACCCTTCCAGCTCAAGACCCTGACCCTGCCCAACCGGTTGGTGATGGCCCCCATGACCCGCTCGGCATCGCCCGGCGGCGTGGCGACGGAAGACGTCGCCGCCTACTACGCGCGGCGCGCCGCCGCCGACATCGGCTTGATCATCTCCGAAGGCACCGGCGTCGCCCGCCCCGCCTCGCTCAACGATCCGAACATCCCGCGCTTCCACGGCGAGGCGGAGCTGGCCGGCTGGAAGCGGGTGATCGACGCCGTCCACGCCGAGGGCGGGCTGATGGCGCCCCAGCTCTGGCACGTGGGCGCCGTGCGCAGCCACCGGGAGGACTGGGCGCCGCCCGGACCCTACGACAGTCCCTCGGGCATCTCCCGCCCCGGCCACCGCTTCGGCGAGCCGATGACCGACGCCGAGGTCGCCGACGCCATCAGCGCTTTCGCCACCGCCGCCGGCGATTCCAAGCGGCTGGGGTTCGACGCGGTGGAGCTGCACGGCGCCCACGGCTATCTGATCGACCAGTTCTTCTGGGAAGGCACCAACGAGCGGGACGATCCGTTCGGCGGCCCGGCGGTGGGCGACCGCGCCAGATTCGCCGCCGAGATCCTCAAGGCCGTGCGCGCCGCCGTCGGCCCGGACTTCCCGGTGATCATCCGCCTCTCGCAATGGAAGCAGCAGGACTTCGCCGCCAAGATCGCGCCAACGCCGGCGGACATGGAAGCCTGGCTGGACCCGCTGGCGGACGCCGGCGCCGACTGCTTCCACTGCTCCCAGCGCCGGTTCTGGGAGCCGGAGTTCGAGGGCTCGGACCTCAATTTCGCCGGCTGGGCCAAGAAGCTCACCGGCAAGGCGACGATCACAGTGGGCTCGGTGGGCCTCACCGGCGACTTCATCGCCGGCTATGGCGGGGAGGTCTCCAAGCCGGCGTCGCTGGACGAACTGCTGGCGCGCCTGGAGCGGGACGAGTTCGACCTGGTGGCCGTCGGCCGCGCGGTGCTGCAGGATCCGCTGTGGGCGGTGAAGGTGCGCCACGGCCGCACGGACGAGCTGATGGACTTCGACCGCTCGGCGATGGCCACGCTGACCTGAACCCCGCCCTCGTGTAGAGGAGGGCGATGGTTGAACCCGTCCACGGCGCCCTGGTGCTCTTCTCCGGCGGCCAGGATTCCAGCGTCTGCCTTGCCTGGGCGCTGGAGCGCTACACGCGCGTCGAGACGGTGGGGTTCGACTACGGCCAGCGCCATTCGGTGGAGCTGACCCAGCGCGGCGTGGTGCGCGAGGCGATCAAGCAGCGGTTCCCGAACTGGGCCGTGCGGCTGGGCCAAGACCACGTGCTCGACATCCGGGGCTTTGGCGCCATCGGCGAGACGGCGATGACCGCCGAGCGGGCGATCGAGATCACCGAGCGGGGCCTGCCCTCCACCTACGTCCCCGGCCGCAACCTGATCTTCCTCACCTACGCCGCGGCGCTGGCGGACCGGCTGGCGCTGAAGGCGCTGGTGGGCGGCATGTGCGAGACCGACTTCTCCGGCTATCCGGACTGCCGGCGGCACACGATCGAGGCGCTGGAGACCGCGCTCGAGCTCGGCATGGAGCGGGCGTTTCCGATCAAGACCCCGCTGATGCGGCTCACCAAGGCGCAGACCTGGGCGATGGCCAAGGGATTGGGCGGCGAGGACCTGGTGGCGCTGATCTGCGAGCAGAGCCACACCTGCTATCTCGGCCGGCGCGATCAGCGCCACGACTGGGGCTATGGCTGCGGCGCCTGCCCGGCGTGCGAGCTCAGAGCCAACGGCTGGCACGACTGGGTGGGCCAGGGCCGTCAGGCGCTCGCCCCGTGACCTATTCGGTCAAGGAGATCTTCCTCACCCTGCAGGGCGAGGGCGGCCAGGCGGGCCGGGCGGCGGTGTTCTGCCGCTTCGCCGGCTGCAACCTCTGGAGCGGGCGCGAGGCCGACCGCGCGAGCGCCGTCTGCACCTTCTGCGACACCGAGTTCGTGGGCGTCGAGGGGCCGGGCGGGGGCAAGTTCGCGACGTCTGAAGCGCTGGCGGCCGCGGTGGCTTCAGCCTGGCGCGGACCGGCGGAGAATCGACTGGTGGTGCTGACCGGCGGCGAGCCGCTGCTGCAACTGGATCCGCCGCTCGTGGAGGCGCTGCACGCGCAGGGGTTCTCCATCGCGCTGGAGACCAACGGCACCCTTGCCGCCCCGCCCGGCGTCGACTGGATCTGCGTCAGCCCCAAGGCCGACGCGCCGCTCAGCCAGACAAGCGGCCAGGAACTGAAGCTGGTCTACCCACAGGCCGGCGTCGACCCGGCCAGGTTCGAGGCGCTGGATTTCGAGCGCTTCTCGCTGCAGCCGATGGACGGGCCGGACCGCGAAGCGGCCACCCGCGCGGCCATCGCCTATTGCCTCGACCACCCGCGCTGGCGTTTAAGCCTGCAGACGCACAAATACCTGGGCATCCCCTAAAGGGCTCGCCCCCCAAAGCCTCCTGAGCATGACAGAGACGCAATTCGAGATCACGAAGGCGGCCGCCTTCGACGCGGCCCACCGCCTGCCCGCAGGCGGACCGGACGGCAGCCCCTACACGCGCCTGCACGGCCACTCTTTCCGGGTCGAGGCGACCCTGCGCGGGCCAGCCAAACCGCCGGTGGGCTGGGTCGACGACCTGGCGGCGCTGGACGGCGCCCTGCGCGAGATCGCCGGGCGGCTGGACCACTCCCTGCTCAACGAAACGCCCGGCCTGGAAAGCCCGACCCTGGAGGCGCTCTGCCTCTATTTCGCGGCGCAGCTGAAACCCCGCTTCGCTGCGCTGGCGCGGGTGGCGGTCTCACGCCCCAGCATCGGCGAGCGCTGCTCGATGGAGGTGGGCTAGCGGGCCTGCGTCCTTCGAGACGCCCGCTTCGTGGGCTCCTCAGGATGACGAGAACGGTGGAGCTGTACAGCTTCCGTCATGGTGAGGAGCGCTCGGCAGAGCGCGTCTCGAACCACGCGCCGCGCCTAGGCCTCGACCTTGTTGTCCGCTTCGTCGCTGGCGCGGCGGTAGGGGCCTGGGTAGCTGGGGTCGGCGCGGCGGCGGCGGTCGGGGCCGAAGTAGCTTTCGGTGCGCACGAACTGCCGGGGATGATCGATTACCCGACTGATCCGCTCGATGACCCCGCGCGCGGTCACCGGCTTGCCGAGGAACTCGGTGACCCCGACGTCCCTGGCCTCGGAGACCCGGCGCAGGGTCGAGTGGCCGGTGATCATGATCACCGGCACCAGCGGGTTGGGGCTGTCGGGCGAATTGCGCACCAGGCGCACGAAATCGATCCCGTCCAGCGGCTGCATGGCCAGGTCGGTCATGACGATGTCGATGGGGTTGGTGCGCATCAGCTGCAGCGCCTCGGCGCCGTCGTTGGCCTCGAACACCTGACGCACGCCGATCGCCCGGAGGATCTCGGTGAGCAGCACGCGCATGTGGTGGTTATCGTCCACCAGCAGCATTCTAAGGAGATCCAGCCGCAACCCGCACCCTGTCGCCGGCGGCGCCGGTGGAATCCGGCGCTCTGTGTGCAAAAAGTCGCGCTCTATTGCGTCTCTGTAACCTTAGGTCAAGCCCGTTGACCGCTGTTACGCGAGTTCAGTCCCGCGTCATTTCAACATGCCGAGTATGGCGCGCGTTGAACCGCCAACCGCCGACAAAACCTCAGGTTTCAGAACTCGCGTCCTAGTGTCGCCGGGTCGGCTCTGATCCGGGAACGAAGGCGCCGCCGCCGGTCTGGCCGCGATGGCGCAGATAGGCGTCGGCGAGCACGCAGGCGGTCATCGCCTCGACCACCGGCGCGGCGCGAATGCCGACGCAGGGGTCGTGGCGGCCGGTGGTGCGGAACTCGATCTCCTCGCCCGCCTCGTTGATCGAGCGGCGCGGCGTGAGGATCGAGGAGGTGGGCTTGAAGGCGACGCGGGCGACGATCGGCGCGCCGGTGGAAATGCCGCCCAGGATCCCGCCGGCCTGGTTGGAGAGGAAGAGCGGGCGCCCGTCGTTGCCCATGCGCATCTCGTCGGCGTTCTCCTCGCCCGTGAGCGCCGCGGCGCCGAAACCGGCGCCGATCTCCACGCCCTTGGAGGCGTTGATCGACATCAGCGCGCCGGCCAGTTCGGCGTCGAGCTTGCCATAGACCGGCGCGCCCCAGCCGGGCGGCGCGTTCACGGCCTCGACCTCGATCACCGCGCCGGTGGACGAGCCGGCCTTGCGGGTGCGCTCCAGATGCTCCTCCCAGACCGCCACCATCGCCGCGTCGGGCGACCAGAAGGGGTTGCGGTAGATCTCGTCCCAGTCCCAGCGCGCGCGATCGACCGTATGCGGACCAATCTGCACGAGGGCGGCGCGAACCACGATCGGTTCGCCCAGGATCTTGCGGGCGATGGCCCCGGCCGCCACCCGCGCCGCCGTCTCCCGCGCCGACTGGCGCCCGCCGCCGCGATAGTCGCGCACGCCGTACTTGGCGAAATAGGTGTAGTCGGCATGGCCCGGACGGAACGACGTGGCGATGTCGGAATAGTCGCGCGAGCGCTGGTCGACGTTGTCGATGATCAGCGAGATCGGCGTGCCCGTTGTCACCTGCTCGCCGCTGCGGGCGTCGGTGAAGACCCCGGAGAGGATGCGCACCGCGTCCGGCTCCTGCCGCTGGCTGACGAACTTGCCCTGCCCCGGCCGGCGTTTGTCCAGCCACTGCTGGATGTCGGCTTCAACGAGCGGGATCCCCGGCGGACAGCCGTCCACCACGCAGCCCAGCGCCGGCCCATGGCTCTCGCCCCAGGTGGTCACGCGCAGCAGGTGGCCGAAGGTGTTGTGCGACATGGCGCGGGGGTTCTAGCCGATCGGCGAGGATGCGGCCACTAAGCCGCCCAGGCGGCGGCGAATTCTCGGAGTTTGGCGCGGGCGGGGCCTTCCTGCACGCCGGTCTCCGGGGCCAGGCGGATGAAGAGGCTGCCCAGCGGATGGCGGCCGCGGGCGGGAAGGCCCTCCCCCTCCAGCCGGATCAGCCGGCGCTCGGCCGCCTTGCCGCTGATCCACAGGACCTTGCGGCCGAGCGGCGTCTCCACCGACGCGCGCCCGCCGTCGTCGAGCAGATAGCTGGCGACGCAGGCGGTAATCCAGAGGTCGGAGCCGCGCACCTGCAGGGCCTCGTCCGAGACGATCCGCACTGTCACTCTCACGCCGGCGATGCGCAGGCGATCACCATGGCGCGAGCCGGCGGCGATGCGGGTCCGCAGGCGCCGGCCGTCCGACAGGAAGGCTTCTGCCTCGCCGCCCTCCAGGGCGATGCGCGCGCTGATTTCGACGAAGGCGGCGGGCGGGACGACGATCCTCGCCGGCAGCTGCGGCGCAGTCTGCAGTGCGCGATAGGCCGCGACGATCTCGCGGAAGCGCTCGGCGTCGCCCCCCGGACGGTCCGGATGGGCGCGCTTGGCCGCCGCGCGGAAGGCGACGCGGGCCTCCTCGGCGTTGGCCGACGACGGCAGACCCAGCACCAGTCTGGCGCGATCGAGGGCGAGCTTGGATCCGGGAGCGGGCATCGGAGTTCACCCTCGCCCAACTATGCTCAACGGCCGGTTAAGGCTGAAACGCCGCGCCGCATCGGCTATAGCGGGGGCGATGAAGAACAAGCCGCTCATTCCCGCCTCGCCCAGCGAGGACGACTACGTCCGCAAGGTCGCCCACGCCGAGTCGCTGCCGCTGCTGCCTGATGAGGATCCGATCGCGCTCTTCGAAGCCTGGCTGCGCGAGGCGCTGAAGGCCG
>JBIOEF010000142.1:0-7734 GCA_044445785.1 Caulobacterales bacterium
ACCGCACGCTCTCGATCTCATCCAACGTCGATGACCCCGGCGCGCGGACCCTGACGTTCGATGACGCCTACAGGAGCTACGCGGAGCAGGCCCGCGCGCTGCACGAGGGCGGCGTCGATCTGTTCCTGATCGAGACCATCACCGACACCTTGAACTGCAAGGCGGCGATCAAGGCCATCCTCGACCTGCAGGACGAGGGTTATGAGCCGCTACCGATCTGGATCTCCGGCACCATCACCGACCGCTCGGGCCGGACGCTCTCGGGCCAGACGGTGGAGGCGTTCTGGAACTCCGTTCGCCACGCCAGGCCCTTCGCCATCGGCTTCAACTGCGCGCTGGGCGCCGAGCTGATGCGCCCCTACATCGCCGAGCTCTCGCGGATCGCCGACACCCTGATCGCCGCCTATCCCAACGCGGGCCTGCCCAACGCCTTCGGCGAGTACGACGAGGGGCCCTGCGAGACCGCCGATCACCTCTCCGAGTGGGCCAGGAGCGGCCTCGTCAACATCCTGGGCGGCTGCTGCGGCACCACCCCCGACCACATCCGCCACATTGCAGAGGCGGTGCGGGGCGTCGCTCCCCGCAAAATCCCCGAACGCGCCCCGGCCATGAGGCTTTCAGGGCTGGAAGCCTTCGAGCTGGCCTGAGCGCTCAACCCAGTGACTCGTCCCCTCTTCGTCAACATTGGTGAACGCACCAACGTCACCGGCTCGGCGCGCTTTCGCAAGCTGGTGGCCGCCGGCGATTATCCGGCCGCGTTGGAGGTCGCCCGTCAGCAGGTGGCGGCCGGCGCCCAGGTGCTGGACGTCAACATGGACGAGGGCCTGCTGGACAGCGCCGCGGCCATGACGACCTTCCTCAACCTGGTCGCCGCCGAGCCCGACATCGCCCGCGTACCGATCATGGTCGACTCATCGAAGTGGGAGGTGATCGAGGCGGGGCTGAAGTGCGTTCAGGGCAAGGCGATCGTCAATTCGATCTCCCTGAAGGAAGGCGAGGCCAAGTTCTTCGAACAGGCCAAGAAATGCCTGCGCTACGGCGCGGCGGTGGTGGTGATGGCTTTCGACGAGACCGGCCAGGCCGACACGCGCACTCGGAAGGTGGCGATCTGTGCGCGCGCCTATCGTCTGCTCACGGAGGATCTCGGTTTTCCGCCCGAGGACATCATCTTCGATCCGAACATCTTCGCCATCGCCACCGGCATGGAGGAGCACGACAACTACGCCGTCGACTTCATCGAAGCCACGCGGGCGATCAAGCAGCAGCTCCCCTACGCGCGGGTCTCCGGCGGCGTTTCCAACATCTCCTTCGGCTTTCGCGGCAACGAGCCGGTGCGCCGCGCGATGCACTCGGTGTTCCTCTACCACGCCATCGCCGCGGGCATGGACATGGGCATCGTCAACGCCGGCGAGCTGCCGCTCTACGACGAGATCGACCCCATTTTGCGCGAAGCCGTCGAGGACGTGATCCTCAACCGCCGCGCCGACGCCACCGAGCGGCTGGTGGACCTCGCGCCCCGCTACAAGGACGGCAAGTCGGTGGAGCGCGTGGTGGACTTGGCCTGGCGCGAGGGGTCCGTCGGCGATCGGCTGAGCCACGCCCTGGTCCACGGGATCGGCGAATACATCGAGGCCGACGTAGAGGAGGCCCGCCTGGCCTCGAGCCGCCCGCTCGATGTCATCGAGGGCCCGCTGATGGCCGGGATGAACGTGGTCGGCGACCTCTTCGGCGCGGGGAAGATGTTCCTGCCGCAGGTGGTCAAGTCGGCGCGGGTGATGAAACAGGCCGTCGGTTACCTGCTGCCCTTCATGGAGGCCGAGGCCGCCGGCAAGCCGCACGTCGCCGCCGGCAAGATCCTGATGGCCACGGTCAAGGGCGACGTCCACGACATCGGCAAGAACATCGTCGGCGTCGTCCTGCAGTGCAACGACTACGAGGTGATCGACCTTGGCGTGATGGTCCCGGCCGACCGGATCCTCGACGAGGCGGTCAAGCACAAGGTCGACATCATCGGCCTTTCCGGCCTGATCACGCCATCGTTGGACGAGATGGTGTTCGTGGCCGGCGAGATGGAGCGGCGCGGCTTTTCCATCCCGCTCCTGATCGGCGGCGCCACCACCAGCCGCACCCACACGGCGGTGAAGATCGAGCCCGGCTACCAGCGCGGATCCACGACCTACGTCACCGACGCCAGCCGCGCGGTTGGCGTCGTCTCGGGCCTGATGTCGCCGACCCAGCGCGCGGAGGCCGAGGCCGAGACGCGGGCGGAGTATGTCCGCATCCGCGAGCAGTTCGCCAGAGGCCAGCAGGCCAAGGTGAGGACGCCGCTGGCCGAAGCGCGGGCGCGCAAGTTCGAGATCGACTGGAGCGCCTACACGCCGCCGAAGCCGAGCTTCATCGGAACCCGCGCCTTTGGCCCCTACGACCTCGCCGACCTGACGCGCTTCATCGACTGGACCCCGTTCTTCGCCACCTGGGAGCTGATCGGGCGCTTCCCGGCGATCCTCGACGATGAGGTGGTCGGCGCGGCGGCGCGCGACCTCCACGCCGACGCGCAAGCGATGCTGAAACAGATCCTGGCCGAGCGCTGGTTCGAGGCCCGCGGCGTCGCCGGCTTCTGGCCCGCCAACGCCGACGGCGACGACATCGTCGTCTGGACCGATGAGACCCGCACCGCCGAGCGCGCCCGCTTTCACACCCTGCGCCAGCAGATGGCCAAGTCGCAGGGCAAAGCCAACCTCGCCATGGCCGATTTCATCGCCCCGATCGGCGCCGGCGCGGACTACATCGGCGCCTTCGCCGTCACCGCCGGCCATGGCGAGCTGGAGATCGCGGCCCGCTTCAAGGCCGCCGGCGACGACTATTCCGCGATCCTCGCCACCTCGCTCGCCGACCGCCTGGCCGAGGCCTTCGCCGAGGCCCTGCACTACCGCGTGCGCACCGAGCTTTGGGGCTATGCGCCGGACGAGCCCTTCGACCTCGAGGCGCTGCTCGCCGAGCGCTACCGCGGCATCCGTCCCGCGCCAGGCTACCCGGCCCAGCCGGACCACACCGAAAAAGCGACGCTGTTTTCGCTGCTCGACGCCGCTTCCGCCACCGGCATGGAGCTCACCGAAAGCTTCGCCATGACCCCGCCGGCCTCCGTCAGCGGTCTCTACTTCGCCCATCCGGAGGCGCACTATTTCGGCGTCGGCAAGATCGAACGCGACCAGGCCGCCGACTACGCCCGCCGCAAGGGCTGGACCCTCGGCGAGGCCGAGCGCTGGCTCGCCCCGATCCTCAACTACGAACCGGCCCGGGTCGCGGCCTAGGCGCCGGACCGCCGCCAAACCCGCCGTCCAGGGTTGTCATCGTCGCGATCTTTCCGCATGTGCGGTGCGCGGCGCATCCTCGCCGCACCGACCGATGGGCCGAACGCCGTCCGGGTCGCTTGACGTGAAAGGAAGAGCCGGATGTTCTCGCACATCATGGTCGGGACCAACGACCTGGACAGAGCCAAGGCGTTCTACGACGCGCTGCTGGGCGCCATCGGCATCCCGCCGGCGATGGTCGACCGCCACCGGATCTTCTACCGCACGCCCACGGGTATTTTCGCCGTCTCCCTGCCGATCAACGGCGAGCCGGCCACGGTCGCCAACGGCGGCACGGTCGGCTTCGCCTGCAGCTCTCCCGAGCAGGCCGACGCCTGGCATGCGGCCGGCGTCGCCAACGGCGGCAAGACCTGCGAAGACCCGCCGGGGGTTCGCGAAGGTCCCGCAGGCAAGCTCTATCTGGCCTATCTGCGCGATCCCGACGGCAACAAGATCTGCGGCCTGCATCGGATGGGCTGAGGCCCCGCGTTCGGGCGCGGGCTAGGTGGCGAGAGGAGGCGGACCATGGCGTCCTGGTGGGATCGGGTTGTTGTTCCAAGGCTGATCTGCTGCGCCTGCGCGGGGCCCTCGATCATGAAGCAGCGGGTGAAGATCGTGCCGCTGGCCGCCGGCCGGGTGCTGGAGCTTGGCATCGGCGGCGGCCTCAACCTTGGCTTCTACGACCCCTCGAAGGTCTCCGAGGTCGTCGGCGTCGATCCATCGCCGGGCCTGCGCGAGCGGGCCGAGGCGGCCGCGGCTGCGGTCGACCTGAAGGTCAGCATCCAGGCGGGATCGGCCGAGGCCCTGCCGTTCGACGCGGCCAGCTTCGATTGCGTCGTCTGCACCTTCACCCTCTGCTCGGTGGCCTCGCCCAGCGCAGCGCTCAGCGAGGCGCGGCGGGTGGTGAAGCCCGGCGGGCGGCTGCTCTATTGCGAGCATGGCCTGGCGCCCGACGAGGGCGTCGCCCGCTGGCAGCGCCGGATCGAGCCGCTGTGGAAACCCATGGCCGGCGGCTGTCATCTGACCCGGCCGATCACCCCGCCGATCGAGGCGGCCGGCTTTGCGCTGGGCGAGCGCCACAGCATGTACCTGCCAGGCGCGCCGCGCATCGCCGGCTGGAACGAGTGGGGTGAGGCGACCGCCGCCTGACGGCCGGCGCCACCGTTATTTACGGTGATTTTCGGCGCGACCGAGGGCGCCCTTGGGTGAACTGGCGCGGGGCCGCGGCTTTCGCGTAAGGGTACTGGAAACACCATAAGGAGACGCGCGATGGCCCGTGACACCGTGGAAGGATTCACCCAGGACAAATTCGCGCCGGTGCGCGCGGCGTTCGAAGCCAACCTCACCAGCGGCGCCGACGTCGGCGCCTCGTGCTGCGCCACGCACGAAGGCGAGACGGTGGTCGACCTCAGGGGCGGCTACGCCGACGAGGCCAAGACCCGGCCCTGGGTCAAGGACACCATCGTCAACGTCTATTCCACCACCAAGACCATGACCGCGCTCTGCGCCCTGATGCTGGCCGACCGCGGCGAGCTCGACTTCGACGCGCCGGTGGCCAGGTACTGGCCGGAGTTCGCCGCCAACGGCAAGGCGGACATCAAGGTCAGCCACTTGATGAGCCATGCCGCCGGCCTGTCGGGCTGGAGGGAGAAGATCACGACGAACGACCTCTACGACTGGGAGAAGGTCACGGCCCTGCTGGCGGCCCAGGCGCCTTTGTGGCCGCCCGGGACCCAGAGCGGCTACCACGCCCTCACCCAGGGCTATCTAGTGGGAGAAGTGGTGCGGCGGATCACCGGCAAGTCCCTAGGGACCTTCTTCCGCGAGGAGATCGCCGGGCCGCTCAACGCCGATTTCTGGATCGGCCTGCCGCCCTCGGAAGACCGCCGAGTCGCCGATCTGATCCCGCCGCCACCGGGGGGCGCCATCGGCGACATGGAGCAGGACGAGATCGGCGCGATCACCTTCAACAACCCGGGCGTCGATGTCTCCGAGACCCGGGGGCGGGCCTGGCGCGGCGCCGAGATTCCGGCCGCCGGCGGCACCGGCAACGCCCGCTCCATCGCCGAGATCCACGCCATCCTGGCCAACGGCGGCGTCGCCAAGGGCAAGCGCTTCATGTCCGAAGCCGGCTGCCGCAAGGCGCTGGAGGTGCAGATCGAAGGCCCGGACCTGATCTTCAAGTCGCCGGCTAAGTTCGGCATGGGCTTCGGCCTGCCGGGGCCGATGGTGCCGCTGCCGCACCCGAACAGCCTATTCTGGGGCGGCTATGGCGGCTCGGTGATCATCATCGACATGGATGCACGCACCACTTTCGCTTACGCCATGAACAAGATGGGCGCGGGCACGGTGGGCGATGCGCGCGGCTTCGCCATGATCGGCGCCATGTGGCAGGCGCTCGGCTAAGGCTTTCTCAGGAGATCGGACGATGAAGGATTTCGCGGGCAAGTTCGCCGTCATCACCGGCGGCGGCACCGGCATGGGGCGCGAGCTCGCCCGTCAGCTGGTGGCCGAGGGCTGCAACGTCGCCATGTGCGACCTCTCAGCCGCCAACATGGCCAAGACCAAGTCGCTCTGCGAGGAGGATTCGCCCCAGGGGACGCGCATCTCCACCCACATCGCCGACGTCTCCATCGAAGAGGAGATGAAGCGGTTTCGCGACGAGATGGCGCGCGACCAGGATACCGACAAGATCCACCTCCTCTTCAACAACGCCGGCATCGGCGGCGGCGGCAGCATCATCCGCTCCAGCCGCGATGAGTGGGAGAAGACTTTCAACGTCTGCTGGGGCGGGGTCTACTACGGCGTGCGCACCTTCCTGCCGATGCTGATGGCGGCCAATGAGGCGCACATCATCAACACCTCCAGCGTCAACGGTTTCTGGGCTTCGCTCGGCCCTACCGTGCCGCACACCGCCTACAGCGCCGCCAAGTTCGCGGTCAAAGGCTTCACCGAGGCCCTGATCAACGACCTCCGCCTGAACGCCCCGCACATCAAGTGCTCGGTGGTGATGCCGGGCCACATCGGCACCGAGATCGCCGGCAATTCGCGCAAGATCCTGTCCGGCTCGGACTCCGACACCCTCTCGCCCGACGCCCTGGCCAGGGCCCGCACCCAGATGTCCGCCATGGGCGTCGACGCCGCCAGCCTCACGGACCAGGCGATCCAGGCGATGGTCGACGAGCAGGCCAGGCGCTTCCGCGACGATGCGCCCACCACCGCGGCCCAGGCGGCCAAGATCATCCTCGACGGCGTGCGCAATGAGACCTGGCGCATCCTGGTGGGCGACGACGCCCACGCGCTCGACCGCATGGTCCGCGCCGATCCGGGCGAGGCGTACGAGCCCGGCTTCTATCAGCGCATGACCCAGGAAGCCGGCTGGCGCCTGGGCGCGGGGACCGGCCGCTAGAGCATCGGCTCGGCGGCTTGATCCGACGTACTGGCCGGCTGCGGCGCGGGCGCGGCGGGGGATGGCGTCGGCGCCGCTGGCTCTGAGGGCGGCGTCTCGGCCGCGGCGGCGGGCTGCGTGTCGAGCACCTGGGTGGAAGCGGG
This sequence comes from Caulobacterales bacterium, assembly GCA_044445785.1. Taxonomy (GTDB): domain Bacteria; phylum Pseudomonadota; class Alphaproteobacteria; order Caulobacterales; family Caulobacteraceae; genus Acaudatibacter. The sequence continues at coordinate 6,903 of JBIOEF010000142.1, forward strand.
CGCGGGCGACGGCGGCTCGGCGGTCTGTTGGCTGGCCACCGGCGCCAGCGTCGGTTCCGGGGCGGCCTCCGCTGACGGCGCGGGTTGCGCGGACGGCGTGACCACCGCGGCCTGCGGCGATGGCGTCTCGGCGGGCGGCGCGGCGATGTGCGCCTCGGGTTCGGCGATCGGGGTCGGCGTGGGTGCCTGCGGCTCGGGCGTTGTCTCCGGCGTCGTATCCTCGGCCGGCGCCTCGAGGGCGGATCCGGTGTTGTAGGTCAGCGCCTTGCCGAGCAGCGCCGACCTGGTCGCGAGAGTCCGCGAGACGCTGTCGCAGCGGTCCGGCAGGGCCCAGGTAAGCCAGGCGCGCGCCAGTTCCCGCTCGGTCTTGGCCTCCACCACCGACCAGATCAGCCGCCCGCCGCGCATGGCGACGACGCCCTGTGGCGCGATCGGCCGCGGGCTCGCCTTCTCCGCCAGCGTCACCGCATTGCCGATCACCTTCAGCTCCTTGTGAGCGGCGGCCATATCCGACTGATAGGGCTCGGCCTCCACCACCGAGGTGCCGAACATCTTGTCGATGTCGCGCAGGTCCGGCTTCACCTTCTCGTAGATGGTCAGGTACTCGTCGAGCGCCCCGTAGCACCACGCGGCCAGCTGATAGTCGTCGGTGGGCGCGCCTGGCGGCAGCGGCTCGCTCTCCGGCGGCGGCGCATTGGTCGCCATCAGCGTCAGGGCGAGAAGGATGGCTGGCGTCATGCCGGCAGGGCTCCTTAGTGGGACCGACGATCAGGCGTCGCGGGGAACGGGACCGAAACCGCCGCCCCCCGGGGTCTCGATCTCGACGACGTCG
>JBIOEF010000143.1:0-7721 GCA_044445785.1 Caulobacterales bacterium
CTTCAAATCCGGCGCGATCCGTACTAGACACCCCTCTCCCTCGGGAGGGCCGCCTTAGCTCAGCCGGTAGAGCGGCGCATTCGTAATGCGTAGGTCGGGTGTTCGAGTCACCCAGGCGGCGCCAGTCTTATCTATTTGACGAATATAGTTATTCTGAGCTTCTCGGTGAAACGAGCGAGACGAGGCGTTCACGCCCGGCGATAGCCGGCGATGATCTTGAAAGGGCTGGCGCCCGCATCGCCGAAGACGATGAAGTCGAGGATGAGGGCCAGGAAGGTCTCGCGCGAGAACACCTCGGCTACGCAGCAGGGTCTCCCTTTCAGGTGACCGGCTGGGGATTGTCCCGGCCGAACGGCGGGAGTGTCCCCTAACCCCGCGCTGAGGAGCCGGCGCCCTCGTCGTCAGGCGTCTGTCCCGGCGCACACGGCCCGATGAAGTGGGACTCGACGTGCATCTTCGTGGTCCGTGGCGCCTGACCCTTTGGAGTCATGGTCATGGTCATGTCGGATGACATGCTGGTCTGGAAGTCGCCCGTCGCCTCCGCGTGCGAGACCATTGTGAACTCAGGCATGGCGCAGTTCATGTCGATCAGGTAGGCGCCGAGGAAGGTGCGCTTGATCGTGAACTGACTGCAGTCCTTCGGCATCTTCACCGACGGGGTCTTGCCCGAAAGGCAGCTTGTCGTCGTCGCGGGCTTGCCGTCTCCGTTGTCCAGGGTCTCCTGCCAGAGCCCCGCCCTGGGGTGTGGCAGGTCGGAGAAGTTGACCACCTGATCGGGCCCACTGGCCGGCGCGCCGCCCGTCACCGCCGCCCCGCCGGCTGCAGCGGTATTGCCGCCCTTTGGACCACAGGCGGTGACAAGACAAAGACCCGCCATGGCCAGGGCCATCCGTGACACTCTCATGCTTATTCTCTCCCGCCGGCGCTCCGATCGCGCGGCTTGCGACCCTATAGCACGGAGCTGGCGACCTTCGACTCGAACCGCGGGCCCGCTCGCCAGCCGACAGTGCTCTTAGTCGACCTTAAGGGCGCAGCCCACGCGGAGAGAAGCGCCCAAGCGACGTTTCCGAGGCGGCCGTGGCGGATTCGACGAGGTAGTCCGCGAGCCATGGAAGGCCCGGGGTCTCAGGCCGCCGTGAAGGAATCGATCAGGCCGAACAGGCGATGGATGTCGGCGGCCATGGACTGGACGCGCGCACGGTTCACCATCGTGGAGAACGGATCGCCGACGTAGAACCGGCTTACGCCCTCGATGGCGAGGAGGAGGTTGCCTTGCGTGAACGCGCAGCGCAGGCGCTCGCCTTCGTAGGCCTTTTCCAGGGCCATGAGCTGCTCCATGAACGCCGGAGTCACGATGGCGCGTGCTTCGACCTGGTCGTCGCCGAATACCGAGAAGACCCGGTCGAACTTCGGGTCCTCGAGACCCACCTCTTTGAGGTCATGTGGACGCTGGGAGCCGTCGGCCCCGCGCCCGCGGCGCAGCACCACTGTCACGCCGCCGAAGCGCTTCGGATAGGCCGCCTGGAGGAGCTGACCGCTGAAGACTGTGCGCTGCCCCTTGCCAGACCCAGCGGTCAGGGTCGCCTGGCAGAACCAGAACGCCTGTCCGGCGTGGTCGCCGACGAAAAGGTCAGTGAACTTCTTGTCCGTAAGACCCGGCACGAGGCGCAGGTCGCAGAAGCGCTGGAAGCCGTCCGGCTGGAAGCCCTCCGCGGTATAGGTGACGCCCAGTGGTCGGCAGAGTGCGCCGATGATCGTGGCCTTGCTCTTCGTGAACACCCCTTGCAGCGGCAGGAAGCCGATGCCGATGCCGATGGAGGCCGTGGCGAAGGCGTACTGGCTAGCGTTGACGGCGCCGTCCAGGCCGTTGTCGACGAAGCCGACAGCAAGCTCGATCACCGCCGCGAGAACAACCACCGCCCAGATGATGCGCGACAGACGCAGGGCCTGCTTGCGCTTGATCTCCAGCTGCTCGAGGACGGGCTCGATCTGGCTCTCGTAAATGGCGCGTAGTCCGGCGCCCTCGAGCGGATCTGCAATGGCCTGGGCGTCCGACGACATGGTCGGAAACTAGCGCGACCTTGTCGCGATTGGCTACAGGGCCATGCTCGCTAAGGATTGGTCAGAGGGGAATGCCGCCCTTGCCGCAGGCGGAACCCTAGCTAGGCGTGAGGGGCGAGCGGAACGTGGCTGACCGGCCTTTCGGGCAAGACAGAATCGTCGAGCGCTAGCGCAACAAGCCGAGCAGCGCCGCCAGCACCATCAGCGTGCCCACCAGGCCGACCGCCCAGACGAGCGGCCGGATCATCGGCACGCCCGCGAGGTAGAGGCCGGCGTGGACGACGCGCGAATAGAAGAACAGCTCCGCCCCTAGCACCGTCCAATTGTTCGAGACGTGGGCCAAGGCCGCCGCGAGCACCAAAGGGGCGAACATCGTCAGACCCTCTCGGTGGTTGTCGACCACCCGCTTGGTGCGCGCCTGGAACGGCTTGGGTTCGGGCAGCGCGTCGCGCGCGCCAGCCATGGGCTGCAGCCCCTGGGCGAGAACCCCCGCCGTCGCCTGGATCAACACCAGCAAGATCAGCAGCGCTGTCGAATACGCAAGCATCGTCAGTTCAACGTTCATGGCGGTTCGCCTCCCCTGGGCCTGAGCCCGAACCGATTGCGCGCCGCGCAAACCGCTCCGTCAAGCTTGCGCCCGAAAACTTGCCGAAGCGCCCGCCATCGCCGTCAGTGCCGGCGCGGGATGATCACCTTCATCTCTTCATAGCCCTTGATGAAGATCGAATAGCTGCGCCTGGGCTCTTCCAGCAGCCGGATGTCCGGGAAGCGCTTCAGAATCTCTTCCCAGATGATGGTCAACTGCAGCTCGGCCAGGCGGTTGCCGACGCAGCGGTGGATGCCGAAACCGAACGACAGGTGCCGGCGCGGGCTCTCGCGATCGATGACGTAGGCGTAGGGGTCCTCGATCACCGTCTCGTCCCGGTTGCCCGAGACGTACCACATGACCACCCGGTCCCCCTGCTTGATCCGCTTGCCCTGGAACTCGAAGTCCTGGCTCGCCGTGCGCGCCATGTGCGCCAGCGGCGTCTGCCAGCGGATGGTCTCGGAGACCATCGATGGGATGAGCTCGGGGTTGGCGCGCAGCTTGTCGTACTGGTCGGGGTTGCGGTTGAGGGCGAAGATCGAGCCCGAGATGGTGTTCCGGGTCGTGTCGTTGCCGCCGATGATCAAGAGGGTCACGTTGGAAAAGTACTGGTCCATGGAAAAGCCGCGGGTGTCCGGCCCGTGCGCCAGCATGGAGATCAGGTCGCCGCCCGGCTCTGCGTTCACCCGCTGGTTCCACAGCCCAACGAAGTAGTTGCGGCAATCGGCCAGCAGCTGGCGCCGCTCCGCATAGGTGTTCCATGGGCCGTGGCCAGGCGCCGTGGTCATGGTGTCGGACCACATCGTCAGCTTGCGCCGCTCCTCGAACGGGAAGTCGAAGAGGGTCGCCAGGGTCATCGTGGTCAGCTCTTTGGAGACCAGGTCGACCCAGTCGAACGGCTCTCCGATCGGCAGCGAATCCAGGATCAGGCCGGCGCGCTCGCGGATCTGCGGGGCCATCTCCGCCAGCCGCGCGGGGGCGACGCCGGGGCTGACGGTCTTGCGCTGGATGTCGTGGCCGGGCGGATCCATGTTGATGAAACTGTTGGAGTCTTCGGCCGTATCGCGCTGGATCTCGCGCTCGATGAAGGCGTCGGGCGGCAGCACGCTGGGCTTGGGCGGCAGGCCGATCCCCTTGGCGGACGAGAACACCTGGTGGTTGGTGTCCACCGCCATGATGTCGTTGTACTTGGTGATCGACCAGAAGGCGCCGTAGTTGCTGTCGGGCGTCCAGTGCACCGGGTCCTCAGCCCGCAACCGCTCGAAATAGGGCCAATGCGCGTCGTCGCGGAAGGCCGAGGCCCAGGCGGGATTCAGCGTTTCGAGCGGCGCCTCGTAGGCGCGCCTGCGCGCCAGCGCGCGCTTCTCACTCAGCACATCCGCCACACCGTCGGCCATCTGCAGGGTCTCCCAATCCTTGATCGATCATCGCCCTTGGGCGGACCGAAGATCAATAGGCGCCGTCCAAAGCCCCTAGCGAAGCAGCGTGAGCAACCCCTGCAGGAGGGCGGTGGGTGTCGGCGGGCAGCCGGGGATGCGCACGTCCACGGCGAGCACGTCGGCCACGCCGCCGGCGCAAGCGTAGCTGCCGGCGAAGCAGCCGCCGTCCAGCGCGCAGGCGCCGGCGGCGACCACCCACTTGGGGCCGGGCGTGGCGGCGTAGGTCCGCTCCAGCGCCTCGCGCATGTTCAGCGTCACCGGACCGGTGACCAGCAGCACGTCGGCGTGGCGAGGCGAGGCGACGAAGCGCAGGCCAAAGCGTTCCAGGTCGTAGTAGGCGTTGTTCAGCGCATGGATCTCCAGCTCGCAGCCGTTGCACGAGCCGGCGTCCACCTGGCGGATCGAGAGGCTGCGCCCCAGCCGCTTGCGCGCGGCCGCCTCGAACTCGGCGCCCAGTTCGCCCAGGTCCGCGGCCGGCGGCGCCCGCTCGGTGAGGACGGTCTTGAATATCCCTTCGGCCAGCAGCCTTGGCGTGCTCATCTCAAAGATCGACCCCCGCGTAGGAGCAGTTGAACGATTTGTTGCAGAGCGGGAAGTCGGCGACGATGTTGCCTTCGATCGCCGCCTCCAGCAGGGGCCATTGGAACCACGACGGGTCGCGCAGACAGGCGCAGGCGACCTTGCCACCCTGGGTGCGCAGCCAGACGAAGATATCGCCGCGGAACCCCTCCACCAGCGCCAGCCCCTCGCCGTCAGCGGCCGGCAAGGCCACGCGCAGCGGGCCTTCCGGGAGGCGCGCCAGGATCTGCTCGATCAGCGAGAGGCTCTGGCGCACCTCCTCGATGCGGATCCAGACGCGATCGTTGACATCGCCCTCCTCGCGGACCGGGACCTCGAAATCGAGGGCGTCGTAGGGCGGATACGGGAAGGCCTTGCGCGCGTCGAAGGCGCGGCCGGACGCGCGGCCGACATAGCCGCCGGCGCCGAACTGGGTGACCAGCGCGGCGGCGACCCTTCCCGTATCGACGGTGCGATCCTGCAGCGAAGCTGTGCTGTCGTAGAGATCGACCAGCAGCGGGAAGCGCGCGCGGATCAGCGCCACCAGCGCCCGCACGGCCGCGCCGCCGGCGGGGGTGAGGTCGGCGGCGACGCCGCCTGGGATCGCCACGTCCATCATCAGCCGGTGGCCGAAGGCCGCGGCGGCCGCGCGCAGCACCTGTTCCCGCAACACGCCGCAGTGGGCGTGCATCAGGGCGAAGGCGGCGTCGTTGCAGATCGCGCCAATGTCGCCCAGGTGGTTGGCCAGGCGCTCCAGCTCCGCCATCAGCGCCCGCAGCCAGACCGCGCGGGGCGGCGCCTCGACGCTCAGCGCCTGCTCCGCCGCCTGGGCGAAGGCGATCGCGTAGGCCACCGTCGAGTCGCCGGATACGCGGCCCGCGAGCTTGGCGGCCCGTTCCAGGTCGGCGCCCAGCATCAGGCCCTCGAGCCCGCGGTGGACGTAGCCCAGCCGTTCCTCCAGCCGCACCACCGTCTCGCCGCTGGCGGTGAAGCGGAAATGGCCAGGTTCGATGATCCCAGCGTGCACCGGCCCGACCGGGATGACGTGCAGGCTCTCGCCCTCCGCCGGCAGGAAGGGGTAGCCCTCCGCCGGCGGGGCGGGGAGTTCGGTCTCGCCCAGCGGATGGCACACGGCCCAGCGGCCGTGGTCGAGCCAGGGCCGCGTATCCGCCGCGCCTTCTGGCGTGAGGCCGGTCAGGTCAGCCAGCGCCCGCTCCAGCCGGATCGCCGCGGCGTGGCGCGCGCCGACGCTTGGGAAGACCCCGCGCGGGCACGGCAAGCTCAACACTGCGACCTCGCCGCCCGCGTGGGTGGCCATATGGACCAGATGCGGCTCGCCCCAGAGGCCCAGCAGCGTCCGCTTGCCGGCCGCGAGGTCGTCCGCCGCCTTGCGCCAGGCCTTGGCGTCCACCTGGGTGCGCTCGGCCCTCATCCCAGCATCCTCGCCACGTGCTGGAACCACGTGGTGATCAGGGGCGGGAAGTAGAGCCCGGCGGTGAGCACCAGGGCGAAATGCGCGAACATCGGCAGGTACGAGGCCTTGGCCGGCGCCGTCCCAGGGCTGGGTTCGCCAAACGCCATCCCCAGCAGGCGCAGCAGCAGGGCGCCCAAGGCGATGAGCAGGCCGAACACCAGCGGGATCGCCAGCAGCGGGGCCCTGGCGAAAGTCGAGCTCACCACCAGGAACTCGGAGGTGAAGATGCCGAACGGCGGCAGGCCGCAGATGGCCATCACGCCCACCGCCAGGGTCCAGCCCAGCACCGGGTGGGAGACGGTGAGGCCGCGGATGTCGGCGATCTGCTGGCTGCCCTTCACCTGGGCGATGTGGCCGACGCTGAAGAAGATCGCCGATTTGGTGAGGCTGTGCATGGTCATGTGCAGCAGGCCGGCGAAGTTGGCCAGGGGTCCCCCCATGCCGAAGGCGAAGGCGATGATCCCCATGTGCTCGATGGAGGAATAGGCGAACATCCTTTTGATGTCCCGCCGGCGGTAGAGCATGAACGCCGCAAAAATCAGGGAGACCAGCCCCATGGTCACCATCAGGGGTCCGGGCGCGATCGCTCTTGGGTTCGCAGCCAGCAGAATCTTGAAGCGCAGCACCGCGTAGAGCGCGACGTTGAGCAAGAGGCCGGACAGCACCGCCGAGATCGGCGTCGGACCCTCGGCGTGGGCGTCCGGCAGCCAGGCGTGCAGGGGCGCGAGGCCGACCTTGGTCCCATATCCCAGCATCAGGAAGACGAAGGCGAGGTTGAGGAGCGCCGGGTCGAAGGCGCCCGCCCTGGCCACCAGCGTCGTCCAGACCATGCCGCTGAGGCCCTCGCCCACCACCGGCCGGGCCGCCACATAGACGAGGATGGTGCCAAAGAGCGCCAGCGCGATGCCGACGCTGCCCAGGATGAAATACTTCCACGCCGCCTCGATCGCCTCGTGGGTGCGGTAGATGGCCACCATCAGGACGGTGGTCAGCGTCGCCAGCTCCACCGCCACCCACATCAGCCCGATGTTGCCGGAGATCAGCGCCAGGTTCATGGCGAACATCAGGAGCTGGTACATGGCGTGGTAGAAGCGCAGGCGCGCCGGGGTCAGGCGGCCGGTCTCCACCTCATGGGCGATGTAGCTGGCGGAAAAGACGCTGGTGGTGAAGCCAACGAAGGCGGAGAGCACGATGAAGACGACGCTGAGGTCGTCCACCCGCAGGTAGAGGCCGCCCGCCGGCCGAACCAGCAACAGCGAGCCGGCGACGACCAGCGTCGCCAGGCTGGCTAGCACATTCAGCGCCGCCGAGATCCGATAGCTGGGGATCAGCGCCAGCACGCCGGCGGCCAGCGCCGGGATCAGAAGGACGGCGTCCAGGGCCGAGACGCCGCTCATTGCCGCTCGCCCCGGAACCGATCCAGCGCCGCGACGTCCACGGTCTCGAACCGTTCGCGGATACGGAAGAGGAAGACGCCAATGACGATGAAGGCGATCAGCACCGAGAAGGCGACGCTGATCTCCACCACCAGCGGCATGCCCTTGGCCCCGGTGGCGCCCAGCACCAGGCCGTTCTCCAGCGACATGAAGCCGACGATCAGGCC
>JBIOEF010000144.1:0-7637 GCA_044445785.1 Caulobacterales bacterium
CGCCAGCATGTGGGCGCCGTCGAGCGCCCCGACGGCCACCTTGTCACGCACCGTCGCCCACGAAACCTCGCGGCTCAGCTCGACGCTGAGTCCCTCGGCCGCGAAGAACCCGCGCGCCTGCGCCACCAGCAGGGCGGCGCTGTCCACCAGCGGCACGAAGCCCAACCGCAGTGGCACGGCGCGGCTCATGGGGCGTCTCCCTTCAACACCCCGGCGAACGCGAGCAGGTCGGCGGCGACCGCGCCCAGGTTCCGCCCCGTATCCATTGAGAGCTTGCGCAGCAGGCGATAGGCGGCGTCCTCGTCCAGCCCCCGCTCCTTCATCAAGAGCGCCTTCGCCTGCTCCACCGTCCGGCGCGAGGCCAGGTCGGCCTGGGCCTTGGCCAGATCCTTTCGCAGCTGGTTCATCAGCTGGAAGCGGGTCATCGCCACCTCCAGGATCGACCGCACGCGCCCGACAGCCAAGCCATCGACCACGTACGCGGCGACCCCGGCGCGGATCGCCTCCTCAGCCAGCCCAGGCTCGGAGCGGTCGACGAACATCACCACTGGGCGGGGGTTGGCGAGGCTGGCCTCGCGCAGGCTCTCCAGCGTGTCGCGGTCGGGGCTGTCGGCGGCGACCACCACCACGTCGGGCTCGAACCGCCTGACCTCCGCCTCATCCAGGTGGGTCGCGTGGGCGACCTCGACCGGCTCGGCGCCGGCCAGGCCCTCCGCGACCAGCGCTGCCCGGGCTGGGTCCGGATCGATGACGAGGACACGCATGATCGGCGACTAAAGGAACGGTTCGCGGGCGATTGTGAGCGCCGTCATCGCCGATCGGCGCGCGGGGGCCAAGACGCCGCCAACATGATCAGCCAGCGCCGGCTTTTTGGGCGTGGAATACGCCGAAGCAAGCGGTCGGGCTATTTGGGGGCGGTCGTAGCGCCGTCTCCTGGCGCGCGGAACGCGGTTAGACGGCGCGCCGGGGCCTACGACGCAGGGGCCGGTTGGAGCGCGCGCACCGCGGCTCGGAGCAGCGCGACGGTCTCGGCCCCGGCGTCGCTGTCTTGAGGCTGACGCCACGCGCTCTGGATGGCGGCGACCACCTGCTCGGCCGGATTGATATAGATGAGCTGGCCGTAGGCGCCGTTCGCCGAAAAGACGCCGTTGTGGACGCCCGGCACGGGCGGCGTCGCCCACCAGTGGTAGCCGTAGCCCCCGGGCTCGCCCGGCGTCAGCCGACCGAAGGCGGTGGCCGCGCTGTCAGGCCGGCTGGCGAGATCGCGCCAGCCGGGCGGCAGGACCCGCCGGCCATTGAAAGCTTCGCCGTCCTCCAGCACCAGTTGGCCGAAGCGGCCGGCGTCGCGCAATCGCAGGCCGACACCGAGCCCGCCCAGCTCCAGTCCGTCCTCGGACTCCAGTTGCCAGTACCCGTCGGCCTCCATGCCGGCCGGCCCCCAGATCGTCTCGGCGGCGTAGTCGGCCAGCGGCCGGTCCGTGGCGGCCGCGACCATGGCGCCAAGCAGGCAGCTCTCGCCGGTGGAATAGTTGAACATGGTCCCCTGCGGCTGAGCCCGCGGCAGCGAGCATATGAGGTCCAGGACCGAGCCCGGCCGCCTGCTGACCATGGCCTTGCTCAGGCGGTAGACCTCGGAGCGCCCGTCGGCGTCGTTGTCTTCGCGCCAGGCCACGCCCGAGCACATTCGCAGGACATTGCGGACCGTGACGCCGTCATAGGCCGAGCCGCGCAGCCGCGGCAGGTAGGTCTCGCAGGGATCGTCCAGGCTGCCGATCGCGCCGTCGTGCAGCGCGGCGCCGACGAGGGTCGAGGTCATCGACTTGGCGGTCGAGAAGCTCGTCCAACGGCTCTCCGGGCCGTTGCCCATGCCGTAGCGCTCCAGCGCGATCTCGCCGTCCTTGAGGATCAGCAGCCCGGCGGTGCGGCGGCGGGCCATGAAGTCGCTGACGCTGACGCGAACGCTGCCCGCCTCGAAGGTCAGGTTCTCCAGCGAACGGACGTGCGGCGGCAGCGGCCGCACCGCCTCGCCGCGCCGGATGGCGCGCACCGGCCAGACCTGGTCCTGGTTGCGAAAGGTCGCCGCCTGGTCCTCGGGCGTCGTCTCCGTGACGTATCGAGCCACCAGCTCCGGATCGGCGCCGCCGCGGTTCACGCCACCAACTCGCGATGACCGACGGCGTCGATCACGCCCGCAACGACGCCAAACTCCGTGCGCTCGACATCGATACGCGCGCGGACCGGCATCGCGATCTCCGCATCCGTCGGTGTAAGCCTGGTCATGGAGCGCTCCTCCCGTTGAGGCGGCGCTAGATCGCCCAAGGTCGGAAGCGCTTGCAAAGCAAGTTAAGTTGGCTTGTAGCGGCCTTGTCGCGCTGGCATGGTCACGTCCGACGCAAACCAGGAAATCACACCGGAAGGCGTTCGCGGGTGGGTCGAAAGCGGACGTCGCCGCGGCGCCCGAAAGCAGACCTTCCCGAAGTCGGCGATGGTGGAGACGCGCCCAAGCTGAGCGACCGTAGGCAAGGGTTGACACTGCTAAGGCTGCGGGCTTCCGTCCCGAACGAAATCGCCGTTCCTCTCCGATCAAACGAGCTGAAGCCCATGGAAATCATGCGCAAGAATCATCGATTGCCTGCAGCAAAGTTCCTATTGGCCGGCGCGGTCGCGCTCGTCGCGGCGCTTCTGGCGATGACTGGGGCCGCGCTGGCGGCCCAGATCACCGTCAGCGGGCCGATCGCCGGCGCGCCGCGGCTGGGCCTAGGTCAGTTCGACTTGAAGTCGCTGGGCTATGTCACCGAGGAGTATTTCCTCTCCGGGACCGCGACCGCCTACAAGCGGGTTGGCCAGCCCGGCGAGGACGGCCGTTGGACGGCGGCGCCGGCGACCACCTCGCCCTATGTCACCCGCATCGTCGTGGTCCGGCCCTCCGACCCCGCCAAGTTCAATGGAACCGTGGTGGTGGAGTGGCTGAATGTCACCGGCGGCCTGGACGCGCCGGCCGACTGGATCGTCACCCATCGCGAGATGATCCGAGGGGGTTACGCCTTCGTCGGCGTCTCGGCGCAACGGGTCGGCATCGAAGGCGGCCCGAGTCTCATGGCCGGCATGCCGTTGAAGAAGGCCGATCCGGCTCGCTACGGCCAGCTCAGCCATCCGGGCGACGCCTTCGCCTATGACCTATACTCACAGGCCGGCAGGGTCGTCCGCGGCGAGGGGAGCGAAGGGGTTCTTGGTCCGCTCAGGCCCAAGCGCGTGCTCTCCATCGGCGAGTCGCAATCGGCGGTGTTCCTGACCACTTACGTCAATGCCATCGACCCGATCGCGAAGGTCTACGACGGCTTCCTGATCCATTCGCGCTTTGGCGGCGCTTCGACCATCGAGGGCGCGGCCTTCCAAGGCGAGTCGGCCAGCGATCTGGCCCTGGCGGTGAAGCTGCGCGAGGACCTGCGCGCGCCGGTGATCACCGTCATCACCGAGACCGACCTGATCGGCGGCCAGCTGACCGGCTTCTTTCCTGCCCAGCAACCCGACAACGCCCGCCTTCGCATCTGGGAGATCCCGGGGACATCCCATGCGGACACCTACATCTTCAGCGCTTCGGGCATCGACTCCGGCTCAGCGCCGATCGAGGCGTTGGCCGCCGCGCTCAAGCCGACCAAGGACGTGTTCGGCACGACCCTCGCTTTTCCGATGAACTCCGCGCCCCAGCATCACTACATCGTCGAGGCGGCGCTCTGGAGCCTCGACCGGTGGGTGAGGACCGGCGAGGCGCCGCCCAAGGCCCCCCGCGTTAAGGCGGCCCTCGGCGACAAACCCAGCGATCCGGCCAAGCTCACCCTCGATGCCAACGGTATCGCCGAGGGTGGCGTCCGCACGCCGTGGGTCGACGTGCCGACGGCCCGTATGTCCGGCGTTGGCAATTCCGGCGGTGCGCTGGGCTTTCTCCTGGGCGTCACCGAACCCTTCGATCAGGCCAAGCTCGACAGCCTCTATCCAGGGGGCAAGGCGGAGTATCTGAAGAAGTTCAACGCCTCGCTGACGGACGCTATCGCGTCGGGCTTCATCCTGCCTGCCGACAAGGCGGAGATAGAAGCCTTGGGGGCGGCGATGTATCCGGGGTCGAAATAAGCCGGTCGCTGGTTAAACCCCTGCGCAGCCGCCTCGGCGATGACCTGCCGGAAACGGCCCTATCAGGGCGCAATTCACCGCGGCTAACCGGCGCCCGGGTCTTGTCTCGTTTGAGGAGAGCCATGGGAAAGACAGCACTTCTGACGTTGGCCATTGCGGCGGCATGCGTCGCCGCGTCAGGGCCAACCGGACCAGCGTTGGCGTTCGACTTCTCAGGCTACCGCACGGGCATGTCGGAGGCGCAGGCCAAAACAGCGTCGCCGGCAGGGGCCAGCTTCGTACCCGTCGCCGGAGATGCCGGCGCGTACGTAGTTTTCGGAAAGTCCGGACCGTACGTGACCTTGTCCTTCTGTGGGGATCATCTGGCCGCTGTAACCCGCACGGTCGATCCTCCCGCGGATTGGGGCGGCAGAGTGCGCGACGCGATCGGAAAGTGGGGGCAACCAACCGTCGCAACGCTCGCCGGCGGCCCCGAGCCCGGCGGCCAGGCGACTCGTATCGAAATGAGATGGCGCGCGGACAATGAAGTTTATATTCTTGACCTTACCCCGCCGCGGGGATCTGGCGATGCGCAGGTGCAGAAATGGAGCGCGTCGGAGACCTACTTCGCTCCCTGTGTATGAGCCCTTGGCCGCGCATAGCCAATTTGATGGTGGGCCCGCGCCGGACGCGGTCAGAAATAGAGCTGGTCGACGTAGATCCCACCTTCCGTGACGCGGTTGCCCGGCGCGATCGGGCACGGAACGACGTAGGGCTCCCGGCGCTTGGCGAGGGCCGTGAGCGCGGCGGCGCCCCGCGAGCCGGCCGACGTGAAGGGCGACAGCTCGGTCGTTCCTTCAGCGGCGAGCGTGGCCCGCCAGTCTGGATTGCAGACGGTTTGCGGATCGAGCCCAATATCCGCTGATGGCGCGATCCGGCGGTCCGTTCTCAGCCCAGGGGCTTGCACTGCTTGGCAAGATCGGCTGGCGAGGCGCGTTCGTCCTGACCGACCTTCCCATGGAAGACGAACGCCGCCAGCGGCTTACCAGTGGGGTGCTCCATCTCGTCTAGAGAGGCTATGGGGTGATCGAGCAGCTGGACGTCGAAGTGAAGGTCATCGCCGGCGCTGACTTCGAATCCTTCGGCGTCGACATCCTTCGGCTCGTCCGGGTCCAGCTGGATCATGTCCCCGCCCATGGAGGCTGAGGTGAAGCCTGGCCCCTGGAACCGCACCGCCACCGATGTCGGCGCATCGACGCTGAGGTGCAGTGCGAACTGGTGCGCGCCGTCGTCCTCGACCGACTCGACAAGCCACGCGCAGGCCTGCGCGGCCCACACCCGCTCCACCAGTGAGGCATCGAGGATCAGGGCGCAAAGAACGATCAGGGCGCGGCGCATGGGGGCGTCTCTCGTCTCAAGAGGAGGTGATGCGGTGAAGACCGAACATGTCAGGATAGGCGCCAACTGCAAGGTCAACGCGATGTACGCCGTGCTCGCCCCTCCGCATCCGTGATCGCAATGTCCTGTTCTCGAAGCGCGCCAATGTCGGCTTGTGGCGCATTGCCGACCCTCAGACGCCGATGATGAACCTCGCTTTTGACCTCGGGGGATGGCGCCCTCTGCGGCGAACGCCGTTCGCGACTCGATGTAGGCCCTCATTTTTCTGCGGTGGTGACCTGGTGATGACCCGTCCTGAACTCGGCATGATGCGAGCTGCATGACCCTTATGATGAGGTAGGGAGAATTGGCGCACCCGACAGGATTCGAACCTGTGACCTCTGCCTTCGGAGGGCAGCGCTCTATCCAGCTGAGCTACGGGTGCGTTCCAGATCGCCGGGGCGCGGCGTTCGGCTGGCGGGGCGATCTCTAGCCGAAAGGGTCTTTGCGGGCAAACTGGCGGCTCAGGGGGCGTCGGCCAGCTCGGCGTCGGCGCCGTAGGTGAGGGCCAGGAAGACGTCCTCCAGGTCAGGCTCCTCGGTGCGCAGGTCCTTGATGTGGACGCCGGCGGCCTTGGCGGTCTCCAGCACCTGCTCGACGCTGGCCTCGGCGGTCTTGAAGCTGATCGCCAGCTCGCCGCCGGGTCTGAGGCGCGTCTCGAACGGCGGCAGGGCCGGCGGCGTCTCGAGCGGGACCTCGGGGGTGATCACCACCGCGCGGGTGTCGATCCGGCGCAGGATCTGCGCCTTGGGTTCGCACGCCACCACCTCGCCGTGGTTGACGATGGCGATGATGTCGCAAAGCTCCTCGGCCTCCTCCAGGTAGTGAGTGGTCAGCAGGATGGTGACGCCCTGCTGGTTCAGGCCCACCACATAGTCCCAGAGCTGGCGGCGAAGCTCCACGTCGACGCCGGCGGTGGGCTCGTCCAGGATCAGCACCGGCGGGTTGTGCACCATCGCCTTGGCCACCATCAGCCGCCGCTTCATGCCGCCGGAGAGCTGGCGCACGTAGGCGCCGGCCTTGTCGGCGAGGCCGAGCGCGGCCAGCAGTTCATCGGTGCGTCGCTCGCGCCGGGGGACGCCGTACATGCCGGCCTGGACGTCGAGGGATTCGCGCGGGGTGAAGAAGACGTCGGCGGCGATCTCCTGGGGCACCACGCCGATGGCGGCCCGGGCGTCGCGCGCTCGGTGGTCAATGTCCCGGCCCCAGACCGTGACCGTCCCCGAAGTCTTCTTGCAGAGGCCCGCCAGGATGTTGATGAAGGTCGACTTGCCCGCGCCATTGGGGCCCAGCAGGCCGAAGATCGAGCCGCGGGGGATCTTCAGGTCGATGCCCTTGAGGGCGTGCATCGCGGGCGTGGTACGGGTGGCTGGATAGGTCTTGACGAGGGCCTTGGCCTCGATCGCGAACTCGGGAAGATCCATGTCACCTCGTCGTCCGCCCTCGATTGACGGAGCGGGTCCTGGCCGCATACCTAGGTCGCGTGGGCCGCTTCGCCAAGCTCTGGCGGCCGGGAGCTGATCGACGCATGGCGCGCAAGGCCAAAGCCCAGTCCAAGTCCGCGGCGTTCGAGTCTGCGGCGCCCAAGTCTGCGCCCGAGCCGTTCGCGCCGGAAGTCATCGTGGTGCGCTCGCGGCGGGTCGCCTGCGACGGCGTCGGCGGGGCGCTCGGCCATCCGCGCGTGTGGCTGGAGATGGGCGAGGCCCCGTTCGTCGAGTGCCTCTATTGCGATCGCCGCTTCGTGCTCGCAACGGGCGTCGAGGGGAGCGAGAACGAGCTCGATACGCCGGGCGTCTACGAGGGCTCGCACGGGCACTGAGCCGTGGACCAGGCGATCACCATCGGCCCGGAAAACCCCGACCAGCCGGAAATCCGCGACTTCCTCGCCCAGTCCGACGCGCTGATGGCCAGCCTCTATCCGCCCGAGAGCAATCACCTCTGGGACGTGGCGGCGCTGCAGGGCCCCGACTGCCGGTTCCTGGTGGCCAGGCAGGGCGCCCTGGCGCTGGGCTGCGTGGCCGTGGTGCTGGGCTCGGACGGGGCGGCGGAGCTGAAGCGGCTCTTCGTGCCGGAAACAGCGCGGGGCCTGGGGC
>JBIOEF010000145.1:0-7395 GCA_044445785.1 Caulobacterales bacterium
GCTCCACACCCGGCGTGGGGTCGGCGCCCGGCCGGCCGCGGTCGGCGTAGCCCATGCGGCGGGCGACCTGGGGCTGCTGGTCGAAGGCCCGCCGCTCCTCCGGCGGGCGGGGGGCGCAGGGCCGGTGCGCGCCCACCGCCTCCAGGAAGTCGAAGGCGCGGATGAAGGCGCGCACCTCCCGGCCCTGGAACACGTCCATCCTCAGCACGGCGTCGACGCTGTCGGCGGGATGCAGGTAGCGGGCGATCCAGAAGAGCGTGTGCAGGTCGCGAAGCCCGCCCTTGCCCTCCTTCACGTTGGGCTCGACCATGAACCGGCTGGCGCCGGCCCTGGCGTGGCGCTCGTCCCGCTCCTTCAGCTTGGCGGCGACGAACTCGGCGCCCGTCCCCTTGACCACCTCCTCGCGGAAGCGCTTGCGCAACTGCTCGGCCAGGGACTCCTCGCCGGTCAGTCGGCGCGCCTCCAGCACCGAGGTGCGGATGGTGATGTCCTCGCGCGCGTGCCTCAGGCACTCATCGACAGTGCGCGAGGCGTGGCCGACTTTGAAGTCCAGGTCCCAGAGGGCGTAGAGCATGAACTCGATCACGCTCTCCACGTGGGCGGTCTGCTTGTAGGGCCGCAGGAACAAGAGATCGATGTCGGAGTAGGGCGCCAGCGCGCCCCGCCCGTAGCCGCCCACCGCCATCAGCGTCAGCCGCTCGCCCTCGGTGGGGTTGCGGGCGCGGAATACGTGGACGGTGGTGAAGTCGTAGAGCGCGCGGATCACTTCGTCGGTGACCGCCGACAGCAGCCGCGCCGTCTCCAGGCCGCCAGCGCCGTTCTCCAGCCGCTCCTTGGCGATCATCCGGCCGCGGAAGAGGGCGCCTTTGAGGATCTCGATGGCGCGCTTGCGCTGCTCCGCTTCGTCGCCGATGGCGTCGAGCGCGGCGGTGGAAAGCTGCGTGCGCAGGCGCTCGCCGTCGAGCACATATTCAATTCGGGTCGGACCAAGGCGCGGCGGCATCGAGTCGATATATAGCGAGCGGCGGCCGGAAAGTCCGGCCGCCGCCACGCGCTTTCGATCTTATCGGGCGTCAGGCGGCCGCCAGCGCCCCGCCGATCGTGGTCGGCCTGGTCCTGGCCGGACGCTCGCCGGTCACCCTGACCAGCTGGCGGAAAGCCAGGATCGAGAGCGGGGTGAACACCACCAGGATCGCCAGGCTGGCGAAGAACCACGCGTCGGCGCCGCCCTCGCCGATCAGCCGGCGGCCGGCGTCGTGCGACCAGACCAGGGTGAAGAAGGTCAGATCGCCCATCGAGTGCACCACCATCGCCGGGATCAGCGAACCGGTGCGCAGGGCGACAAAGCCGAACGCCAGGCCCGCGATGAAGTAGACGATCAGCTTGGGCGCATAGAGCCCCTGGGTGAGATGCGCGGCGGCGAACAGCAGCGAGGTGATGACGAGCGCGCTCGTCGGCGAGAAATGTCGACGCAGGAAACCCATGGCGTAGCCGCGGAAGGCGATCTCTTCGCTGAGCGGCGGAGCGATGATGCTGATCAGCAGGATCGGAACGAGGGTGGTCATCGGCACGCCGTGGGTGTCGGGGAGAACGTTCGGCGGCACCCGCACGACCGAGGCCATCACGGTCCAGAGCGCCGCCGCGGCGGCGACGCCAGTGGCGCCGGCGATCAGCGACCAGGTCCAGGCCCTGGCCGAGACCGGGCCGAGCGGCACCAGCTTGCGGCGCGCTTGGGCGCCTTTCTTCGGCCAGCCGCGCCCGGCCAGGAACGTCACCAGGGCGGCGAGCACGAACGGCATCACCAGCGCGGCCCAGGGCAGCGTCGGGGTCAGCGCGATGTTGGCCATCACCATAAAACCCCAGAGGAACTGGCCGACCGCCAGGATGGCGCAGGCCGCGAGGGCGGCCAGGCCGATGATCTTAATGCGTCGCAGAAGCGGTTGCATGACGGTATCCTTCCTTCGAAGCGGGTTGGTGGGCTTGGGGGTTAGGCTTGGCTCGGCGCGCTGGCGACCAGCCGTGAGTAGACGGCGCCGGCGATGAACGGGCCGGCGGCGGCCGAGACCAGGACTACGATCAGCAGCCAATGGTCGGGCCTGAAGGCGGCGACGGCGGAGAGAACCAGGGCGCCCAGCACCATCAGGCGGCCGGCGAAGCGGTGGGTCTTGTCCCACACCCGCGCATCGGCCAGCGTCCAGGGCGTCTTGATCCCGAAGACGTAGTTGTGGCGCACCTTGCCCAGCATGTTGCCGACCAGCAGCAACAGCACCGCCGTGGCCAGGAACACCCAGCGGAGCACGTCGAAGCTGGGGTCGAAACCCATGGCGATGAGCGCCGCCTCGCTGACCAGGAAGAGGCCCGCCAGGCTGGAGATCAGGAGGCCGAAGAAGCCCGTCGAGGCGTCCAGGCCTTTGCGGTTCGGCGCGATCCTGGGCAGCGCCATCAAAAGCAGCGTCACGCCCGCGCTCACCGCCGGCATGATCGCCAGGCCGATCGCCTTGCCCACGTGGCCGTGAGGGCGCCCGTCCAGGCCATAGTTGATCGGGAAGGCCACGTCGGCCGGCAGCCGCACGTAGCCCCAGAGGGCGAGGCCCACCGTGGCGGCGACCAGGCCGCCGGCGATGATCGTCGAGCGATTGAGTTTCATGGCTTCTTCCCCTTGGCGTCGCCCAGTTTGAAGCCGTCCATCAGCGCCAGCAGGGCCTCTTCGAGCACCGAGACGTTCAGCCGGTAGGTGATGGTGGTCCCCGACTTCTCCGGCTGCACCAGGCCCGCTTCCCTGAGCACCGCGAAGTGTCCGGAGAGGGTGGGCTTGGCGAGGTCGAAGTGTCCGGCGATCTCGCCGGCGGACATCTCCTTCTCCCGCAGGAGCTGGAGGATCCGCCGCCGCGTCGGGTCGGCCAGGGCTTTGTAGACTTCAGACATGGATGTTCCGTATTTCGCTAAAAAGCAAAATACCGAAATTCAAACCCGGCGCAAGCGTTATTTTGGTGTTTGGCGAAATTAGCTTTTCGCACTACCCGTCACCCCGGCCGCAGCTGCGAAGCAGCGTAGAGCCGGGGCCGGAAGCGCATTCGTCAGACTGGATGTCGTCTAGGCGCCGGACAGTCCGGCCCCGGGTCTACGCGCTGCGCGCTACGCCCGGGGTGACGGGCGGTTGTTGCGGTTCGCTAGCGGCCGACGGTTGCGTCCAGCCAGGCCTGCAGGTCCGCCACCACCTCGGCGCGGTTGGTCTCGTTGAGCATCTCGTGGCGCCCGCCTGGATAGACCTTGAGGGTCACCGCCAGACCGGCGGCCCGATAGGCGTCCACCAGCGGCGTCAGGCGCTCCAGCCTGGCGTTGATCGGGTCTTCGTCGCCGACGAAGATGTAGACCGGCAGACCCGGCTTGACCTTTGCCAGCGCCTCGGGCGTCGCCCGCCGCTCGCGCAGGGCGGCGAAGCTAGCGGCGGACTCCGGGGTGAAGCGGATGCCGCAGAAGGGATCGGCGATGTAGCGGTCCACCTCCGCCTCGTCGCGGCTCAGCCAGTCGTAGTCGGTGCGGGGATTGGGAAAAGCGCTGTTGGGCCCGGCCGCCGGCCTTGGCCCGCCGCCGGCCGTGCCCGAGAGGATCAGGGCGTCGATCAGGTCCGAGTGATCCAGGAGGTAGTTCTGGGCGAACATCGCCCCCATCGAGTGCCCGAGCAGCACCAGCGGCAGGCCGGGCTCGCGTTCATGGATCAGCCGCGAGAGGCTCGCCATGTCGCCCACCGCAGCCGGCGCGCCGCCCGGCCCGAAGTCCCCCAGGTGGGTCATGCCGGAGGTCATGCCGTGGCCGCGATGGTCGGCGGCGTAGACGACATAGCCGGCCTCGATGATCGGCCTCAGCGGTTCGAGGTAGCGCAGCGAATGCTCGCCAGCGCCATGCGCCAGCTGGATCGCCGCCCTGGGCGTGCCTCCGGCGGCCCAGCGGAATCCCGCCAGCCCCGCGCCGTCGGCGCCCTGGTAGCGGAAGCGCTCGTCGGTCAACGTCATCGGCGGCGCGGCTCCGGCGGGCCGATGAACCAGCTTCCCACCAGGCTGACCGCCCAGACGATGACGGTGACCAGGATCGCGCGCCAGAGGCCGTGAACGACGAAACCGTGCAGCAGCCAGCTGACCAGCAGCACCATCAGCCCGTTGACCACGAACAGGAACAGCCCAAGCGTGACGATGGTCAGGGGCAGGGTGAGGATGGTCAGGATCGGCCGTACGATGGCGTTGGCGATCCCCAGCAGGAACCCGGCGATGATCAGGGTCTCGACGTCGCGCACATGGACGCCGGGCACGATCTTGGAGGCCACCCACAGGCCCAGGGCCGTCACCAGCGCGCGTAAAATGAAATGGACCATGGGCCGCACCGTGGAGGTTGACGTTGACGTTGACGTTTACGTAAGTGGATCCTAGGGTGACTTATCAGCGATAAGGCAACGTCCTTTCGCGTCCCCATCAGGGAGGATCGTCATGCCGACGGAATTGCGGCGTCCTGAACGCACGTTCACCATTCGCCAGCTGTGCCTGGAATTCAAGTGCACCCCCAGGGCCCTGCGCTTCTATGAAGACAAGGGCCTCCTGGCGCCCGCCCGCCAGGGCCTCAACCGGATCTATTCCTACAAGGATCGCGCGCGGCTGCAGCTGATCCTGCGCGGCAAGCGGGTGAACCTGTCGCTGGCCGAGATCCGCGAGATCCTCGACCTCTACGACAAGAGCGACGGCGGCGCGGTCCAGAACGCCACGGCGCTGCGGAAGTTCCAGCATCGCATCGTCATCCTCGAGCAGCAGCGCGAGGATCTGGATCATGCGATCGAGGAGCTGCGCACGGCCTGCGCCCGCCTCGAAGAGTCGCTGACAAAGAGCCGTCCTGACCTGCTGGCCCAGGCGGTGGAGTACGACAAGGTCGTGCGCGCCCGCGTCGACGGGCGCCATCTGGAGCCGGCCCTGGCCAAATAGCGCCGGTCGCGCTTCGCGGTTGTCGGGTTGATCTGTATAGGGGGCCTCAAATCCCGCGAGGCCCGCCTATGACCTATCAGCCGCCCGTGCGCGAGCACCTGTTCCTCCTGCGCGACGTGCTGGAGATCGACAAGCACGCGAACCTGCCTGGCTTCGCCGACGCCTCGATGGACGTGGTCGAGCAGATCCTCGATGAGGCGGCCAAGTTCTGCGGCGAGGTGCTCGCCCCGCTCAATTCGATCGGCGACAAGGTGGGCTGCGTGCGCAACGCCGACGCCTCGGTGACCACGCCCCCCGGCTTCAAGGAAGCCTATCGCCAACTGGTCGACGGCGGCTGGCCGGCGCTGGGCGCGGAGCCTGAGTTCGGCGGCCAGGGCCTGCCGGCGGTGGTCAACCTGGCGTTCAACGAGATGAGCACCGGCGCCAACATGGCCTTTTCCATGTACCCGGGCCTCACCCACGGCGCCTATTCGGCGATCCTGGCCGGCGGCTCGGATGAACAGAAGGCGCTGTACCTACCCAAGCTCGCCAGCGGTGAGTGGGGCGGGACCATGAACCTCACCGAGCCGCAGTGCGGCACGGACCTGGGGCTGATCCAGACCAAGGCGGTCCCCGTCGGCGATGGGACCTACAGGATCAGCGGCCAGAAGATCTGGATCTCCAGCGGCGAGCACGACATGGCCGAGAACATCGTCCATCTGGTGCTGGCCCGGATCGAGGGCGCGCCGGCCGGGACGCGCGGCATCAGCCTCTTCATCGTTCCCAAGTTCATCCCGGGCGCCGACGGCAAGCCCGGCGCGCGCAACGCGGTCAGCTGCGCGGGCCTGGAAGAGAAGATGGGCATCCACGGCAACGCCACCTGCGTGATCGCCCACGATGAGTCGACCGGCTGGCTGGTGGGCGAGGAGAACCGCGGCCTGCCGATCATGTTCGTGATGATGAACGAAGCGCGGCTGGGCGTCGGCATGCAGGGCCTGGCCCAGGGCGAGGCCGCCTACCAGGCCGCCGCCGACTTCGCCCGCGAGCGGCTGCAGATGCGGTCGCTGACCGGACCGAAGAACCCCACCGGCCCCGCCGACCCGATCATCGTCCATCCGGACGTGCGCCGCATGTTGATGGATTCCCGGGCCGTCCTTGACGCCGGCCGCGCTTTTCTCTTCTGGACAGCCCTCTGCGGCGATCTCGCCCGCCGTCACCCGGACGAGGCGGTGCGGCAGAAGTGCGAAGACTACATGGCGCTGATGACGCCGGTGCTGAAAGGCTACCTCACCGACCGTGGCTTCAAGATCGCCTCGGACGCGCTGCAGGTGCACGGCGGCTCGGGCTTCACCGAGCACTTCCCGGCCAGCCAGTACCTGCGCGACAGCCGCATCACCTTGATCTACGAGGGCACCAACGGCATCCAGGCCCTCGACCTGGTGGGTCGCAAGCTCGCCGCCAACCAGGGGCGGGCAGTGATGAGCTTCTTCGCCGAGATCGACGCCTTCGCCGACGCCAACCACGCAGACGAAACCCTGAAGCCGTTCGTCGAAGGCCTGGAGGGCGTGAAGGCCCAGCTGCAGGACGCCACCATGTGGCTGATGCAGAACGGCATCGCCAACCCAGACAGCGCCGCGGCCGCCTCCACCGACTACATGCACCTCTTCGGGCTGACTGGGCTTGCCTACATGTGGGCGCTGATGGCCAAGGCGGCGAACGCCAAGATCGCCGGCGGCGACACCGATCCCTTCTACGCCAGCAAGCTGACGGTGGGCCGCTACTTCCTCCAGCGCGTGCTGCCGGACGCCGAAGCGCACCTGGCCAAGCTGAAGACCGGGGCCGAGGCGATGATGGCCCTGCCGGCCGAGGCGTTCTAGGGGCCTGCTCATGTCGACCTATCACGCCACCGTCGACTGGCGCCTGGATGACGGCGACTTCGCCGCCCGCCGCTACTCGCGCGTCCACACGCTGGAGTTCCGCGGCGGCCTCGCCGTGCCGGGCGCGCCCGGGACAGGCCATGTGCCCGAACGCTACTCGCGCGAGGACGCGATGGATCCTGAGTCGGCCTTCACCGGCGCGCTTTCGGCGTGCCACATGCTCTGGTTCCTCGACATCGCCGCCCGGGCCGGCTTCGTGGTCGGCGCCTATCGCGACGAGGCTCTCGGCACCATGGAGACGGACGCCGAGGGCAAGATGTCGATGACCCGCGTGGTCCTCAGACCGAAGATCGACTTCATCGGCGAGCGCCGGCCGACGCCGCAGGAGCTGGACCACCTGCACCACCGCGCCCACGAGGAGTGCTTCATCGCCAATTCGGTGAAGAGCGAGGTGGTGGTGGAAAGCCGCTAGACGCTCGGCTAGCGCCAGATGATCTCTGGCCGCACGATCTGGCGCGGCGGGGGCGTCGCCGACGGGTAGCCGACCAGGATCGGCGCGACGGCTTCGAAGC
>JBIOEF010000146.1:0-7388 GCA_044445785.1 Caulobacterales bacterium
GGCCATCTCCGCAGCCTGGTGAAGCTGGCGGAGATGGGCGCGATCATCGCCCCGCCGCTGCCGGCCTTCTACGCCGCGCCGGCCAGCGTCGCCGAGATGGTCGACCAGTCTGTGGGCCGCGCCCTCGACCTCTTCGGCCTTTCCTGGCGCCCGGTCCGCCGCTGGGGCCGCGACGTCGGGCCGCTCGAAGGCGGGGACAAGACTTGACGGCCCAGGCCCTCTGGCCGTTCGCGCTGGAGATCTACGCCCGGCCGGGCGTCGAGCCGCTGCTGCTGACGCTGCAGGACGACCACGGCCAGTGCGTCGCCTTCCTCATCTGGGCCCTCTGGGCGG
This sequence comes from Caulobacterales bacterium, assembly GCA_044445785.1. GTDB lineage: Bacteria > Pseudomonadota > Alphaproteobacteria > Caulobacterales > Caulobacteraceae > Acaudatibacter. The sequence goes on from JBIOEF010000146.1 coordinate 334, forward strand.
CGGCGCAGGGGCGGGTGCTGGACGGGGCCGCGCTGGCCACCGCCGCCGAGCTCGCCCGAGCCTGGCAGGACGCGGCCGTCGCGCCGCTGCGAGGCCTGCGCCGATCGCTGAAGCTACGAGCGTTCGTCGCCCCGCCGGCGGGCGCACGCGAGCGCCTGCGCGAGGGGGTCAAGTCGCTGGAGCTCGACGCCGAGCGGATGCTGCTGCAGATGCTGGACGCCGCCAGTCCGCCGCCCGCCGCCCGCGGCCAGGCTGATCCTCTGACCACCCTGGAAAACGCCGCGGCCGCCTGGGGCGGGAACGCGCCGCCCGAGCTGCTGGCGAAACTGGCGCTCGGCACGGCTTGAGAGTGTTTGCGGCGCCAGACCTTCCTGCTATCAGCAGCGGCCAAACCTAGACGCCGCAGACGCGGGTTCATGGACGATAGAGAGCCCGACCCGGAAGAAGCAGCGCAGATCCGCGCCGAGATCGCCGCATTGCGCCAGGAGCACCAGGATCTCGACGATTCCGTGCGCGCGCTGGAAGCCCTGCCCAGATCCGATCAGCTGCAGATCGCGCGCCTGAAGAAGAAGAAGCTGACGCTGCGCGACAAGATCGCCAAACTCGAGGATCGTCTGACGCCGGACATCATCGCCTAGCTCGTGCGCCCATGGAGCCTGAGGCCCGGCGGGGTCGCCTCAGCGAGCCAGAAAGTCTTCCAACGCTCTTACGGTTCGCGCAGGGTCTTCTTCCTGAGGCACGTGGCCCAACTGGTCAAAAACGACGAGCTGGCTGCGGGCGATGTCGTCGTGGAAACGCTCGGCGTCGGGTGCGGGCACGATGTGATCAAGACCGCCCCAAAGGATCAATGTTGGGGTTGCGATCGTCTTTATGCGCTCGGAATCGGCATAGGATTCCTGCTGGATCTGCAGGATCAGCGCCCGCCGATTTCCGGCGCGTAGGATCAACTCGTAGTAGCGATCCAGGAGATCCGGAGTCAGCTTGCGCGGATCGCCATAGGCGTTGTCGAGGCTCTTTTCGATGAGGCTTCGCGGCGTGATGTGCTCGATGATCAACGGTCCGACGACCGGAAGCTCGGCGATTTTGACGGCGATCGGGTCTGCTCCAGCCTCGCCGGGATAGCCACGGGGGTCGATCAGCACCAGACGGTCGGCGAGATCAGTCCGGGCGAGGGTCGTCTCCCAGGCGATGCGGCCTCCCAGGGAGTTGCCGACAAGCGTGGCGTGCTTGATCCCGAGCTGGTCGAGGAGGCCTTCCATGAAGCGCGTGTAGTGTTCGATCCGATAGTCGTCGTCGAGGAACGGCCCGGTCAGGCCTGCGCCCGGCAGATCGAAACTGACGACGCGATGGCGCCCCTTCAGGGCGGCGACCCATCCCTCCCAGGTGTGAAGGCTGGATGAGGTGCCATGGATGAGCACGATAGGATGCGGGTCGTTGCGCGGTCCTTCATCGCGCAGATGGACCGACAAGCCGTCGATCTTCACGAATTCGGAAGGCGGTGGGGCCCAGCGCGCCTTCAGGGATTCGACGGATCGGTCCGGCGTCCACACCGCGCCAACCAGTCCTGCCAGTCCGCAGACGATGGCGAGCGCAACGGCAAGGGTAGTCACCAAGCCTCTCCTCATTCACGATCCTCCGATCGGCGCGCCGTCGCGAACCCGCATCTGTCCCGGCGCATGGAGCGCAACTGCCGCCGCCGTAGCGCTTGCGTTCGGCGCGGCAACAAATATAAGCTATCGCTCGCAAATCATACTCGCATTTCTGTTTCGCGCGCATGGCCCGTCGACCGCAAACAAATCCCAGAAAAACAGCGTCTCAGAAGCGATCACGTTTGACGGTCGATGCGCTTTTGGGAGCGACTGCTCGTGTTTTGACTAAGGAGGGATACGACCGGGCGAGCACCAACAAGATCGCCGCCGCGGCCGGCGTCAGCATCGGTTCGCTCTACCAGTACTTCCCGAGCAAGGAGGCGCTGGTGGCGGCCGTTACCGAGCGCCACACGCAGGATTTGTCGCACGTGGCCCAGAACACCTTCGTCAAGGCGGCCGGGCGCCCGATCGAGATCGGGGTGCGCGAACTCGTCGAGGCCGCGATAGAGGCTCACCTCGTCGATCCGAAGCTTCACCGCGTCCTGGCCGAAGAGGTTCCCCGCACCGGGCGGCTTGCAAATATCGAGGCTGTCGAGCGTGACGCTCTGATATTTTTTCGCGGTTATCTGGAGGCGCACCGTGGTGAGATCGACATCGCCGATCTCGACCTCGCCGCTTTCATCCTGGTGACGACGGTGGAGGCGCTGACGCATGCCGCGGTCCTGCGCCGCCCGGACATTCTCGCTGACGAAAAGGCTGGGGAGTTCGTGGACGAGGTGACGCGACTTGTGCTCCGGTATCTGCGAACGCCATCGCCGCGCCGCGCGCCCGCAAGCCGTCGAGGAAGCCAACCGCCCGGCGTCGGGTCACAGATCCGATGAAGCGCGAGAAGTTCATCCGAGGTGACCTGGCGCGATCCGTCGCGGCGACGCCTCGACCCCGGGCTGAGGGACCTTGGCCGAGCTCGTGAGTGCGCGATCTCGGTACGCGGAAGGACGATGCGTCGCCCTTGCCGTTGGGGCGCGATAGGCGCACATCGACGGGCCGACCTCAGAAGAGGGGGCCAGGGAGAATATCCTGGAAGTCACCGCCGCAGCGCACGCCGCGGCCCTCTGGGCCGGGCTCAACCTGATCTTGCTCCTGGTGCTCTCGCTCCTGGTGGTGCGTCAGCGCCAGCAGCACAAGGTGCTGTTCGGCGACGGCGGCGTGCCGCAGCTGGCCCAGGCGATCCGCGCCTTCGGCAACGCCGCCGAATACGTCCCGATCGGCGTCATCGGCCTGGCGGTGCTGGCGCTGGCGGGCGCGCCGGCGCTGGCGATCCACTTCGGCGGCCTGGTGCTGATCAGCGGCCGCATCGCCCACGCGGTCGGCCTCAGCCGCAGCACTGGCTCGTCCGGCCTGCGCTCGGCCGGCATGATCCTCACCTGGATCGCCTACATCTACACCGCCGTTGCGCTGATCATTTTCGCCATCGGCTAGACGGCCCCCTGGTCTGCCTCTCTGCATTTCGAGAGAATCTCGTCGACAACGCGGGCGATCGGCGCCGTGGCGTCAATGCTCACCGCATTCTTCGGAATGTCCTTTTTCGTCGCGTGCAATCGCGCGATCAGCTCCCGTTCGCTCGGCTTGCCGCCGAACTCGTCTTCCGGTCTCCTGGCAAGGCGCCCGTTCAACGTGTCGAGATCGACGTCGAGAACGAAAACCTCATCGAACAGATCAACGAAATGGTGGAAATTTCTTGAGCCGCCGCAGAAGAATGAGGTCGCGTAACGTTGATCGGCGACCAGGGATTTGACTTTGTTTACATCCCAGATGTGGTGCTCGTGCTGCCATGTAACGCGGTCCGTCACGCGCCCGTGGGCAAGCCTATCCAGCGGTTCACCAGTCTCCGGATCACCTAGATAGGACAACTCCCGGTCACCGTGGATGACGTGGTGACCGCGCCGCTGCAGTTCTTCAGCCAGCGTGGTCTTGCCGCTGCCGGAAACGCCGTCGATCAGATAGTTCCTGACGCCCATTTCCGCTCCGGTTGATCAGTCAATTCATGGGCCGTTGAAGTCGGCGACGCCACCCTCACACTAGGGCTTTGAGTACGCGACATGGAGGCTCCCGGCGGCGCGCGGCTTGCCCCTCGGACGCCCATCCGCCATATGCCGGCCATGGAAGAACAAGTTCTGCAGGACGTCGTCGGCGCGGCGCTGAAAGCCGGCGCGGATGCGGCTGAGGCCGCCTACGCCGAGCGCCAGTCGCTCTCGGTGACCGTGCGCCTTGGCGCGCTGGAGGAGGTCGAGCGCGAGGAGGCCAGGGACCTGGGCCTGCGCGTCTTCGTCGGCCGCCGCCAGGCGGTGGTGTCGGGCTCCGACATCTCCAGCGGGGCGCGCGCCAAGCTGGTGGAACGCGCCGTGGCCATGGCCAGGCTTGCTCCGGAGGATCCCTACGCCGGCCTCGCCCAGTCAGAGCGGCTGGCGCACGGCCCGTTCCCCGACCTGGACCTCTTCGACCCGACCGAGCCCGATCCCGAGATGCTGGAGGCGGCCGCCCTGGCGGCGGAGGACGCGGCCCGCGCGGTGCCGGGCGTCACCAACTCCGATTCCAGCTCCGCCTCGTGGTCCGCCGGCAGCTGGCGGCTGGTGACCAGCGGCGGATTTTCCGGCGAGCACCGGGCGTCCAGCTTCTCCATCGGCGCCAGCGCCATCGCCGGCGAGGGGGCGGGGATGGAGCGGGGCGGGGAAGGCCGTCAGACCCGCTGGCAGTCGGATCTACCCAGGGCCGAAGCGATCGGCGAGGACGCCGGGCGCCGGGCGGTGGCCAAGCTCAATCCGCGCAAGATCGCCTCCACCACCGCCCCGGTGATCTTCGAGAACCGACTGGCGGGCTCAGTGCTGGGCCCGCTGATCGGCGCGATCGCCGGCCCCTCGGTGGCCCGCGGCGTCTCGTTCCTGAAGAACCACCTCGGCAAGGAACTCTTCTCCAAGGCTGTCACCGTCACCGACCAGCCGCATCGCCGCCGCGGCCTCGGCTCCTCGCCGTTCGACGACGAGGGCGTCGCCAACCGCCCGCGGGAGATCATCGATCGGGGCGTGCTGACCACCTGGCTGCTGAACACCGCCTCGGCCAAGCAGCTTGGGCTGGAGACCACCGGCCACGCCTCGCGGGGCCTCGCCGGTCCGCCGGGCGTCTCCACCACCAACCTCACGCTCCTGGCCGGCGAAAAGAACCAACACGAGTTGATGCACGAAGCGGGCGCGGGCCTGCTGGTCACCTCGCTCTTCGGGCCCTCGCTCAATCCCAACACCGGCGACTGGTCGGTGGGCTGCTCGGGGTTCTGGTTCGAGAACGGCGAGATCGCCTATCCGGTGAACGAGATCACCGTCGCCGGCAATCTGATCGAGGCCTACAGCCGCGTCGTTCCAGGCTCGGACCTGGAGTTCCGCGGCTCGGCCAACGCGCCATCGCTCCTCATCGACGCCCTCGCCATCGCTGGAAAATAGGCTCTGCGACCATGCCCGACCGACAGCTCCTGCACCTGGTGATCGGCGGCGAACTGGAGGCCGTCGGCGTCAACCGCTTCCGCGACCTCACCAAGGTCGATCTGGTGGGCGCCTATCCCAGCTATGCGGCCGCCTATCGCGCCTGGCAGGGCAAGGCCCAGGCCACCGTCGACAACGCCCTGATGCGCTACTTCATCATCCACGCCCACCGCCTGCTCGACCCCAAAATCGACGACGAGGACCACCCGCACTAGCTATTCCCGGCGCAGCAGCTTCTCGGTGATCAGGGTTCCCAGGCGCGTGGACTTGAACTGCCGCTTCATCGCCTTGGGATCATAGGCGGGGCTCTGAACCCATTCGAGGAAGCTGAGGCCCGCCGGCTCGCCCTCCTCGAGGTAGCGATCGAAGGTGTAGTCCAAGACGCCGACCAGTCCCTGGCGGAAGTGGCCGAACTTCAGGTGCAACTGGTCCATCGCCTCGCGGATCGGCAGGCCCTGGCGGAAATGCATGTAGAGCGCGCTCATCATCCCGGCCCGGTCCGCGCCGGACTTGCAGTGCATCATCACCGGGTATTCGAGGGTCTCGAAGAGCGCCTTGGCCCCCACCACCTGGCCCGCGGTCGGCGCCTCGCGGGAGTAGACGGTGAAGGTCACCAGCTTGACGCCGTAGCGCTCGCAGGCCTCGCGCTCGAGCACATAGTGGCTGTCGGTGTCGAACTCGCCGCGCAGGTTGAGGATGGTGCGGATGCCCCGGTCCTTCCACGCTTTGACCTGGAACGGCCATGGCTGATTGGCCCGCACCAGCTCCTCGCTGATCCAGTGGGCGTTGGAAAAGGCCAGCCGGAAGTAGGCGTGGTCGTTCCAGATGTAGTGCAGATAGGTCCAGAACCGCCCGTGGGACGTGGACAGGTTGAACGCACTCAAGTCGGAAAATCCTCACCGCAAGCGCCCCTAAGTAGAACCGCCCGTCCCCGCTGCAAAGGGGGGAAGGTCGAAGCGCCGCGCTTGACAGGCCCGCTTGGCCGTCCGACCCCTCCCGCCCATGAGCCTTGACGAGTCAAAGCCGGTGACGGGCCTCGCTCTGCGGGTGGCGCGGATCTACCTGGCGCCTCGCTGGAAGGCCGTCGTGGTGGCGGCGATCTGCGCCATCGGCGTGGCGGCGACCTCGGCGTGGCTGCTGCTGCTGCTGCGGCCAGCCGTCAACAACACCATGGGCCACAGCGACGGTCGCGTTTCGCTGATCACGCTGGGGGCGATCCTGGCCGGCGTCGTGCTGGCCCGCGGCGCGGCGGCCGTGCTGCAGGCCTGGATCGTCAACCGCATGGGCCACGGCGTCGTCGGCGACATCCAGCGTCAGCTGGTCGGCAAGCTGATGCGTGCGGATCTGGCGCGCCTCAGGGCCACCCACACCGGCGGCTTTGTCTCCCAGGTTCTCTATGACGCCGGGGTGATCCGCGAGGCGGCGACCACGGGCCTCCTTAACTATCTGCAGCAGGGATTGCAGCTCGTCGCCACCCTGGTGGTGATGCTGGTGATGGACTGGATGCTGACCCTGGTGGTGCTGGTCGCCGGTCCGATCGTCGGCTGGGTGCTGCGCGATTACTCCAAGCGCACGACCAAGGCGGCGAAGGGGGCGATGGAGGAAAGCTCGGCGCTGACCGCCGCCATCCTCGAGAGCCTCGACGGCGTGCGCGTGGTCAAGATGGAGAACCGTGAAGCGGCCGAGGAAGCGCGCGTCGGCCAGGTGATCGCCCGTCGGCAGAAGCACATCATCGCCGGCGCCGACGCCAGGGCGACGGCCGCGCCGGTCTCCGAGACGCTGGGAATGCTGATGGTGGCGGCCGTCTTCGCTTACGCCGGCTGGCGCATGCACATGGGGCCGATGCACCTGGGCCCGATCCCGATCGCCCCGATCACGCCGGGCTCGTTCGCCGCCTTCGTCGCCGCCCTGATGACGGCCGGTCAGTCGCTGCGCA
>JBIOEF010000147.1:0-7348 GCA_044445785.1 Caulobacterales bacterium
GACCGCGACGTCCTCGAACAGCCAGCCCAGCCTCGGGCCGCCGACCCGGGCCGTCACCTCAGCCGTGCGCGGTGGCCAGCTGACCCTGGTCAGCTCGGCGCCGCCGAGTTTCGCCCAGGGCGGCGCGGACGACGGCGCAGGCGGCTTCATCGACCGCATGCTGGGTCACCGCGACCGCAGCGTCGGCTCCCTGGAGTTCTCTGGGACCAATGGCGACTACCTGGCGATCGGCCACGGAGTCTCCTCCACCCTCTCGTTCACCCGGGCCGCCTGGGGGCCGAACAGCCTTGCCGCCGAGCAGGCCAGCGGCCTTGGCGTCACCAGCGCCCTGGTGGATCTGGCCCAGGGCGGCGATTCGGCCGCCGCCGGCGTCGCCGCCCTTGGCGGCCTGCGCGTGGCCGTGGCCTGGTCGTCCAGCCCAACGCCGACCGGCTCGGAGTTCGGCGCCGACCGCTCGCGCTCGGACGCCTCGGCAGTGGCGGTGGCGGTGACCGCAAGAGTCACCTCGCGGTGGTCGCTGAGCGCGACGCTGGGGAGCCTGAAGGAAGACAACGCGCTACTGGGGACGACCTACCTGGGCGCGGGGCCCCTATCGCTGGGCGCGCGCCACCAGAGCCGGCAGACCGGGCTCAGCGCGGCCTTCGACCTCGGCGCAAACCGGTCGATCCTGGCCGAGGCCTCGCTGGTGGACGTCGACGGCGCCGCTCTGACCTCGGGCCTGGTGCGCGACGTGAGCCCGCTGAAGGCCCGCGCGTTCGGCCTCTCGTTCATCCAGGGCGACGCCTTCGCGACGGGCGATTCCCTCACGCTGTCGCTGCGCAAGCCTCTGCGGATCGTCGCCGGCGACGCGCAGATGGCGGTCACGACCGTGGACGCCCAGGGCTATCCGGTGACCAGCCTGCAGACGGTGAGTCTGAAGCCCTCCGGCGACGAAACGGACCTTGGCTTGGGCTACGTCTCGCCCGTGCGAGACCTCTTCTCATGGCGGGGCGCGGTCAGCCTGCGCAACGACGCCGACAACCAGGCAGGGCGCAAGGACATCGCCGTGCGCTTCGGGCTGCATCTGGGCTTCTAGCAGGCCCGGACCGGCTCAGGCCGAAAGGCTCTGGCTCGCCGCGCCTTCGCCGGAGTCGCGCTGCAGCACGCTTACCGCCACGCCGCCGGGCTCGATCTTCACGCCCATGAAACGCATGGCGCCGCCGGCGAAGCTGATGTCTTCCAGCGGAATATTGCGGTCGCGTTTGAGGTCGGCGGTGTCGCTCAGTGTCAGACGCAGGACCATCTGGTCCTTGGAAACGCCCTCCTGCTCAGCCTGGGCGATCGCGTTGCGGAACTCCGCTGCCCGCGGCTTGCGGGGGGTGGGAACGCCACTTGGCTTCTTGCTGGTCACGGGCCGGTTCCTTCTCGGCGGCGCCGGGGTCGGCGCGCCCCGATCGGACAGACGCGTCGGCCGGGGCTTGGTCTTTGGTCACGATAGCACGATCGGAAGGCCGAGCCGCATGCCATTGTGAGGCGGATCAACATCGCGATTTCACAAGCTTTTTTCCGCTCGCCGTGCTAGAGTGCCGGCCGCTTCGAAAAAGCCCTGATCGCGCCGGAGTTGGCCGTCGCCGTCTTGCCTGACCAACGGGGTCGGGGACGAAAGGCGATCATGTCCCTAGCTTGCGAAGACCTCCGTCAGGAAATCCTGGCCCTGCAGCCGGCCCTGCGCGAACTGGCGCTGCGGCTCAGCGACGACGAGGCCGAGGCGGACGATCTGGTGCGGATCACCATTGTGGAGGCGCTTGACCACCTGGGCGACGACGCGGGCGGGCGGACGGAGACCCGCCAGTGGCTGTTCGGAATCCTGCGCGGGGCGTTTCACTCGGTCGCCCGTCGCCGCACGTTCCAGCGCACCCGCGGATCGCCGGGCCGGCTCTGGGATCCGGCGCGGGCCGCCGCCTTCGCCCAGCCGCGCGAACAGGGCTAAGACCCCATGAAGCGCCGCTTCTCAGCGTTCAACCTGGTCGGCACGATCCGCGGCGCGGGCGAGTTGAAGGTCAATCGCCGCCTGCTGAAGGTCCAGTACGAGATCTCAGTGTTCGACCAGGGCGGCCACCGGACCAGCTCCGGCGGGATCGAGGGCGACCTGCGCCTGGTGAAGGGCCTGGCTGACGGCGCGCAGGGCGTGCTCACCCTCGCCGACGCCCGCGTCGTGACAGTGATCCTCACCGGGGTCGACGAGGGCGGCGCCTCCATCGAACTGGTCGGCGACCTGGCCGCGGCGCTGGGCTAGCCCTCGACCACGGTCTGGCCGACCGGGGCGAAGGAGATCAGCGCCAGCTTGAAGTGCTGGATGCCGAAGGGGATGCCGATGATCGTCACCATCAGGGCGATCCCCAGGATCACATGGTGCAGGGCCAGCCACCAGCCGGCCAGCAGCACCCAGACGACGTTCAAGAGGAACCCCAGCGGCCCGGTCCCGAGGTCGCCGCGGCCATTCCAGGACTGGCGCGGGACCACTTGCCGGCCGAACGGAGCGAACGAGAAGAGGCCGATGCGGAACGCCGCCGCGCTCCAGGGCAGGCCAACGATGGTGATCGCCAGGAGGACGCCGGCGAAGAGCCACGCCAGGCCCGAAACGAAGCCGCCGAGGATGAACCAGAGGATGTTGAGGATCAGGGCCATGTGGCTCCCATAGCATGGGTGGCCGCCGCCGGCTTCCGCGCTAGGATCGGCGCCGCATGTGCAATCGCTACGGCTACAACTCGCCGCACCACCGGCTGCAGGAACTCTTCGGCCAGCTCGATCTGCCGTTCCGCTGGCCGCAGGCGGCGCCCAACCTGGAACCGCTGGAGGAGATCCGGCCCACCGATCCGGCGCCGGTGATCCAGGCTTTCGAGGACGGCGTGCGGCTGGACCAGCTGCGCTGGGGCTTCCCGCCGCCGAAGCCCAAGGCCGGGCCGGTGATCAACTTCCGCTCCGAGGGGCGGCGGTTCGAGCGCGGGCGGTGCCTGATCCCGGCCACCCACTTCTTCGAGTTTACCGGCGACAAATACCCGAAAACCAAATGGCGCTTCACCGCCACCGGCGAGGACATCTTCTGCTTCGCCGGCGTCGTGCGCGACGATCGCTTCACCCTCTTGACCTGCGAGCCCGGGCCCGACGTCGCGCCCTACCACAACCGCCAACCGGTGATCCTGCCGCGCACCGACTGGGCCGCCTGGGTGCGGTTGGACCGCCAGCCGCCGCCGTTGCGTCCCTCCTCGGCCGGGACGCTCAGCGCCCAGCGGGCAACGCCCGGCTGAAGAGCGCGTAGAGCGCCGGCAGCACCAGCAGCACCAGCGGAGCGCCAGCCGCCAGGCCAGAGATGATGGCGATGGCCAGCGGCCGCTGCAGGGCCGAACCTTCGCCGAGGCCCAGCGCCAGCGGGGTCAGCGCCAGCATGGCGATCACCGCGCTCATCACGATCGGCCGCAGTCGCGCCAGGCCCGCGTCGGTGAGGCCCTGACGGTCGGGCGGACGGTCCGGCGGAAACTCGGCGAAGTAGAAGATCGCCAGCTCGCCGACGATCCCCACCACCATGGTCAGGCCCATCAGCGCCGAGATGTTGAGTTCGGTCCCAGTGATGAAGAGGCCAACGAACACCGCCGAGGCCGCCAGCAGGACCACCGCCAGCACGCTCATGGCCGCCGCCCAGCGCTCGAAGAGATAGAGCAGCAGCAGGGTCACCAGCAGCAGGGCGGAGACGAACACCACCGTCAGCTGTGCGAACGAGCGCTGCTGCTCGGCGTAGAGGCCGCCGTATTCCACCCGCACCCCAGGCGGGAGCGAGAGGCGGGCGACCGAGTGGCGGATCTCGCCCATGGCCGACCCCAGATCGCGGCCCTCCAGGCGGGCGGTGACGTCAACGAAGGCCTGCAGGTTCTCGCGCGTGAGCTGCTGCTGGCCAGGCTCGATCACCACGCTGGCGACGCGGCTCAGCGGCAGGTCGTGGCCGTCCGGCGCGCGCAGGCGCATCGCCGAGAGCGCCTCGATCCGCCCGCGCAGGTCCGCCGGCGCCAGCACCCGCACGTCGGCCAGGACCTGGCCCCGCTGCACCCGGGTCGCGGGCTGTTCGCCCATCTGGGCGCTGACCTGCAGGGCGATGGCGTTCGGATCCAGCCCCTCGAGCGCCGCGGCTGGCCGGTTGATCCGCACCACCACCGCATCCCCCGCTTCGCGCAGGCCGTTGGCCACGTCGACTACGCCGCGGACCTTCTCGATCGCCGGCGCCACCGCCTGGGCGGCGCGGCGCAGGGCGGCCGGATCGGTTCCGAAGAGCTTGATCTCCACCGGCTGCGGTACGGCGGTGAGATCGCCGATCAGATCCTCCATCAGCTGAGTGATCTCGACGTTCAGGCCTGGAACCTGGCTTTCGACCTTCTGGCGGATCTCCGACATCACCGCGTCAACGCCGCGCCTGGGGCCGTGCTTCAGGTGGATGAAGAAGTCGCCCTCGTCCGCCTCGGTGAGCCCGCCGCCCAGCTGCACGCCGGTGCGGCGCGAATAGCTGTCGACCTCGGGCGTGGCGCGGATGATCGCCTCCACCTGGCGCAGCAGCCGGTCGGTGTCGGAAAGCGCGGCGCCCGGCGTGCTGGCCTTGTAGTCGAGCACGAAGCCGCCCTCGTCCATCCTGGGCATGAACCCGCTGCCCAGGCGTGTGAACGCGAGGCCGCCCAGGATCAGCATCACCGCCGCCACCACCGCCACTGTCAGCCCGGGCCGTTTCAGCGACCGCGCCGCGGCCAGGCGGTAGCCGTCGCCTAGCCGATGCATCAGGCCGCGCGCCTGCCTGGCCTGGTGCACGTCATGGGGCCGCAGCCAGGCCCTGGCCAGCAGCGGGGCGACGAAGAGGCCGAAGATCAGCGAGATCGCCAGGGCCGCGGTCATGGTCACCGCCAGGGCGCGGAAGAAGCCGCCGGTGACGCCGGTGATGAAGGCCAGCGGAATGAAGACGACGATGGTGCTGAGCGAGGAGCCGATCAGCGGGCGGGCCATTTCGCCGGCCGCGGCCAGGAGGCCGGTGCGGGCGATTTCCGCTTCGCCGGGCGGCGCTTCCTCAAGGCGGCGCATGACGTGCTCGAGCATCACCACCATGTCGTCCACGACCAGCCCGACGGCGGCGGCCAGACCGCCCAGGGTCATCATGTTGAAGCTCATGTGCAGGGCGAAGAGCAGCAGGCAGGTGGCCGCCAGCACCGCCGGCAGCATCAGCGCGGTGATCGCCATCAGCCGCGCGCTGCGCAGGAAGAGGAAGAGGACCACGCCGGCCAGCAGCGCGCCCAGCAGGATCGCGTCGCGCACGCTCCCCGCCGCGCCGGTGACCAGCTCTGACTGGTCGTAGAAGGTGGCGATCTTGATGTCGGGCGGGGTCTTCAGCTCGGCGATGCGGGCGCGGATCTCCTTGACCAGGGCGACGCTGTCGGCGTCCGGCGACTGGCGGATGTTGATCAGCACCGCGTCGCCCCCCTGGGCGGTGACTCGCGTCCAGGTCCTGGCCGGCGCCAGGCGGATGTCGGCGATGCTGGAAAGCGGCACCAGGCCCGCGCCCGCGCCAGCCCCGGTCTTCACCACCACCTCGCCGATATCCTTGGCGGTGGTCAGCCGCGCGTCGGTGATCACCAGGTAGAGCCGGTGCCGGTCCTCCATCCGCCCCGCCGCCAGCACCTGGTTGTTGGCCGAGAGCGCCTTGGCCACGTCATCGAGTGTGAGGCCGAGCGCGCCCGCCCGCGCCGGATCCAGCGTCACCTGGTACTCCGCCTGGCCGCCGCCCAGCACCTCGACGCCGGCGACGCCTCGCGTGGCGGCGATCACCGGCCGCAGCGTGAGGTCGGCGTAGCTGCGCAGGCTCACCGGATCGCGCCCGGCCGAACTCAGCGCGAAGCCCAGCACCGGGAACACCGTCGGGTCCATCCGCCGGACGGCGAACCGCACGCCCGGCGGCAGGTCGGCCAGCGCCGCGTTCATCGCCGCCTGGGTCTGCAGCAGGTGGGCGACCATGTCCTCGTTCCAGCCGAAGGTGAGGTCGATCTCGGCGCTGCCGCGGCTGGTGGTTGAGCGGATGGCGGCGACGCCCGGCACGGCCCGCAGCGCCTCTTCCAGCGGGCGAGTGACCTCGGCGGCCATCTGGTCGGCGGCCCGGTCGCCGGCGTCCACCGACACCACCACGCGAGGGAAATCGATGTGCGGAAAGAGGCTGACCGGCAGGTTCAACGCCGCGCCCAGGCCCGCCACGGTGAGGACGACGAAGGCCATCAACACGAAGCGGACGTGGCCGGCCAGCCAGCGGGTCATCCGCCCGGCTTTCCTTCGCGCACCGCCATGCCGTCCTGCAGCGCCGCCGCGCCTTCGACCACGATCCGCTCGCCAGAGGTGACGCCGGACTGGATCTCCACCCGCGTCCCATCGTCGGCCCCGAGCGCGACGTTGCGCCGATGCGCCGCGCCGCCGGCGGCGACGAAGACGTAGGGCTGGTCCTGCTCGTAGAGCACGGCCGCGCGGGGAACGACGACGCCGGCGCCATGGCCGCCGAGTGTGATCACCCCGCGCACCGGCGCGCCGGGCACCAGGGCGTCATGGGCCGGAGCGGCCACGAACACCGAGGCCAGCCGCGTCTGGGCGTCGGCGATCGGATCGACGGCGGTGACGTTGGCCTCGAACGGCGGTCCGCCGGCCAGGGGCTCGAGCCTAACGTCATCGCCGGCGCCGATCCGGGCGGCGATGAGGGCCTCGACCCCCAGGCGCACGCGCAGGTCGCCAAGCGCGCCGACCTTGGCCACCGCCGAACCGGTCTGGGTGAGCTCGCCCGGCGTCGCGGCGACGCTCTCGACTACCCCGTCGATCGGGGAGCGCAAGGTGAGGGCCTCGCCGGTGCGGGCGACCAGCAGCCGCCGCGCCTGGTCGGCGCTCGCCGCCGCGGCCCTGGCGGCCTCGACATCGCCGTCGCTGCCGAGGCCCGCGGCGCGCAGCCGTTGCGCCCTCGCGAAGGCGGCGTCGGCGACGGCGGCGTCCTGATCGGTCTTGGTCTGGTCCAGCTTGGAGGCCGCGGTCAGTTTCAGCGCCACCACCGCCTGGCCGGCGCGCACCTGGGTTCCCGGCTGCGCCAGGACGCCGGCGACCACCGCGTCCACCGGCGCGATGAGGGTCCGCTCGCCCTGCGGCGCGAACTCGGCCGCGCCATAGGCGGTGATGGTGTCGGCGATCTGGCCGGGGGCGGCGACGGTCGTGGTGACCAGCGCGCTGGGCGTGGTCTCGCCCGCTTCCTTGCCGCCGGAGCAGGCGGCCAGCAGCAGGGTCAGGAAGAGCGCCCGCCTCATCGTCCCCCTAC
>JBIOEF010000148.1:0-7338 GCA_044445785.1 Caulobacterales bacterium
CGCTGGCCGCTGCCAGCCAGCCGCCCCCTCGCCAGCCGCCCTGTCGCCGGACAGGTCGAGGCTCGGAAATCGGCGTCGCCGGCTCGCTCGCAACGGCGCCGAGCACCCGCGCGCGCCGAGCCGCCCGCGCGTCGTCGTCGCCGAGATGAGCCTCGGCCTGGACATAGGCTTTGTCGACCGGATCGGACCCGGCGTCTCTTTCGGGCGCGTCGTTGTCAGGGGCGTCGTGGTCAGACATGTTCCGACCTTTCCGCGGCGAGCGTCTGCCGGAGCCTTGCGCGGGCATACCGCAGCCGACTCTTGGCCGTCTCCACCGCGACGCCCGTGGCCTGCGCGATCTCTTCCAGCGAGAGCCCCGCGTGGGCGAACATGACAAAGGCGCCGCGCTGCTCCAGCGGCAGCGCCTCCACCGCGGCGACCAGCCGTTCCGCCAGTTCGCGCGACTCCACCTGCTCCAGAGGCGTTGGACCGGGGTCAGGGATCATCGTCGCCGCACCATCCTCGCTGGACGCGAGGGGAACCACCTTCTGCCGGCGGAAGTAGTCCCAGACTTTGTGGCGCGCGATGGTGAAGAGCCAGGCCGGGAAGCTGGCCTTGCGGGGATCGAAGTCGGCGGCGCTTCTGGAGACCGCCATCCAGGTTTCCTGATGCAGGTCCTCGGCGGCGTCGGCGGCGCCCAGCATTCGGCGGATGAACTGGAAGCATGGGCGGTCATACCGATCGTATAGCCGCGCGAAGGCATGGGGATCGCCGGCGATATGCGCGCGCAACAGGTCTGCGTCGTCCGCGAGAGCCGGCTCCATCGACTCCCAGTCTAGCCGGGACGCCGTCGAACGCGCAAAGGCCCAGGGTCAGTCCGGTGGGTCGGGGACGTATCCCGCCCCATCCGGAGTCGAGGGAAACGGCCGGGGGTGGGGTGGCCGGTTCTCGTAGGGCTCGATGACGCCGCTCGCCACCAGGTTGGCATAGGTGTCGTACTCGATCTGGCAAACGAATTGCGGATAGGGGGTGGCCCGCTCGAAAGGCTCGACGTTGCTCACCGACCATTCCCGCGCGCCGTGCGCGGTGCCCAGCTTCTCGTCTCGCCGTGCGGAGCTTGCGCCGCCCAAGGCCCTCGCGGAGGAAGGGGACGCCGGCGCCGCGCGGTGGGAAGGGGTGACCAGCTCCTCCACGACGGTGTCGCCCGCAGGCGGCGGAGGAGGAGGCGGTGGCGGTGGCGGCGCCTTGAAGGCCGCGGCGGGCGCCGCAACCGGAGCGGGGAGCGCCAACGGGGCGGCCCGCGGGGCGGCAGCACGCGCGCCGCCGAAAGTTCCTCGGCCCCCCTCATCCTCGCGATCCCGCAGGTCCGCGGACGCTTCCGGCTCAGGAGGCGGCGCCTCGACCTTTTCCTTGAACACAGCCATGCCGATCACCCCGACGTCGGCCGGCCGGCCGGTGCGGGCGGCGTAGGATTGCGGCAGCGGGGCGAAGGTGAAGGCGGCGACCTCGGTGGTGGATTTGCGCCACCCGGTCAGGTCGTAGGACTCATGGGGTGAATAGATATAGCCCCTCTGGTCGTAGCCGGCCGTCTCGCCTGAGACGATGTTGACGCCGTCGACCGACAGCACCACCAGCACCCGGCCATCGGTGTGGTTGGTCACGCGCAGGGCGTAGCGCGAGCCCGGCCGGCCGGCGACGAACAGGCGCCCGTCATGGCGCCACATCCGCAGCACCTGGCCCGTGTCGCGGTCCACGACCTTCAGGTCCACCGGATCGGCCTTCGCGTTCGCCGCGCCCGCGACAACGATCGCTGCGATCGCCGTCGCCAGAACCATCCGCGTCCGGATGGATGTTTTGATCTTATCGGTCGCCGCCATGTGCGCCTCCCTGAGAGCCGTTGCATGAGGGACTACGCAGCCGCGCGGCGAACGGGGTTAGCCGCGCCGTCCTTTTTGTTGAAACCGCGAACCGACAGGGCGGTCGGCAACCCACGCCCGAACCGCCGGCGCGCCGATTGACGGCGGCCGTGATCGGGCTATCTTTCGATGCAGGGGAAACCCTCCAAGTCCGCGGAAAGGGCTGCGCCCGACCTCCCGAAGAGTCAGATTTTCTGACGATTTCCTTGCCCGACCAGGCGGACGCGGGCGCGAACGAGGGAATCGTTATGCCCGATGACACGGGCCGCACCCTGGTGGACGGCCGACTCAATCTCGAACAACAGAAGAAGCGCGCCAAGGAGCTGCTGCGCGATCTGCGAGCGGGCGATAGCGCCGCCGCCGATCGCCTGCGGGCGCATCCAAAGAGCGGGCGGCTGGCGGCTGAAGCGGTCCAGCTGGCCGACGCTCAGCTCATCGTCGCGCGCGAGAACGGCTTTGCGACCTGGCCGCGGTTGAAGGAGCACGCCGACGCCCTGGCGGCGGCGAGGGCGGCGGCCAAGCGGCCGGACCTGGCGCCCGACACGCCCAATACCGTGCACATCCGCTGCGGCACGGACATCCAGCGCTCGCTGACCCGCGCCGGCTTTACCGGACGCTTCCAGCTGTTCGCCAACCCCTTCTGCCAGGGACCGGTCCGCGACCTACCGCTGGCGGACTTCATCGCCGAGCGCGCGGCGTTTATCGCCAAGGCCTATTCAATCTATCCGGACCAGGCCCTGAAGCGGCTGGAGGGCGAGTACGCGGCGCTGGAAGCGCTCGGCGGCGCCGATCGGATCGCCCTCTGGTTCGAGCACGACAGCTACGACCAGCTGGTGCTGGCCTATCTGCTGACCAGGCTGGGCGGACCTGGCGCGCCGCCGCTGGTGCTGATCTGCGCCGACCGCGCGCCGGCGGTCAGCGACTTCATCGGCCTTGGCCAGCTGGCGCCGGAGGTGATCCGGGTGCTGTGGGCGGGCCGGGTGGAGGTGAACGAGGCGCACTGCTCGCTCGCGCGGGCCGTCTGGGCCGCCTTGACCGCGCCGACTCCCGAGCCGCTCTTCCGGATCGGTGAGGCCGGCACGCCCGCCATCCCGCCCATGGCCGGGGCCCTGGCGCGCCATCTCCAGGAGCTGCCATCCGTCGCCAACGGCCTTGGCCTTACCGAGCACCTGGCGCTCGATCTGCTCAACCAGGAAGGGCCGATGACCGCCGCGCGGCTTTTCGCCCGACTGCACGGCGGTGCGGAGCCGCGGCCGTTCCTGGGCGACGCCATGTTCTGGCCGATCCTGCGCGATCTGGCGGGCGGCGATTCACCGCTGATCGACGCGCGGCCAGCTGGTCATCACGACGCCTGGCCCGAGCGAAGGGTCGCGATCACGCTCCACGGCCAGGCCGTTCGCGCCAGCGCTGCCGATCGGTTGGCCGACCGGCCACCGCCGCGTTGGGTGGGGGGCGTGCTGATCGACTCCGCCAAACCCTGCTGGCGCTGGGACGAGAGCGCGGGCCGCCCGCGGCTGATGGCGGAGGTCCGGGCATGACCGTCCACAACTGCACCGCCCTCCTCAACGTCGCCGACGTGGAGCGCAGCCTCGCCTTCTGGCAGGCCGTGCTCGGGTTCGAGGTCGTCACCCGGTTCGAACCGGACGGCCGGCTGATGTTCGCCATGCTGCAATCGGGCGAGACCCCGCTGATGCTGAACGGCCGAGGGTCCGACCCGGCGGAGCGGCGCGCGCGATCCGACTACACGGACGCCGTGCTCTACTTCCGGGTCGACGACGTGCGCGAAACGTATGCGATGCTGCGGGCGAACGGCGTCGAGGTGGGTGAGCCGCAGGCGCAGGAATACGGCCTGGACGAGATCATCCTGCGCGATCCGGACGGCTACGAGATCGCCTTCACCAGCCCCACCGACTTCGCCCGCCGCAGCGTCTAGCTGGAGGGCGGGGGAAAGGCGGCGGCTACTCCGCCGGCTCGTGGGCGAGGTCCGGGTCGAGGATGTCCTCGGGCCACGCGCGCCGCGCCTCCAGCGCCGCGTCGCGCGCTTCCAGCAGCTCGCGAATCTCGGCGTGGCGCTCGGCGTCCAATCGCCAGCCGATCACACAGGCGCCGCCCAGCATGACGAAGACGATCGGGCCGACCAGGAAGGAAAGCTCGAGGTTGTGCAGCGCCGCTGGTGTGTTCACGGCGCCTTCGGCGGGGTTGAAGTGCAGCCAGTCGAGCAGCGGATAGGTGACGCCGATGGAAAGGGCCGCGGCGATTTTCGCCGCAAGGCCGTTGACGGCGTAGACGAGGCTGATCCGCTCCTTGCCCTGCTCGAGGCGAATCTCGTCGCCGACATCGGCCAGCATGGCGCTGATGGTCAGGCCGAAGCCGATGGCCGCAACTCCGCACCAGACCATCATCAGCGCGGTCGGCAGCATGGCGCGGTGCGGGATGAAAAAAATGGTGATGACGCCCAGCGAAAAGGCGGTGGTCGAGACCATCAGCGCCCGGTGCTTGCCGATCCAGCGGGCTATCGCCGCGGCCAGGAAAGCGCCCGGAACCTGGACCACGATGCCAGCAGGATCGTGGCTTCCTGCCCGCTGAATCCGCGCGCCCGCGTAAAGAAGAACAGATAGATCGCGCTCATCCATCCAGGCCCCAGCGTCAGGGCGATCTGGGCCAGGAAGAGACGCAGCAGATCGGGCTTGGTCAGCGCCTGCAGGTAGTCCCTGGGCTGGAAGCGCGCCGGCGCCTCGGGCGCGACGCGCTCGGGCGTCAGGGCCGTGGCCAGGAGGATGGTCGTCGGCGTCAGGATGATCACCATCCAGCCCATCGGCGGTACGGCGGTGATCTCGGTGAAGCCGAACGGCAGGATGACGACGGCCAGCACCATCAGGTTGCCAATCACGCCCACGGCGTTCTGGAAGGCGAAGATGCGCGAGCGCTCGTCGTAGTGGGTGGCGAGCTTGGCCATCCACGCGGACTGGGAGATCTGCGACATCGACATGCCCAGATAGAGCAGCAGCAGCCAGCCGAAGAGGTAGAGAGCGCCGACGCCCACCGGCGCCAGGAACACGCCGTAGAGCGCCAGCATGAGCACCGGAACGCTGGCCAGCAGCCAGACCCGATAGCGGCCGAGGCGGGTATGCGTTCGGTCCATGAAGATCGCCAGCACCACGTCGACCGGAATGTCCACCAGCCGCACGGACATCCACACCAGGCCCACGACGGTCAGCGCGACCTTCAGGTGGCTGGCGTAGTAGGGCGCGATGTAGACGAAGAGCGCCGCGCTCAGGGCGCCAATCTGAAGGGTGGGCGAGGCGATCGCCAGCACGTTGGAGAGCGGAAGCCGGGCGTGGGGCCGTTCAGCGTCCAAGGTCGGATTCCAGCGGACGCGGCTTCGCGCCCACGGCAGCTTGTCGCGCCATCGGCGCCAGGGCAAGCGTCATGCGCGCCTGGCCGGTTACGGTTTGGTCAGGAAGCCGCCGGCCGGACGATGGTCATCGCAGGCGCGGGCGGAGCGGCCCGCGCCTGCGCGACCACCGCGGCGGCCAGGAAGAGGCCGATCACGGCCGCCAGGAACCAGTCCAGTTTGCGCATGGCCGCGCCCTTCTGCTCACGCCGGCGTCGAGGGCGCCGGCGGCGCTGTTCCAGCCTGCGCCAAGGCGGTCAGGCCGAGTATGCCGCCCGGATTCATGGCGTCGACCATCGCCGTCGGTATCAGGATGGTCGCGCCTCGCTCCTTGGTGGTCTCGTAGATGATGTTCATGGCGCGAAGCTGCAGGGCCGCAGGGCTGCGGGCGTAAATCTCCGCCGCCTCGACGAACTTGATCGCCACTTCCTGCTCGGCCTGACCCAGCAGCACCCGCGCCAGCCGTTCGCGCTCGGCCTGGGCCTGGCGGCTCATGGCGTCCTGCAGCGCCGGCGGCACGCTGATGTCGCGGATTTCCACCGAGGTCACCGCGATGCCCCAGTCGGCGATCTTGCGGGCGATCTCGTCGCGCAGGAGTTCATCGCCGCTCTTGCGGTCGGAGAGCAGGGTCGAGAGCACCGAGGAACCGACCATTTCGCGCAGCGAAGTCTGCGCCACCCGCTCGATGCCGGAGCGGTAGTCGGTGATTTCCAGCGCCGCGCGCTCCGGATCGTGGATCTGCCAGAACACCACCGCGTCGATGTTCACCGGCACGGTGTCCTTGCTGAGCGCCTGCTCGGCGTTGAACTGGGTGGTCTGGATCCGCTGGTCGAGCCAGGTGGCGACCCGGTCGAAGATTGGGATGATCCAGAACATGCCTGGACCCTTGATCCCCTGCAGCCGCCCCATGCGCAGCACCACGGCGCGTTCCCACTGGTTGGCCATCATCAGCGATTCGGGGATCAGGATGGCGATGAGGATCAACGGCAGCGCGATGGCGAAGGCGAGCGGCTCGCCCTTGTCCAGCGCCAGGATCGCCGCGGCGATCCCCATCAGAACGATGGTGAGTAGGTTGGCGATGCGATTGCCGCCACCGCCTCGGTAGCTGTTCATGATTTTGGTTCCTTCGATTGGGTCAGGGCGGTGATCCGCTCGGCCAGGACCTGGGGGTTGATCCCCTGGGCTGCGGCCGCGGCGATGGTCTGCCGGGCCAGGTTGTCGGTGAGCGCGGCCAGGGCCGGGGCGTCGAGCGCGGGCGGGTTGCGGCTGACGAAACTGCCGCGGCCCCGCTCCAGGCTGATGGCGCCGGCCCGCTCCAGCTCGTCGTAGGCGTGGCGGACGGTGTTGAGATCGACCCTCAGCGCGACCGACACCTGGCGCATGGTCGGCATCTGATCGCCCGGCCCCAGCACGCCCGCGCCCAGCGCCTGCAGGAACTGATCGCGCAGCTGCACATAGATCGGCACCCCCGAAGACTGGAGCTGAAGCGCCGCCAGAACCGCTTGCTGGTCTGTATGCATACACTCATACAATATGGACTCGCGCGCTCATCGTCAAGGTCTCGCCCACACCTCCGTCATCGCCGGGCGTAAGTCCCGGCGACCCATGAACTCTGGTTCTTGGGGGCGGAGGCCGCGAGGCCGGAGCCATGCTGACCTGACAGCGATCTTCATCGACCGCTGCATCACCATCGTCGGCGCGCATGGGTGGCCGGGACTTGCGCCCGGCCATGACGGGGAGATTGGGAGAAGCTGTCTAGCCCGACGGCGCGGCGATGGTCATCAGGTAGTTGACCTCGGCGTCGGCGGATCTGGACCAGCGGCCGCTCAGGGGATCGAAGGCGACGCCGAACGGACCTGAGACCTCAAGGGCCTCGCCGGCCAGGAAACCGCGGATTTCCTCGGGCCGCAGGAACCGGCGCCAGTCGTGGGGGGCCGCCCGCCCCCCCCCCCGCCCAAAATATGCGCCCACCAATGCCCGAGCCAACCCCCGTAG
Source organism: Caulobacterales bacterium (assembly GCA_044445785.1). GTDB lineage: Bacteria > Pseudomonadota > Alphaproteobacteria > Caulobacterales > Caulobacteraceae > Acaudatibacter. The sequence continues at coordinate 7,285 of JBIOEF010000148.1, forward strand.
GGTGGGGGTGTTCGTGGGCACGGTCATAAAGCCCCCCGGCGCCCCCCCCCCCCC
>JBIOEF010000149.1:0-7264 GCA_044445785.1 Caulobacterales bacterium
CCCCACTAGGGGGAGGGAGCTTGCGCCGCTTCGCGTTCCTCCACCATGGCCAGCAGCGCCTCCATCGAGCGGTCGCGGATCCACTCTTCGCGCAGGTGCATCACGAGGTCGCGCAGGTAGTCGATGTTGCGTCCGGAAAGGCCGCGGGCGCCGGCGATCAGCGCGGCCTGTGTCTCCAGCGAAAGCGCGCCGGCCCATTGCGGGTGGGTCTTGTCGGAGAGGAACGTCAGGCAGTCCACGCGCCGGCCGTCGGCCAGCCGGGCGATGACGCGGGCCTCGACATAGGTCTCGGTGGGCTGCTCGCGCTCGCGCAGATAGGCGTAGGTCGCGGCCCAGTCCCGCGCCGCCACCCGGTAGGCCGCGCCGCGCGTCGCGCCGCCGGGCGCAAGGCCCAGCACCAGCCCTCGCCTGGCGTGCGTGCCCCGGTGGTGGACCGAATAGATGCAGAAGGCGCGCCGGCGGCCATGGAGCGTCGCCGCCGCTCGCTCTAGATAGTCGAACCCCGGCCGCCACATCAGCGAGCCATAGCCGAACACCCAATGCTGCCTGCCCCGCGTCACGCCCTGACCCCGATGACCCATCCATGACCCATACCGCCGATGTCCCGCGCCGCAAGCCGTCGAGGCCGGGTCTCTATGGGCCGTTCGTCTTCGCCATAGTTCTGGGCATCGTCTGGAGCGGCGTCTGGGTCTGGCTGAAGGGCGAGACCGAACGGCGGCTGGACGCGGCGGCGAGCCAGCTCAGGGCCGGCGGCTGGAAGGTCGCCTGGGCGACGCGCCAGCTCGGCGGCTATCCGTTCCGCCTGGACGTCGACTTCACCGGCCTCACCCTCGCCGAGCCTTCCGGCTGGGCCCTTTCCGCGCCCCAGCTGAAAACCGAGGCCTACGCCTACCAGCCGAGCCGCTGGATCATGGTCGCGCCGGCGGGCGTCACCTTCACCCGCCCGGTCGGCGGGCCGGTCAGCGTCGGCGCCCAGGTCCTGCGCGCCAGCGTCAGCCACTGGGAACAGAACCCGCCCCGCATCTCCGTCGAGGGGGTTGGCCTGACGTTCGCGCCGGCGCCCGGCGCCAAGCCGTTCTTCGTCCAGTCGGCGCAGGGCCTCGACCTCCACACCCTGGCCGGACCGAACGACCAGGGGGCGATCTACTTCGGCCTGGACGGCGCCCGTGGCCAGCTGCCCGGCCTGATGGGCCGGATCGCCGAGGGAGGGCCGATCAACCTCACCGGCGACGCCATCTTCAGCCACGCGAGCCAGGTCGCCGGTCCCGACTGGCCCTCGGCCGTGCGCCGCTGGTCGCGCTCGGGCGGCGCGCTGCAGGTGCGCCAGGTGACCGTGCAGGCGGGCGAAGCGCTGCTGGATGCGCGCACGGGCTTGATCAGCGTGGACGACAACGGCCGGCTCTCAGGGTCGATCACCGCCGCCCTGCGCCAGGCGCCGCGGGCGCTGACGGCAATGAGCCAGGCTGGCGCGATCCGCCCCGAGGCGGCAGCCCAGTCGGCCGCCGCCCTGGCCGCCAGTCCGGGCGCGGACGCGGCGCACGTGACCCTGGACTTCCAGGCCGGCCAGACGCGCCTGGGACCGGTGACCATCGGCCCGGCGCCCAAGGTGTTCTGACGCTTGGGGATGCGCCGCGCGGCCCGGCCGTGTAAGAGGCGGCCGCAAGGACCTAGAGCATGAACGCCCAACCGCCCAGAGACGGAGACCTCGGCCGCTTCGCCGCCGGCCGGCCCCAGGCCAAGCCCGGCATCCTGGAGATCAGCCCCTATGTGCCCGGCAAGGCCAAGGCCGAGGGGATCGAGCGTCCGGTCAAGCTCTCGGCCAATGAGAACATCCTGGGCTGCAGCGAGGCGGCGCGGGCGGCCTACGTCGAGGCGGCCGGGCAGCTAAACCTATACCCCGATGGGCGCGGGGCGGTGCTGCGCGCGGCGCTGGCCGAGCGCTACCGGCTGGAGCCCGACCGGCTGATCCTGGGCTGCGGCACCGACGAGATCTTCCAGCTACTGAACCAGACCTTTCTCGAGCCCGGCGACAACATCGTCCAGGGCGAGTTCGGCTTTGGCGCCTACGCCATCGGCGCGCGCGCGTGCCAGGCGGAGGTTCGCTACGCCAACGAGCCCAACTACCGGATCGACGTCGACGCCCTGCTGGGCGAGGTCGACGAGCGCACGCGCCTGGTCTTCATCGCCAACCCGGCCAATCCCACCGGCACCTTTGTCACCGAGGCGCAGGTGCGCCGCCTGCAGGCCGAGCTGCCGCCGAGCGTGCTCGTGGTGCTGGACGGCGCCTACGCCGACTTCTGCTCCGACCCAACGTTCTCCGATGGGCTGGAGCTGGCGCGCACGGCGGCGAACGTCGTCGTCACCCGCACCTTCTCCAAGCTGCACGGCCTGGCGGCGCTGCGGGTCGGCTGGGCCTATGCGCCGGCCGAGGTCGCCGAGGCCGTGAACCGCATCCGCCTGCCCTTCAACACCTCCATCGCCGGCCAGCTGGCGGCGGTGGCGGCGCTGGCCGACGTCGACTTCCAGCGGCGCTCGCTGGAGCACGTGGAGCGCTGGCGCCCGTTCCTGACCCAGCAGCTGGGGGGCCTGGGGCTGGAGGTGGCGCCGTCGGCCGCCAACTTCGTCCTAGTCCAGTTCCCCAGGACGCCCGGCAAGACCGCGGCGGAGGCCGAGCAGTTCCTGGCCTCGCGAGGCCTGATCGTGCGGGGCGTTGGCGGCTACGGACTGCCGGAACACCTGCGCATCACCATCGGCCTGGAAGAGCACAACCGCGCCCTGGTGGCCGCTCTGGCCGACTTCCTGAAGGCCTGAGGACACCATGCCCGCGCCGATCTATGCGAAGATGGCGGTCGTCGGCTGCGGCCTGATCGGATCGTCGGTGATCCGCGCTGCGCGGGCCAAGGGCGCGGTCGGCGAGATCTCCGTCGCCGAGGTCAACGCCGCCTATCGCGAGCGGATCAAGGCGCTGGGGCTGGCGCAGAGCGTCACCGCCGACATCGCCGAGGCGGTGCGGGACGCGGACCTGGTGGTCTTCGCCGTGCCGGTGCTGGCCATGGGCGAGGCGATGGCCGCCGCCGCCCCGGCGCTGAAGGCCGGCGCGACCGTCACCGACGTCGGCTCGGTGAAGGGCGCGGTCGCCGAGGCGCTGGCGGCCCACGCGCCGGAGGGCGTCTTCGTCATCCCCGGCCACCCGGTCTCCGGCACCGAGCAATCCGGGCCGGACGCTGGGTTCGCCACCCTGTTCGAGAACCGCTGGACCATCCTCACCCCGCAACGCCGCACCGACGCGCCCTACCAGGCCGCGGTGGAGCGCCTCACGGACTTCTGGATGGCGCTGGGCGCCAAGGTGGAGCTGATGGAAGAGCGGCACCACGACCTGGTGCTGGCGGTCACCTCGCACCTGCCGCACCTCATCGCCTACAACATCGTCGGCACGGCCGCGGACCTGGAAGAGGTCACCGAGGGCGAGGTGATGAAGTACTCCGCCGGCGGCTTTCGCGACTTCACCCGCATCGCCGCCTCCGACCCGATCATGTGGCGGGACGTGTTCCTGACCAACAAGGACGCGGTCTTGGAAGTGCTGGGCCGGTTCATGGAAGACCTGCAGTCGCTCTCGCGCGCCATCCGCTGGGGCGAGGGCGACAAGCTGCAGGACCTCTTCACCCGCACCCGCGAGATCCGCTTAGGGATCGTCGCCGCCGGCCAGGAAACCGCCGACCCCAACTTTGGACGGGACAGGCCGAAGCCGTAGGGCCGGCTCGCGGGCGGGTCGCGAAGGAAGCGGGAGAGTCGATGCATACGCTGAGTGTTCTGACCGGCGACGTCGGTTTCACCGAGGGGCCGCGGTGGCGCGAGGGTCGGCTGTGGTTCAGCGAGATCGCCGCGGGGAACGCGGTGAAGTCCGTCTCGCTGGCAGGCGACCTGCGCACCGAGGTCGAGGTGGACGATCCGCGCGGCAGTTCAGGCCTGGGCTGGACGGCGGATGGCGATTTGCTGTTCGTCTCGATGAGCCGCGGGCGGCTGCTGCGCCGATCGAAGGACGGCGCCGTTCACGTCCATGCCGACCTCAGCGCCATCTCGCCCTGGCATTGGAATGACATGGTGGTCGACCGCGAAGGCCGTGCCTACGTGGGCGAGTTCGGTTTCGATTTCGACGCGGCGGCGGCTGCCCGGGGGTTGGAGAGCATCGTCGCCAATCACCCGACCGGGCGACTTGCCTGCGTGCAGCCGGACGGGACGACGGAGCTGGCGGCCGAGGACATGCACTTCCCCAACGGCTCGGTGATCACGCCGGACGGAAAGACGCTGATCGTCGCCGAAACGTTCGGGGCGCGCCTGACGGCATTCGATATCGGCCCCAAAGGCCGCCTCTCCAACCGGCGGGTGTGGGCGGCTCTGGGCCCTTACCTGCCCGACGGGATCTGCCTGGATGCGGACGGCGCGGTCTGGCTGGGCGATCCGATAGCCGCCAAGTGCGTGCGGGTCGCCGAGGGCGGCGAGGTGCTCGAAGTGATCGACACGGCTCTGCCCTGCTTCGCCTGCATGCTTGGCGGCGAGGTGGGCCGCACCCTCTTCATGCTCACCTCGCCCTGGTCGCCCGGCGAGAAGGGGCGGATCCTGATGACCGAGGCGGACTCGCCCCACGCCGGATGCCCTTGAAGACTGGCCTTTTCGCCGCCGCGAGCCTACGCCGCGGCCATCCGATAGGGGGTCGACCTTGCTGGACCACTTTGGCGTGAGAGTTCGCAGCGCGGAAGTCAGCCTGCCGTTCTACCGGGCGTGCCTGGCGCCGCTGGGCATCCGGGTGATCCAGGAGCAGCCCGAGTACAAGGCGGTGATCTTCATGCAGGACGGCTCGCCCGTCTTCCTGTGGCTGGGCGAGGGCGACCCCGACTGGCTGGCCAAGGCGGGCGAGGTGCGCCTGCACCTGGGCTTCCACGCTCCGACGACGCAAGCCGTCGACGCCTTCTATGAAGCGGCGATGCACCATGGCGGGACCGACAACGGGCCGCCAGGCTACCGCCGGCCGACGAGCTACTCCGCCTTCGTGCTCGACCCGGACGGCAACAATATGGAAGCCATCTGGCAGACCGAGCGTCCGTTCGCCGCTTAGATCAGCGCTGGTAGCAGAGGGTCGTGCTGGTCATGCGCTCGTCGACCAGGTCGACGAAGTTCTGCGCGGGCATAGTGCAGACCGCCGTCGAACTTCCCTTCTGCAGGACGATCATCATGTAGGCCTTCGGCGGGTCAGTCGGCCAAATCTGCTGCTGCGCCTCGTTCGACAGATCGGAGACCGTGGTGATCACATAGCCGGCCGCACGAAGACTATCGAACGAAGCCGCCACGGTCTGAGGCTGGTCCGCGGCCGCGGCCCCAGACGATCCGACTCCCCAAGCCGCCAATCCCGCGAGCGCGACTGCGGCCACAAGCGTCAACCGTTTCATTTGCAGTCCCCCTTCTTCCATCTGCGTCGCCTGACGCGTGCGCCTCCTGAAGACAAAAGCGATCGCATCTGAACTCGCATCGTGCAGCCTAGCGCGTCCGGCGTTCGTCGTAAGCCCCACGCTTCGCCGGCCCGGCGACGCAGGAATCGCTAGCCACCGACCGGCCCTGGCCAGGCACTCGCGGCGCAGATTCTCGAGCACCTTGGGCGTGTCGCGCCTCGGGCCCTCGCGGACCAGCAGCGCCGGGACCAGGGCGTCGGCGGCCGCGGCGACGACCCTCAGATGTCGACGCAACTTTGTCACCCTCGCCTGCACCGTTTCAAACGGCTGGCGGCGGCGATTGGACCAGCGGCCAGCGCCTAGGCCTGGCGCAGATGCTCGGCGGTGGCCTCGATCGCCTCCACCAGGCCCATCCGCTCCAGCGTCACGCCTTCGGGAAGGCCGGTGAAGAGCCGGGTGGGCGCGGCGGCGTCCAGCATCACGAAGACGCCGCGGTCCTCCGCCCGGCGGATCAGGCGTCCGAACGCCTGGGCGATGCGGCCCCTGGCGATGGCGTCGTCATAGGTCTTGCCGCCGAACCGGCCGCGGCGGGCCTTGTGCAGGATGTCCGGGCGCGGCCAGGGGATGCGGTCGAAGACCAGCAGGCGCAGCGAGCGGCCGGGCACGTCGACCCCGTCGCGCACGGCGTCGGTGCCCAAGAGGCACGAATCCTCCTCGGCGCGGAAGATGTCGACGAGCGCGCCGGCTTCCAGCGCGTCCACGTGCTGGGCGTAGAGCGCGAGGCCCCGGTCGGCCAGAGGCGCGGCCATCCGTTCGTGCACCGTCCGCAGGCGCCGGATGGCGGTGAAGAGGCCAAGCGCCCCGCCGCCGGCGGCCAGGAAAAGCTCGCGCATGGCCGCGGCCACTTGGCGCGGATCGTCGCGGCCGACGTCGGTGACCACCAGGGCGCGGGCGTTCTTTGCATAGTCGAAGGGCGAGGCCAGACGCAGGGTCTTGGGCCGGTCGGGAAACCGCGCCGAGCCGGACCGCATCTCCGCCAGCGCGAAGGGGTCGTCCAGAGAGGAGTCGGCGAGGGTGGCGCTGGTCACCAGCACCCCGTGGGCGGGCGCCAGCACGGCGGCGGTGAGCGGCTCGGTGGGGTCGACCCAGTGTCGACGGCAGGCGGCGTCCACCACCCGGCCGTACATGAAGTTGGCGTCGAACCAGTCGACGAAATCGGGATCGTCCTCGGCGTCCTCCTCCAGCGCCTTCAGCATCGAACGCCAGGCCGGCAGCATCATCCGCGCCCGCCGGTCGAGGCCGCGCAGCGCCCCCTCGATCCGGGCGCGTTCATTGGTGGGGAGCGTATCGGCCTCCTCGTCGAGCACGTCTTCCAGGTGGCGCGAGAGCGCCAGCAGCGGCGCCTCAACGGCGGCCAACGCCCGCCCCGCCGTGGCGGCGGTCTCGCGCACCAGGTCGAGCGCCGGCCGCGCCGAACACTCCATGCCAAGCTCAGAGGGCGCGGCGCGGGCGCGCAGCTGCTCCATGATGGCGACCAGGAACGCTTCGATCGGCCCGATCGGATTGACCTCGCCGCTGGGCGGGGCGATGCGGCCGGACCAGCCTTCGCCCGGCAGCGCCGCTGCGGCGCGGGTGGCGGCGATCAGCGCCTCGCGCGCGCTCTGACGCTCAGCCAGCACCTCGGAGAGCCGCGCCTCCAGCCCGCGCCCGCGCCGGCCGCGTCCCTCCGGTCCGCGGATCCAGCGGCGCATCTCGGCGGCCTCCGCGCCCGAGAGGGCGGCGGCGAAGGCGCTGTCGGCGGCGTCGAAGAGGTGGTGGCC
>JBIOEF010000150.1:0-7228 GCA_044445785.1 Caulobacterales bacterium
CCCCCACCACCGCCCCCACCCAGGACGCCGGCGGCTTTTCCGCCGCGCCGCTGAAAGCCAACGGCCAGATCGACTGGCTGGCGCTCTATCTCGGCTTCTTCGCCATGGTCGTTGGCCAGTTCATGGCCATGCTGGACATCCAGATCGTCGCCTCCTCGCTGCCGCAGATCCAGGCCGGCATCGGCGCCAGCAACGACGAGATCAGCTGGGTGCAGACCGCCTATCTGGTGCCAGAAGTGGTGATGATCCCGCTGGCCGGCTACCTCTCGCGGCTCTGGGGAACGCGGGCCGTGTTCATGGTCTCCTGCGCCGGGTTCGTGGTGATGAGCGTCGCCACCGGCTTCGCCAACAGCGTCGAGACCATGGTCGTCACTCGCGGCCTGCAGGGTTTCATCGGCGGGGCGATGGTGCCGACGGTGTTCGCCATCGCCTTCACCGCCTTCCCGCCGGAGCAGCGGACCACCTCCTCGACGATCATGGGCCTGATCGTGACGCTGGCGCCCACCATCGGGCCGACGCTGGGCGGCCACATCACCGAGCTCCTCAACTGGCGCTGGCTCTTCTTCATCAACATCGTCCCGGGGATCGTGGTGCTGATCCTGGTCTGGCGGTACGGCAATTTCGACCGCGGCGATCCGAGCCTGGCCAAGGGCTTCGACTGGGCGGGCCTGATCTCCATGGCCGCGTTCCTGATGAGCCTCACCTACGTGCTGGAGCAGGGCTCCAAGGACAACTGGTTCGAGGATGACGGCATCCTGTGGCTTTCGGTGCTGTCGGCCGCGTCGGGCGCGTTCTTCGTCTGGCGCGACATCACCTATCGCCAGCCGGTGGTGCAGCTGAAGGCGCTGGCCGACCGCAATTTCTCGATCGGGCTGGTGATCAACTTCGTCAACGGCGCCATCACCTTCGGCGGCTCGTTCCTGTTGCCGCTCTTCCTCAGCCGCATCCAGAACTACACCTCGGCCCAGGTGGGGACGACCATGCTGGTCTCGGGCCTGACCATGTTCTGCATCGCCCCGCTCGCCGGGCGCGTCGTGCGACTGTACGACCCCAGGATCTCCATCGTGCTGGGCCTCCTGATCGCGGCGCTGGGCGTCTGGTCGGGACGGGCGGTGACCCCCAACTGGGGCTACTGGGACTTCGCCTTCCTGCAGGCGCTGCGCTCGGGCGGGATCATGCTGGCGATGATCGGCGGCCAGATGCTGGCCATGAGCACCATCGAGCCGCAGCTGATGAAGAGCGCGTCCGGGATCCTCAACCTCGCCCGCAACACCGGCGGGGCGGTTGGCCTGGCGGTGCTCTCCAGCCAGCTGACCAGTCAGACCGCGCTGCACGCCAGCGACCTATCCAGCGCCGTCAGCCAGGCCAGCGCCCGCGCCCAGGCCATGCTGGCCGGCCTCACTCAGCGGATGGCCTCGATGGGCGTCTCCGATCCAGGCGGGGCGGCGCGCAAGGCGATGAACTCGTTCATCCAGCGCGACGCGGCGGTGCTGGCGTTCGGCGACGGCTTCGCCCTGATGGCCATCGGCTCGGTGTGCGCCATCCTGGTGACCCTGTTGGCCCGGCCAGGACCCCCGCAGGTGTGGGGGCCGCAGGCGGCCGCGGTGAAGACCGAGGACGTGCACTAAGAATGCCCCGCATCGCCGGCCAGATCGATCGAGTGAAGAACGAGGCGATCCTCAACGCGACCTCCGAAGTGCTGTTCGAGCGGGGGCTCACCGCGCCGCTGGACGAGATCGCCCGCCGCGCCGGGGTCTCCAAGCAGACCATCTACAATCACTACGGCTCCAAGGCTGAGCTGGTGAAGGCGCTGATCGAGCGGCGGGTCACCTCGCTCACCGCGCCGCTGGACGTCCCGGGCGCCGACGCCTTTCCGGAGGCGGCGCTGGCCAGCTACGCCCGCGGCCTCCTGGAGACGGTGACCATGGAGCGAGGGGTCGCGCTCTTCCGGCTGATCATCGAGAGCGTGCCGGCCTCGCCCGAGCTCGCCCAGGCGGTGTTCGCCGCCGGCCCCGGCGCCAGCCGCAGCCGCCTGGCGGCCTTCCTGCAGCGCGAGGCTCGGCTGGGACGCCTGAAGATCGACAATCCGACCGAGGCGGCCGAGTTCTTCGCCGGCATGGTCATCAGCCAGCACCAGATGCAGGCGCTGCTCGGACTTCCCAGCGCGCTGACCGCAGAACGCCTCGAGCGCATCGCCACCGAAGCCGCCCGCCGCTTCATGCGGGCGTATGCGCCCTAGCCGCTGGTTCAGCCGTGGAACGCCCACTCAGAGCCGAGGCCACTCACCTGGGTGTAGTGGATCTGTCCGTTCAGCCAGTCGCCAACAACCACCGCGCCGCCGGCGTTCTCGACCAGGAACTGGTCATGACCTTCGCCCAGATAGTCGCCGGCGCCGACGAACGTCCATTCCGGGCCAAGGGCGGCGATCTGGGTGTAGCTGGCCTGACCGTTCGCCACCTCGCCGACGACAATGGCGCCGTTGGTGTTCTCGATCAGGACGTCGGATGACGGCAAGGCCTCCTGTGGAGGCCAGCCGCGGCGGCCGCGGCTAAATTGACGGTTGCGCTTTATCGGCGGTTCGCGTTTTTTGACCCGGAGAGTTTTCGACGGGGCGTCGGTCCGGGCGTGCAGATCAACATCACCTACGACGCCAGCGTCGCGAACGCCCCGGCGGGCTTCAAGACCGCGGTTCAGGCTGCGGTGCAGTACTTCGAGACCACCTTCTCGACCCCGATCACGGTGAACATCACCTTCGGGTGGGGCACGGTCGGCGGCCAGCCGATGGATCCCGGGGCGGTCGGCGAGAGCGGTTCCACCTACTCTGGCTTCTCCTACTCGGCGATCCGCGCCGCGCTCGCGCAGGACGGAACGAGTTCCTACGCGCAACTCGCCGCGCATTTCCTGCCCGCCGCCGACCCGACCAACGGCGGGACCTTCGAGCTCACCTCCGCTGACGCCAAGGCTTTGGGACTGGCCGATCCCAACGGCGCATCGCTGGACGGCTCGGTCGGGCTCGACGCCACCTCAGCCTTCAACTTTGATCCCAGCGTGCGAGCCGTCTCGGGCGAGTACGACGCGATCGGCGTGCTCGCGCACGAGATCTCGGAGGTCCTGGGGCGCCAATCGGGCCTCGGCTTTGCACCGCCGGGCGGCAGCCCTGAGTTCGGTCTGCTTGACCTCTTCCGCTACTCAGCCGCCGGCCAACTCAATCCCACCTCGCCCACGGGTTCCTTCTCGCTCGACGGTCAGACCCTGCTGATGGCCTTCAACGATCCGACGACAGGGGGCGACTCGGGCGACTGGAGCTCGCTCGCTCTGGGCGACGCCTTCGACGCTTTCGTGAACCAGGGCACGGTGCAGCAGGTGTCGCCGATCGACCTGGCGGTGATGGATGTGCTGGGCTACCACCCGGTCTGGCGGCCGCCCTCGACGCTGCTGCCCAACATCACGCCCGTCGGTCCGGACGTGGTGACCCAGGACACAGTCGTGGCCCAGGGTCAGAGCGTTTACTTCAACAGCGACCACGGCTTCTTCATCGGCGGCTCGGCTACGAGCGCCTTCACCAATTCGGGGGCGATCGTCGATGTGGGAGCGGTCAACGCCGATCCCCTGACCGTTTCACTGGACGGCGGCTTCTTCCCCGGCGCGGTGATCACCAACACGGCCAGCGGCGTCGTCTACTCCGAGGCGGTCAGCGGGAACGCATGGGGCTACGACTCCGGCTCCGGGGGCCCGAACCTGGTCAACCAGGGTCTGTTGCAAGTGGTCTCCCTCGCTGGCGACGCCTGGGGTGTTGAGACCAATTTGGGCTTCCAGTTCACCAACACCAGCTCCGGAACCTTGACGGTCTGGGCCCAGAAAGTCGCGGTCGGCCTGGACATGTCCAGCGGCAATAGCGGCGGCAGCTTCACCAACGCCGGCGACATCGAGGTCACTGGCGCGTCGGCGATCGGGGTCATCGGCGCCACGACGTTCGACAACAGCGGAACGATCCATGCGGTGAGCGCCAATCCGAGCTCGCCCAGCATCGGCGTCGAGGTCTACGAGGAGAACGCCAGCCTCTATACCAACTCCGGTGTGATTACGGGCGACTACGCCTTCGATGCCGAGGGGTTCTTCGGCAACCCCACCCAGACCGCCATCAATCTGGTGAACACCGGCAAGATGTTCGGGACCATCGCGCTGGCGAACAGTCCCAGCCAGATCCACAACACCGGCGACATCGCCGGCGACATACGGTTCGGCGCCGCCAACAGCGTCTACGACGGGGCTGGCGGCCATCTCACCGGCGACATCTTTCTCGGCCACGCCGTCAACACCGTCACGCTCGGAAGCGATACCGGCGTCGTCTACGGCGGCGGGGGGTCTGACACCATCAGCGGCGGCGCCGGGAACGACTTCTTCGAAATCGGGCGTGGCGTCAGCACCATCGACGGCGGCGGCGGCTTCAACACCCTGTCCTTCGCCGACGCCGACATGGGGGTGACCGTCGACCTTGGCGCCGGCACGGCTTTCGCGGCGGGCGCCGATACGATCAAGAACATCCAGGAGGTCATCGGCTCAGGCTTCAACGACACGCTGAAGGCCGGCGCGTCGGCTGCGACCCTGATCGCCGGGACCGGATACGACACCCTGATCGGCGGCGCGGGGAACGACACGTTGGTGGCCGGCGCCGGCGGCGACGCGGTGACCGGCGGCGGGGGGAACAACGCCTTCATCTACTCAGCCGGCGACCATCAGCTGATGATCACCGACTTCAACGCCGGCGGCGATCACGACTCCCTGAAGATCTACGGATACGCCGGCGCGAGCTCCGTCGCGCAGCAGGGCGCAGACACCCTGATCACGCTCTCCGCCACCGACAGCATTCTTCTCAAGAACGTCCACGCGTCGTCGCTCACCGGCGGCGGCCTCGTCTACAGCGCATCCGCCTATCAGGCGCCGGCGGTCCCGCCGACCCTGCCGATCTTCGGATCGACGCCGATCGAATTCAACTACGACCTGACCGTCTACGCCGGCGAGATCATCAACGAAACCGCCCAGGCGTACGGGTTGCTGGATGAGCAAATCATCGGCGGCTTCGCCTATAGCTCGCTCGACAACTCTGGCGCGATCCATGTCACCGCTTCGAACGGCGATGTCTATGGCATCGAAGATGCGATAGGCGCCGGGGGCGGCGTCTTCACCAACGAGTCCGGGGCCACGTTCAGCGTCAGCAATCAGAGCGGAACCGCCGAGGGCCTGTACGCGGTAGAAGACGGGATGTCGCTGGTTAACGCCGGGACGTTCAGCGTCAGCGCGTCGGGCGACGCGGCCGGGATCTACACCTTCGGCGCCACCGGCCTTGCACTCACCAACAGCGCCTCCGGCGTCCTCAGCGTCTCGTCGTCGGGCGGCGCCGCCTTCGGCCTCCGGCTCTTCAACGGCGGCGACGTAGAGAACGACGGCAAGATCGTCGTCTCGGCGATCGGCGCGGCCACCGGCTACTTTGGCGGCCGTTTCGAGTTCGAGACGTTCGTCAACAACGGCACGATCCAGGCCACGTCGACGGGGGGCGGCAAGAGCCTGGGGCTCTGGGTGGCGGGCTCCGACCTGGGCCCCGGCCACGCTAGCATCACCAACACCGGTGCGATCACCGCGCAGACCGCCATCCTCGACGAGGGGCCGTCGGCCGCGATCATCAACAGCGGCACGATCAACGGCGACATCGACCTGAGCGGCAGCGCCAGCTCCCTGGTCAACACTGGCGTCATCGTTGGCGACATCCGCCTGCACGACGACGAGTCCTTCACAGCGGCCGGCGACACCGTCGACCTGCGCGGGGGCACTTTCACCGGCTTCATCGCCATCGCGCCCGGCCTGCACGGCGACGGCCCGGTGCACGACACCCTCTATTCTTCGCCTGGCTCGACCCTGATCAAGATCGCCGGCGGGGAGTCACAGCTCACGGTCACGGTGAACGGCTCGAAGACCGGCCAGACGACTGTCCAGTTCGACATCGCTTCGACGGCGGCGAGCGAGACCCGCAACGCCAATGGTTCGTGGACGGTGAACGCGGGGACCGACGGCACGGAGACCCTGACCAACGTCCAGAGCCTGCAGTTCACCGACAAGACGGTGACGCTGGCGGTCTTGGCGCCGCCTGCGCCGCACGACCTGCTCGGCCACGGCAAGTCCGACTTCCTGATCGAGAACACCGTCGGCGCGGTGGTGGTGGGGGAGGTGTCGTCCGGTCAGGCCGGCTATGCCCAGGTGGCTGGCCTTGGGTCGGAGTGGAGCTTCCAGGGGACCGGCGACTTCCTGGGTGCGGGACATGGCCAGTTTCTGGTCGAGAACACGGCTGGCGCGGTGGTGGTGGGCGACGTCCACACCGGTCAGGCCAGCTACACGCAGGTGGCGGCGCTGGGCCCGGAATGGTCGTTCGTCGGCGCTGGCGACTTCCTGGGCGACGGCAAGTCCGACTTCCTGATCCAGAACACCCAAGGCGCGGTGGTGGTGGGCGAGGTGGTCAGCGGCCAGGCCAGCTACACCCAGGTGGCGGGCCTGGGTTCTGAGTGGAAGTTCGTGGGAACCGGCGACTTCGTTGGCGACGGCAAGGCTGACTTCCTGATCGAGAACACCGCCGGCGCGGTGGTCGTCGGTGAGGTGGCGAACGGCCAGGCGGGCTACACCCAGGTGGCGGCGCTGGGCTCGGAGTGGAAGTTCGTCGGGACCGGCGACTTCCTTGGCGACGGCAAGTCCGACTTCCTGATCGAGAACACCGCCGGCGCCATTGTCGTCGGCGAAGTGGCGAACGGCCAGGCCAGCTACACCCAGGTTGCGGCGCTCGGTCCCGAATGGAAGTTCGTCGGGACTGGCGACTACCTCGGCGAAGGCCACGACCAGTTCCTGATCGAGAACACGGGCGGCGCCATCGTCGTCGGCGACTGGCTCAGCAGCCAGATCCACTACACCCAGGTCAGCGGCCTGGGTTCGGAGTGGCACTTTCACGGGTGAACCGGCGACGCGGCGCGATTGGGACCACCTTGAGAGACCGCTCCGGGTCCAGCTTTCGTGGCGACCAGCGGGGTCAGGAGGCCGCGGCGGGCGTCTCCTCTTCTGACGGCAGGCCCATCATGTGGAAGCCGGCGTCCACATGGACGACCTCGCCGGTGGTGGAGCGGCCGAGGTCGGAGAGCAGCCAGAGCGCGCAGCCGGCGATACCCTCCATGGAGGTGTCCTCCTTGAG
>JBIOEF010000151.1:0-6891 GCA_044445785.1 Caulobacterales bacterium
CCGAGCCGACGCCATGGCGGGTGAAGACGCCGGCGCAGGCGGTGTTTTCGGCGAACCGCATCAGCAGCACGTCGTCGCGGACGTCCTTGTAGAAGCCGGCCCGCCCGCTCGCGAGCTCGACCCCGGCGATCGGCGGGATGGCCGGGAACGGCACGGCGTTGGGCGACACGGCGAGCCCGGGTTTGCCGGGCGCGGCGGGCGCGGCCGGCGCCCCGCTGACGAACTGCCGGTTGTGCTTGTCGGCCCGCTTCAGCGCCGCGCTCTTCCAGGCGCTCCGCAGCGGATCCAGCGCCCGCTCCAGCGTCTGGCCGACGATCTCCGCGGGCTTCGGCGCCGAGGTCTTGGCGGGGCGGCGGCTCATTCGCTCGTTCCAGCGGGCGTCGGGGCCGGCGCGGCCGGGGCGGGCTTGGCGCCAGGCGCGGCGCTCGGCGCCGCCGACGGCGCGCCGGCCGTCGGCGAGCCAGGCGCCGACTCGGGCGGGGCGGACGCCGGCTCGGTGGGCGCGCCCGGCACGTCCGGCGGCGGCGCGACCAGGGTCTCGATCTTGGCGCGACCGCGCAGCTTCAGCACCAGGTCCTTGACCTGGTCGTAGGTGATGAAGCGGATGATCTGCGGGCGCACCGACTCCAGAGTCGGCGGTGGTTCGGGGTGACGGTCGTCGACCCGGATCAGCGCCCAGCCAGCGTCGACCTTCACCGGCCCGACCGTCTGGCCGGCCTTGGCGTCCTTCACCGCCGTCGCGAAGGGCTCGGGCAGGGTGTCGGTGGTGGCTTCGCCCAGGTCCCCGCCCTTGAACCGCGTCGCATCGTCCTTGGACCGCTCCATGGCCAGCGCATCGAAGCTGGCGCCGCCAGCCAGCAGCTTCTTCACCTGCTCGGCCTCCGGCTCGGTGGTCAGCACGATCTGGCGCAGGTGGATCTCCTCGCTGGGCGTGCGGTTCTTGAGGAACTCCTGATAGAGGCCGTTCTCGGTGTCCTGGGTGACCGCTTTGCCGACCACGTTCTCAACCAGCAGGTCCTCGAGGGCGCGGTCGCGGGTGGCGGCCAGGCGCCGCTGGCCGGCCGGGTCCTTGTCCAGCCGCCGCTTGATCGCCTCGGCGGCCAGGAGCTTGGTGTCGACCACCTCGTCCAACACCTGGCGGAAGAGGTCGGAGGAGACGTCCAGCGGCTCGCCCTGGCCGATCAGGCCCTCGGCCACCGCCTCGCGCTTGACGTCGGAAGCCCAGACGACCTGGCCGTTGATCCGCGCCACCGCCTTGTCGCCAGGCTCCGGCGGGCCCTGGGCGAGGGGCTGCTGGCCGCAGCCGGCCACGGCGAGGCTGATCGCCGCAAGCGCCGCGGCGAGCCACATCTTCCCCTCGGTCAGTCTTGCATCTGGCGCCATAGCCGTCTTCCTTGGCGCCGCGCATGGTCGCGAAACGGCAAGACGTCAAGGCCGGCGCATCGCAGCGGGCGCATCAGGCGCCCGCGGTTCGATGGGCGCCGCGTGGATTCGATCCTCATGGATCGGGAGGAGACGAGCGATGAAGTTCTACAATTCGGTGGGCCCCAACCCGCGGGTGGTGAAGATGTTCATGGCCGAAAAGGGCCTCGACATCCCCCGCGTCGAGGTCAACCTGATGGCCGGCGAGAACCGCCAGGCGCCTTACACGGCCAAGAACCCCGCCGGCCAGATGCCGGCCCTGGAGCTGGACGACGGGGTCGTGCTCAGCGAGATCCTGCCGATCTGCGAATACCTGGACGAGGTCCACCCCAATCCGCCCCTGATCGGGACCAACGCCGAGGAACGTGGGATCACCCGGATGTGGACGCGCCGGATCGACCTCAACATCTGCGAGACCATGGCCAACGGTTTCCGCTTCTCCGACGGACTGCGCCTTTTCGAGAACCGCATCCACTGCATCCCCCAGGCGGCGGACGATCTGAAGGCCATCACCAAGGAAAAGCTCACCTGGCTCGACGGCCTGATCGCCGGGCGCACCTGGATCGTCGGCGAGCGCTTCACCCTGGCGGACGTGCTGCTCTACTCGTTCATCGAGTTCGGCGCCCAGGTTGGCCAGCCGCTCGACGGCGCGAACAAGAACCTGAGCGCCTGGCGCGAGCGCGCCGGCGCCCGGCCGAGCGCGGCGGCCAGCGCCTAGCCGGCGCCATCTTAGATCGCCCGCGCGACCCCTCAGCTCACCTCTCCCCACTGGCGTGGGGCGCGGTGAGGGCTGGTCGAGTGAGATCAATCCCGGCGCAGATCGCCCCTGCGCCGGCCTACGTTGCGTTGACTTAAGGGGGGGCGCTGCTTAAGTCTCCGGCGCGCCTAAAGGGCGGGTTTTAGAGCAGCCGAAGGGCTTTGGCCGGGGTCTTGCACGCCGCTGCAGAGCTTTGAGGCTCGTTCCCTGAACCTTCATCCTGAAGTTCGGCGCTTAAGAAGAAAGTTTTCGGCCCCTTGCTCGACCTGAAGAAAGTTTTCGGCTCCTCCAATGACCGCAAGGTCAAGACGATGCTGTCGCGGGTGGTTAAGATCAACGCCCTGGAGCCCAAGGTGGCGGCGCTGAGCGATGAGGCGCTGCGAGCCAAGACCGAGGAGTTCAAGGCTAGAGTCGCCAAGGGCGACAGCCTCGACCAGCTGATGAACGAAGCCTTCGCGGTGGTCCGCGAGGCGGCCAAGCGGACGCTGGGCCAACGGCACTACGACGTGCAGATGGTCGGCGGCATGGTGCTGCACGAAGGCGGCATCGCCGAGATGCGGACCGGCGAGGGCAAGACCCTGGTCGCCACCCTGCCGGTCTATCTCAACGCCCTGCAGGGCAAGGGCGTGCACGTCGTCACCGTCAACGACTACCTGGCCAACCGCGACGCCGAATGGATGGGCCGAATCTACCGGTTCCTGGGCCTGACCGTCGGCGTCATCGTCCATGGCCTCTCCCAGGCCGAACGGCAGCGCGCCTACCACAGCGACATCACCTACGGCACCAACAACGAGTTCGGCTTCGACTACCTGCGCGACAACCTGGTCTACGAGGCCAGCGAGATGGTCCAGCGCGAGCACAACTTCGCCATCGTCGACGAGGTCGACTCGATCCTGATCGACGAAGCGCGCACCCCGCTGATCATCTCCGGGCCCACCGAGGACCGCTCGGAGTTCTACCGCATTATCGACGCCCTGGTCCGCGAGATGATCACGGACCCGGAGACCTTCGACCACGACGAGAAGCAGCGCCAGGCGCTGCTCACCGAGTACGGCTCGGAGAAGGTCGAGGAGATGTTGATGGAGGGCGGGCACCTGGCCGAGGACTCCGCCGGCCTCTACGACCCGGCCAACGTCTCGGTGGTGCACCACGTCAACCAGGCCCTGCGCGCCAACGTGCTCTACCAGCGCGACCGCGACTACATCGTCCGCGACGGCGAGGTGATGCTGATCGACGAGTTCACTGGGCGGATGATGCAGGGCCGGCGGCTGTCGGAAGGCCTGCACCAGGCGATCGAGGCCAAGGAAGGCGTCGAGATCCAGCCCGAGAACCAGACCCTGGCCTCGATCACCATCCAGAATTACTTCCGCCTCTACGGAAAGCTTTCGGGGATGACCGGCACGGCGGCCACCGAGGCGCAGGAATTCCACGACATCTACAAGATGGACGTGGCCGAGATCCCCACCAATATGCCGGTGGCCCGGGTCGACGAGGACGACGAGGTCTATCGCACCGCCGCCGAGAAGAACCAGGCGATCATCGGCCAGATCGAGGACTGCTTCATCCGCGGCCAGCCGATCCTGGTCGGCACCGTTTCGATCGAGAAGTCGGAGCAGCTCTCCGACCTCCTGAAGGCCCACACCTTCACCCACAACAAGAAGAAGCGCACCGGCGTCCCGCACCAGGTGCTGAACGCCCGCTACCACGAGCAGGAAGCCTTCATCGTCGCCGAGGCGGGCGTGCCAGGCTCGGTGACCATCGCCACCAACATGGCCGGCCGCGGCACCGACATCCAGCTGGGCGGCAACCTGGACATGCGCATGGCCCGCTGGCGGCTGGAGCAGCAGGGCCTCGGCGTCGAGATCACGCCCGAGGCCGAGGAAGAAGAGCGGGAAACCATCGCCGCCGAGATCGAGAGCAAGCGGGCCAAGGCGCTGATGGAAGGCGGCCTCTATGTGCTGGGCACCGAGCGCCACGAGGCGCGGCGGATCGACAACCAGCTGCGCGGCCGCACCGGCCGCCAGGGCGACCCGGGCCGCTCGAAGTTCTACCTCTCCTGCGAAGACGACCTCTTACGCATCTTCGCCGGCGAGCGGCTGGATTCGATCATGCGCACCTTCGGCGTCCTCGAGGGCGAGGCGATCACCCACAAGTGGCTGAACAAGGCCATCGCCACCGCCCAGAAACGCGTCGAGCAGCGCAACTACGAGATCCGCAAGAACCTCCTGAAGTACGACGACGTGGTCAACGACCAGCGCAAGGCGGTGTTCGAGCAGCGCCACGAGTTCATGCTGGCCACCGACCTTTCGCAGATCGTCGTGGAGATGCGCGCCGACGCGCTGGAAGAGATGGTCTCGCGCAACCTGCCGCCGAAGGCCTATGCCGACCAATGGAACGTCGAGGGCCTGACCGAGGAGGTGCAGTCCACCATCGGCCTGGAGCTGCCGATCGCCCAGTGGGCGTCCGAGGAAGGCATCGCCAACGAAGAGATCGCCCAGCGCATCGCCAAGGCCGCCGACGCCAGGGCCGCCGAGCGCGAGGGGATGCTGGGCCCCGAACAGATGCGCGGGCTGGAGAAGAACTTCCTGCTGCAGATGGTCGACATGCAGTGGCGCGAGCACCTGATGCACCTCGACCACCTGAAGAACGTCATCGGCCTGCGCGGCTATGGCCAGCGCGACCCGCTGAACGAGTACAAGACCGAGGCCTTCTCGCTGTTCGAAAAGCTGATCGGGGATCTGCGCACCAACGTCACCCGCGCGCTGATGACCGTCGAGTTCCAGTTCGCGCCGCGCGAGCCGGAAACCCCGCGCGAGCTGGTGGAGGTGCACGTCGATCCGCTGACCGGCGAGAACACGCGCCTGAGCCTGGCGGGCGACCTGGGCGCGCTCTCACAGATCCAGCGGCAGGGCGCGCCGGTCTCGGCCCTGCCCGACGGCTGGCAGCGCACCGGCCGCAACGCCGCCTGCCCGTGCGGATCGGGCAAGAAGTTCAAGCACTGCCACGGCGCGCTGATCTAGGTCCTGCACTTACAGGCTCGGCCACCGTCCGCGTCCGGGCGCGACGCCAATGCCCGGGTCCGACCCGCTGCGGACCTACTTGTCACGCGTATGTTCGTGAGCGCTCGCAGTGGAGATAGCGTTGATCGATACGCCACGCGCTCGGCTTCGCCCCTGGCGGGACAGCGACCGGGTCGCCTTCACCGCTATGCACGCAGACCGCGAGGTCATGTGGGACTACGAGGATGGCCCGCTGATAGAGACCGAGAGCGTCGCGAAGCTTGACCGATACAAGGCGGCCTATGACCGGCTCGGCTTCTGCCGTTGGGCCTTGGAGGATCGCCACGGCGTGTTCCTGGGTTATGTGGGAGTCATGCCGTCTCGGCCAAGCCATCCTCTGGGAGACCACTTCGAGATCGGCTGGCGGCTGAATAGACGGGCCTGGGGTCTCGGGTACGCGACAGAAGGCGCCCGTGCGGCGCTCGCTGACTTCTTCGCGCGACATCCGGTGCGAGAGGTGCTGAGCTACACAGCTCCAGACAACGCTCGATCGCAGGCCGTGATGGCCCGCCTGAGCCTGCAACGCGATGCCTCGCGAGACTTTAGCTTTGGCGGTTGGCATGGGCTGGTGTGGGTCGCAAAACCCACAGGATAGGTCCGCATGCCACCCATCTCGGATTCTCGGCGCGTGCGCATTCCGGAAAGGTCCACTAGGGGGCGCGCGGAGAGTCCGTTCGCGGCGAGCAAGCCGAAGTCCGCTCACGACCCTCTGAGATACTCGCAGGTTCGGCGCGTCAGCGTCGCTCGCGTTGCAGCACGGGCAACTACCTAGCGGTGGTCGCCGATGAATTCACGACTAGCATCGCGACGTCGTGAAGGCTCTGGGCCACGTCGAGGCAGAGGTCTCTGATTTCAGTGGTCGGAGGAACGAGGTCCGGCACCATTATGGTCATCATCCCCGCAGCGGATGCAGAGCGGACGCCACTATGGGAGTCCTCTAGGGCCAAGCAAAAGCGGGCCGGGACTCCAAGGCGCTCGCCGGCCACCAAGTACGGGTCCGGAGCTGGTTTAGAGTTGATGTAGTCGCCATGGCCGATAACCGCATGAAAGCGATGGGTCAGCCCATGGGCGGATAGGTGATCACGCACCGTCGCGTGGGCCGATGAGGTAGCGATGCACCTTGGAAGATCAAGGTTGTCCAAAACATCGAGCAACTCGAGCACACCGGGCTTTAGCCTGAGTTCGGTGGCGGACAATTCCACAAACCGATCCGTCATCCGCGTGTAGTAATCGTCGATGGGGAACTGCTCGCCGAGCTTCTGCAGCATCAACCCGCGACCTCGCACCCAGGGCATCCCAATTGTCAGCTGGATGACGTCGACCGGGACGTCGTATCGCCCCAGCTTGGCCGCTTCGAAGTACGCCTGTTGGTATAGCGCCTCGGTGTCGAATATCAGCCCGTCCATATCGAAGATGACGGCTTGCGGCGCGCAGGGCAGAGGCATCGCCCAGCTTAGCAGTATCTCCTCGGTCGCCTCCAGCATCTTGGGTGAAGAGGGGCCCGGCCCAACATCCGTGTGTGGACGCCCCTGAAGATGCAAGAAGATTCGCTAGTGGGCGCTGCGCGTAGTCGAGGTGCTTCCGTGTGTCCGGCCTGTTGATGCGGCTGCGACGCCGCTGGCCTGTATGGAGTTCGCGGATCGGGTCCAAGTC
>JBIOEF010000152.1:0-6852 GCA_044445785.1 Caulobacterales bacterium
CCAGCACGGCCGCAACTTCCGCGCCGCGCCGGCGCTCGGCGATATGAGCCGCTTCGAGCTTTGGGTCCCGATGGCCTCGCTGCTGCGGCGGTTCCGCCGCCGGCTGGAGCACTTTCCCGCCCGCGAACGCTTCCTGATCCCTGATCCGGCCCGCATCGCCCATTGGCGAGGGGCGCTTGAACGCGCCCCGACTGGCCGCAAGGTAGGCATCCTGTGGAAGAGCATGAAGGTCGATTCCGCGCGGTCCAGGTACTATTCGCCGTTTGAGCTCTGGGCGCCTGTGCTGCGGACGCCGGGCGCGAAGATGGTCAACCTGCAGTACGGAGACTGCGCGGCGGAGATCGAGTGGGCCAGGCGCGAACTCGGCGTCAAGATCTGGACCCCGCCCGGCATCGACCTGAAGCAGGACCTCGACGACATCGGCGCCCTCGCCTCGGCGCTCGATGTGACGCTGGGCTTCGCCAACGCCACCACCAACATCGCCGCCGCCTGCGGCGCCGCGACCTGGATCATCTCGGTCCCCGGCGCATGGACCCGGCTCGGCACCGACCGCATGCCCTGGTACCCGCAGGCCCGAATCTTCAACCCGCCGGGCCTCGGCCAGTGGGAAGAGACGATGGTGGGCGTCGCGGCCGCCTTGGCGAAAGGCTGACCGGCCGGAACGCTCGCCCTGCCTCGCGGGTTCTCCTCTTTCGATAAGGGAGCGCCGCCGATGCCTGATCCGAAACAATTCGAACTCGAGGGCCAGGACTTGGCCGAGGTGTTCGACGAGGAGAATATCACCGAGGACGGTCGCGACATCGCCACCTCCGACCTGCAGCGCGACGTCTACGACGTGACCAGCGCGGACGAAGACGCCAACGAGGCGCTCGCGCCAGACGACGATTTCGATCCCGACGCCGCCGACGAGGCCGAGTTGGACCAGATCGTCATGGTCGAAGAGGACCTCGACGAGCCCCGCAGCTTCGGCCGCGACAACGCCGAGCTCGTTGCGACAGATGACCTCAGCGCCGCCGACATGGAGGCGGAAGACCACGCCGAACAGGAGCTAGACTACCGTCTGGAACAGACCTTTCCGGCCAGTGATCCGGTCTCGATCAATCCTGGTTCTGATTGAGTCTTCCACCGCAATCTGGCGCCGCTCGCCGCCAAAGCCGCTTGAATGTCGCGCCCGGCCCTTTAGGGTGGGCTCGATTTGAACAATTGTTCGAGCCCATTTTGGGCCCGGGAGCGGTGAATGAGCGAGCGTTTCGAAGGTACGGCTGACTACGTCGCCACGGACGACCTGAAGATTGCAGTGAACGCGTCCGTGGCGCTGGAACGGCCCCTGCTGATCAAGGGCGAGCCCGGCACCGGCAAGACGGTGCTGGCCTATGAAGTGGCGAAGGCCCTGAATGCGCCGCTGATCACCTGGCACATCAAATCCACCACCAAGGCCCTGCAGGGCCTCTACGAGTACGAGGCCGTGACCCGGCTGCGCGACTCACAGCTCGGCGACGAGCGGGTGAAGGACGTCAGCAACTACATCAAGCACGGCAAGCTTTGGGACGCGTTCGAATCGGACGTGCGCCCGGTGTTGCTGATCGACGAGATCGACAAGGCCGACATCGAGTTCCCGAACGACCTCCTGCAGGAGCTCGATCGGATGGAATTCTACGTCTATGAGACCGACGAGACCATCAAGGCCAAGATCCGGCCGGTGGTGATCATCACCTCCAACAACGAGAAGGAGCTGCCCGACGCGTTCCTGCGCCGCTGCTTCTTCCACTACATCCGCTTCCCGGACGACGCGACGATGCGCAGAATCATCGACGTGCACTATCCGGGGATCAAACAGAAGCTGGTCGCCGAGGCGCTGCGCATCTTCTACGACATGCGCAAGGTGCCGGGCCTGAAGAAGAAGCCCTCCACTTCCGAGCTGCTCGACTGGCTGAAGCTGCTGATGGTCGAGGACATCGACGGCGATGCGCTGAAGGAAAAGGATCCGACCAAGCTGATCCCGCCCCTGCACGGCGCGCTGCTGAAGAACGAGCAGGACGTGCAGCTGTTCGAACGGCTGGCCTTCCTCGCCCGCCGCGAGGGCTCGGGCGCCCGTCCCGGGCAGATGTAGTCCGGGCCACAGCGGGACACGACGACACGCGAGGGCGGAGTTCTCCACCCTCGCGTTTTTCGTTTACGGTCCAGCCGACCAGTGGCCGCTTGGCGCCGCTCTCCCCCTCCCCTAAGTCACGCCGTCGGCCACGAGACCGGCGTCCGGAAGGAACCGCGAGACCATGGACCTGCAGCTCAAAGGCAAGAAGGCGATCGTCACCGGCGCCTCCCGCGGCATCGGCCGTGCGATCGCCGAGACCCTGGCGGCGGAGGGCTGCGACGTCGCCATCTGCGCTCGTGGCCAGGCCGGGGTCGACGAGGTGGTGGGCGCGCTGACGGCCAAGGGCGTCAATGCGTTCGGCGCGGCGGTCGACATCGCCGATGGTCCGGCGCTGAAGTCCTGGATCACCCAGTCGGCCGAGCGCCTCGGCGGCCTCGACGTGCTGGTCTCCAACGCCAGCGCCCTGACCCGCGGCGCCGGCGAGGACGACTGGAAGGCGATGTATGACGTCGACCTGATGGGCGCGGTGCGGGCGCTAGAGGCGGCGCGGCCGTTCCTGGAGAAGGCCGGCGCCGAGAAGGGCGACGCGGCCTTCGTCATCACCTCGTCGGTGTCGGCGGCGGAGGCGAGCGCGCCTGGCGCCTATGGCGCGATCAAGGCGGCGCTGATCCACTTCGCCAAGGGCGTGGCCCGCGAAGCGGCGCCCCGGCATCTGCGCTGCAACGTGGTCTCGCCCGGGACGGTGCTGTTCGAGGGCGGCGTCTGGGGCGTGACCAGGGACCGCGCGCCGGATTTCTTCAAGATGATGATCGCCCGCAACCCCACCGGCCGCATGGGCACGCCGGAGGAGATCGCCGCGGCGACGGTGTTCCTGGCCAGTCCGCGCTCGGCCTTCACCACCGGCATCAACATGGTGGTCGACGGCGGCATTACCCAGCGGGCGAACTTCTAGTCCGGCGCCGCCAGTCGATCTTCGCTCAGGCCCGCGCCACGTCCGTCACCTTGTAGGTCAGCAACCGGCCGTCCTCGTCGGTGATGCTGACGTATTCGCCGACGGCGAAGCGGTGCTCGCCGAGGCGGAACACCGGCTCCTCGCCGGTGTCTTCGCTGTTGTCGTAGTCGAAGTACCAGCGCTGACCGACGCGCACGAGCTTGCCATCGCTGGGCTCCTCGTCCGACGCGAAGCGACGCACCGCGCAGGCGGTCTTGGCCTTGGCGTAGGCGGCGCCGTCGAGATGGCCGTCGGCCGTCAGCGGCGCAACCAGCGAATAGCCACGGTGGTCGTCGCCGTCGGCGAACTCGGTGCCGGGGTTGCGCGCCAGGCGCATGACGATGCGCGAAAGCGCGACGTTGTTGCGGGATCCGTCAGCCATGGCGGGCGTCCTAATGCGAGATGAACATGGAGGGCGCGGCGGCGGTCAGGAAGGTCCGCGTCGCCCCGCCGAATACGAACTCCTGCAGGCGCGGGTGTCCGAAGGCCCCGGCGACCAGCAGGTCAGCCCCGATCTCCAGCGCGGTCTTCAACAGCCTTGGCGCGGCGTCGCCCGCGCCCTCCAGCGCCTGGATCTCGGACTGCAAACCGCGCGCGTCGAGGTATGCCTTCAGGCTGGCCGGATCGAACTGGCGCGAGGCGGCGGCGGGCGCGGTGAGGATCACCACCTTGGAGGCCTTCTCCAGCAGCGGGATCGCGGTCCGCACGGCCCGGCTCGCTTCCTTGCCGCCATCCCACGCCACCGCGACCACGCCGCCCACCTTGAAGCCTGGCCGCGCCACCAGTGTCGGCCGCTGCTCGTCGGCGACGATCTGCTGGAACACCTCGGCGAGCGGCCCCCTGCCCTTGGCCGCACCATCCTCGAACACCACGACGTCCGAGAGCCGGCCCTGCAGCGCCAGCGCCGCCCAGACCGGCGAGGTCAGGGTGCGGAAGCTCTTGTTGGCGTAGGGCACGCTATCGACCAGCGCCTTGGCCGCCTTGGCGCCTTCGGCAGCGGCGTCGCGGATGGCGTCTACCGCGCTGGCCTGAACGCCGCCCATGAAGCCATCGCCCATCCAGGGGATCAGGTCGGCCACGTCCGGCGGCGCGTGGACGCAGACCACCTCGGCCCCGAACGGCTCGGCCACCGCCACGGCGGCGGCGATCACGTGCCGATCGGCCTCGCCGCCAGACAGCGGCGCCATGATCCTGGCCCAGTCCATCGCGTCCTCCGCAATGATTGTTTATGCCCGATCACGCGGCCCCGCGCGTTGATATTTGTCAAGCGATCGGTCTTGGCGCCGAGGGTGCGGCGGGCGAAGTAACGCCTGTGGCCAGAACCCCCTCCATCCGCCCCGTGGCCGCCCGCAGCCGCAAGATCGCCGAGCCACGCGCCTGGCAGCGGATGCTGTCCGGCCGCCGGCTCGATCTGCTGGACCCCTCCCCGTTCGACATCGAGATCGAGGACATCGCCCACGGCCTGGCCCGCGTCGCGCGCTGGAACGGCCAGACCGTCGGCGATCACGCCTTCTCGGTCGCCCAGCACTCCTTCGTGGTGGAGGAGATCGCCGCCCACATCCGGCCAGGGCTGGCGCCGCGCTGGCGCCTCGCCGCCCTGCTGCACGACGCCCCCGAGTATGTGATCGGCGACATGATCTCGCCGTTCAAGGCGGCGCTCGGGCTCGACTACCACACCTTCGAGGAGCGGCTGGAGGCGGCGATCCATCACCGTTTCGGCCTGCCGGCGCGTGTCCCGCCGCCGATCAAGGCGCTGATCAAGACCGCCGACCGCGCCTGCGCCTTCTTCGAGGCGACCCAGATCGCCGGCTTCGGCCACGAGGAAAGCCTGCTACTGTTCGGCGCGCCGCCCGCCGGCTATGCGCTGACGATCGAGCCGATGGCGGCGTCGCTGGCGCAATCGCGCTATCTTGACCGCTACAACGTGCTGTCCGAAGCCGCCGGCTACCAGCCGGCGGCGCAGGCTTTCAACACCGAGTAGCCAGATGGTCCTCGTCGTCACGCCGCTGAGACTGCTGCCGCAGGTGATCGCCGAGCGCGCGCCGTCGCATATCATCACCCTGCTCAGCCCCGAGGAGCTGATCGAGACGCCGGCGGGGTTCGATCCCAGGCGCCACCTGCGGCTGGGAATGCATGACATCGCCATCCCCGAACCCGGGTTCGTGGCCCCGGACGCCCGGATGGTCGAGCGGGTGCTGGCCTTCGCCCAGGACTGGGATGAGCGCTCGCCGATGGTGGTGCACTGCTGGGCCGGGATCAGCCGTTCGACCGCCAGCGCTTTCGCCATCGCCTGCGAGCGCAACCCGCACGCCGACGAACTCAAGATCGCGCTTCGCATGCGCAGGGCCTCCCCATCGGCCCTCCCCAATCGCCGCATCGTCGCCCTGGCCGACGACATCCTGGATCGCCGCGGGCGCATGCTGGAGGCTGTGGAAGCCATGGGCGGCAACGGCTTCGCCATGGAAGGCGTCCCCTTCGAGCTGGCCGCGCGGCATTAGATGAACCACGGAAAACACGGAAAACACGGAAACGGGCCTCCTCTCGTGGGCCACCTCTTCCCTTGTCTTCCCGGACAAGCCGCGAAGCGGCGCCGATCCGGGATCTCAGGCCGAGTTCACGCCGGCGGGAGCTCCCGGATGAGTCCGCTTTGCGGCTCTCCGGGATGATACGGCGCGTCCGTGCTTTCCGTGTTTTCCGTGGCCAAATGAGCGCCTCGCCGACCCAATGCGCTCGCAGGCAACTCATGACAGGAACTCGGATGGCCGCGCCCGGAATGTCCGCCTAAGAATGTCGAGCGACGTCGTCATTGGCCTGTCGGCGGTGGTGATCGCCATCAAGGATGGCGAGGCCGCCGCCCTGACCGTGCGGCCGCGCGACCACGGCCAGCCCTCGCCGCTGGAGGGGCTGCCGTTCGGCCCGTTCGACCCCGATGGCCACCGCACCTTCGAGATCGCGCTGCGGGAGTTCGTGACCCGCCAGACCCGGTTCGAGCTCGGCTTCGTCGAGCAGCTCTACACTTTCGGCGACAAGGGCCGTGAAGCCCCGCTGGCCGACGTCGGCGCCGGCGCGGCGCGGGTGATCTCGGTCGGCTACCTGGCCCTGGCGCCGCTGGCCGTGGAAACCGCGGCGCCCGCCAGCGCCTGGTCGCCGTTCCTCGACTTCTTCCCCTGGGAAGACTGGCGCCGCGGCCGGCCGCAGATCGTCGACGACCGCATCGTGCCGGCGCTGACCGCCTGGGCCGGACGCTGGGAGAGCCGGCTCGCCCGCATCCGCCTGCTGTTCGCCCTCGACGGCTCGCCCTGGAACGAGGAGCGGGTGCTGGACCGCTACGAACTGCTCTACGAGGCCGGCCTCGCCCCTGAAGCCGCCCGCGACCGCTCCCGCGCCTCCGGCGGCGAGCCGGCCGAGCCGGCGGCGATCGGCCTTGGCGCGCCGATGCTCTCCGACCACCGCCGCATCCTCGCCACCGGGCTGGGCCGACTGCGCGGCAAGCTGAAATACCGCCCGGTGATCTTCGAACTGATGCCCGAGGCCTTCACCCTTTCGGCGCTGCAGCGCACCGTCGAGGCGATCAGCGGCGTCGCGCTGCACAAGCAGAACTTCCGCCGCGTGGTCGAGCGCACCGGCCTGGTCGAGGGCCTCGGCCGCATGGACGTCGAAACCGGCGGCCGCCCGGCGGAGCTGTTCCGCTTTCGCCGAGAGTTGCTGGCCGCCCGGCCCGCGTCCGGGCTGTCACTGCCGCTGGCGAGGGACTGAAAGGGCGCAGGGG
>JBIOEF010000153.1:0-6841 GCA_044445785.1 Caulobacterales bacterium
ATCCAGCAGGGCAAGGTCCAGCGGCGGCCGGGTCCTTGCCGGCGCTAGCTGCACTGCGCCTCGCCGCGGGCGGCCGTGGCGCCGGCCTTCACCTCCAGCGACACCTTCGGATAGCGCCGGGTGAGCTCGTCCAGCGTCTGGCAGGCGTCGGATGGCTTGCCCATGCCGATCAGCGCGCGCGAGAGGTCGAGCACCGCGTCCGGCGCCCAGATCGTCTGCGGCCAGAGCCGGACCGCGGCGACATCGGCGGCGGCCGCGTCGGCGTAGGCGTGGCGCGCCAGCAGCGTCTTGCCCAGGAAATAGCGCGCCTCCGGGCCGCGCGGCGTGTCGCCGTACTTGTCGACGAAGTCGCGGAAGCCGGCCTCGGCGGTGGCGTCGTCGTGGCCCATGTAGGCCGCCCGCGCGGCCGCGAAGGCGGCGGCCGGGTCTTCCGCCGGCGCGGCGGCTTGCGGCGCGGCCGGCGGCGGCGGTGGCGCGTTCATCTGGTCGATCTTCTGCTCGAGCCGCGTCAGCCGGTCTTTCAGCGCCCCGTTCTCCTCGCGCAGGGCGTCGGTCTCGTGCTGAGCCTGGTCGAGGGCGTGGGTGGTGACCTCGAGCTGACCGTTGATCCGGGTCAGGGCCAGCTGCAGGTCGTTCAGCTTTTCGGTGACGCCGGCCAGCTGTGAATCCGTGTCCGCCGGCTCGACGACGATGGGCTTGCCGGTCTCGCGGCCCTGGAAGACTATCGCCCGCAGCTCCTTGAGCACCGCTTCCATCCGGTCGAGCCGCTTGGCCGAATGGTCGTCGAGGGGATCGAGCGGCGTCTGGGCGATCGCCGGCGCGGCGAACGCCAGCGCCAGCGTGAGCACAAGGGGACTGAGTCTTTTCATGGCCGCCGTCTCCGCGCCCGCAGCGTCGAAAGTTGGGCGTCAGCGCGCGCCATCGGTGATCGCGGTGCGGCCGTTGCGATTGCGGGCCCAGGCCTGGTCGTCCGACCCGGGATCCAGCGGCCGCTCCTTGCCGTAGGAGATGGTGGCGATCCGACCGGCGGCGACGCCGTGGGCGATCAGATAGTCGCGCACCGAATTGGCCCGCCGCGCGCCCAGGGCGAAATTGTACTCGCGCGTGCCGCGTTCGTCGCAATTGCCCTCGATGCGCACCCGCACGTCCGGATAGCGGCGCAGCCAGGCGGACTGGCCGTCGAGGATGGGGGTGGCGTCGGCGCGGATCTCGAACTTGTCGAAGTCGAAGTAGACCAGCTCGCCGACGTTGATGACGAAGTCCTGGGCCGATCCCGGCACGGGGCCTGTCGGCTGACTCGGCAGCTGCTCGCGGGTCTCGCCCTGGTTCGATGGTTCGGCGGACGACGACTGCGTGTTCGTCTGCGACGACGGCTTTGGATGCGAGGCGCAAGCGGCGATCGCCGTAGCAGCCAGGCCGATCACGGCTAGTCGAACGAGGGTCTTGAAGCGAAGGCTCATCGCGGTCTCCCTGACGTCAGAAGTCCAGGCCATGGCGCAGGCTAATGCACCAAGGCCGGAGGGGAATTGAAATCTGGACGAGTTCCATGGGTTTCTTGTTCCAAGTGGCGCCGGCGCCGCGCTTGCTGGCGAGTGCTCAATGGAGCAGCGGAGACCAGGCCGGATCGGAGGCTGAAACCGGATAGGGCGCCTCCTTCAGGATCCGGCCGGTGAGGTCGATGGTCCACAGCCGCGAATCGCCATCGCCCAGCTTGCGCTCGAACATCAGCACCCTGCCGTTCGGCGCCCAGGTGGGCTCGTCGGCGAAATAACTGGTGGTGAGGATCCGCTCGCCCGAGCCGTCGGGGCTCATCACCCCCAGGTGGAACTGCGCGCCCTCCTGCTTGACGAAGGCGATCAGCTTGCCGTCCGGGCTCCAGACCGGGGCGGTGTAGCGGCCCGTGCCGAACGAGATCCGCCGCGCGCCAGAACCGTCCGCGCCCATCACATAGAGCTGAGGCGATCCGCCCCGGTCGGAGTTGAAGACGATCTGGGCGCCGTCCGGTGAGAACGAGGGCGAGGTGTCGATGCCGAGGTCTGCCGTCAGGCGACGAAGGGCGTGGGTCGCCAGATCCATCACATAGATGTCGCTGACGCCGCCTTTCTCCGCGGCGAAGGCGACCTTGGAGTCGTCGGGCGAGAACCGGGGGGCCATGGTCATCCCCGGAAACCGGCCCAGCACCTCCTGGCGATTGGTGTCGAGGTTCAGGAGATAGATGCTCGAGCCCGTCGGGCGCAGCACCATATAGGTGATCTCCTGGCGCTTGGCCGAGTAGCGCGGCGCGAAGACCATGTAGGAGCCGTCGGTGAGGTAGCTGGGATTGGCGCCGTCCTGGTCCATCATCGCCAGACGCGTCACCCGCTTGGTCTTGGGCCCGCTCTCGGCCACGAACACCACGCGCGTGTCGAAATAGCCCTTCTCGCCGGTCAGCTTCTCGTAGACCGCGTCGGCGATCTGGTGGGCGATGGTGCGCCAGCTGTCGGGCGTGGCGATGAGGCGGGTGCCGACCAGCTGCTCGCCCGCGTAGACGTCGTAGAGGCGGAAGTCGACGCTGAGGCGCCCGTCCGTGTTGTCGGAGACGCGGCCGACCAGCAGGGCCTGGGCGCTGATCGCCTTCCAGAGATCGAAGCGTGGCGTGATGTCAACCTGCGGCTGGGGGTCGCGAAAGGTCCCAGGATCGATCGGCCGGAAGAGGCCCGAGCGGTCTAGATCGGCGGTGATCACCTGCGAGATCTGCTCGCCGACGGGCGTGCCGGAGAAGGTGGTGATCGCCACCGGCAGCGGCTGCACCGCCGCCTGGTCGACGTTGACCACGATGTCGGCCAGCGCCGCCGCCGGGGCCGCCAGAAGCGCGGCGAGGCCGAGGCCGAACGCCGCGAAAAAGCCCGCCAACCCGCTCTTGCTCATCTTCGTCATCGCTTGGCGCAGGCCTCCTTGGAATCGAAATTCACGACGATTGGTTGGCCATAGTATGGCTCGGCGTACGGCTCGGCCTGACGCACCGCGTCCAGCGCCCGGCGCGTTGCGGCGGCGACCACCGCATCGCCCGAGCGTTCCGCCCCGCCGGCGCTGGGATTGCCGATGAGGTTGCCGTTGAGGCCGACGGTGAATTTCACCTGCAGCTTGAGGTCCGCGCCGCCCGGCACGTCGCAGTTGGGGTTCCAGAGCCGCTCCAGCAGCTGCTGCAGGCCCAGCTGATCGCTCTGCGAGAGGCCCTTGCCGGCGTTGGGCCTGGCCCGGGGCGCCGTCTCCGGCCGGGCCGGGCCGCGCTGAGCGCCGGACGTCGGCGATCCGCCGGCGCGCTGGGCGCTCGCGATGATCTGCTGCAGGTGGTTGAAGTCCAGCGACTTCTGCGCCTGCGGCGGCGCGGCGTGCAGCGAGGGCTGCTGGGGGGCCGGCTTGTCGTGGATCAGCTTGGGCTTGGGCGCATTGCTGAACGCCGGCGGCGCGGGCTGCGCGGCCGGCGGCTGCGGCGGCGCCTGCGGGGTCGGCGTCTCGGCCGCGGCGGTCTGGGTCTCTGGCGCCTGGATCGCCGGGCGGCTGTCGGTGACCTGGTCGGAGGAGACGATGTTGATCGGCACCGACGAGCCGATCGGCAGCATCGCCGGGCGGCTAGGGAGGAAGATCACTAAGGCCAGCAGGCCAGCATGCAACGCCGCCGCGGCCAAGAGCGCCGGGACGCGATTGTCGTGCTCGCGATAGCCGGTGACGCTCATGGCGAGGTCGCGTCCGGCGGCGGCGCATCGGGCTTGGGCCCGGACGACGGGCCACCGGTGTCGGTGATCAGGTTGATCTGCGAGAAACCGGACGACGAGAGCGCCGCCATCACCTGGGCGACGATGGCGTAGGGCGCGCGCCCGTCGGCCCGCACATAGATCGGCCGCTTGAACCCCTGCCCCGCCATGTCCCGCAGCGCCGGCGAGAGCGAGGTGAAGGGAACCTGGGTCTCGTTCAGATAAAGCACCCCGTCGGCGCGAATGGAGACCGTCAGCGGCTCGGACTGGTCCTGCATCGCCCCGGCCTCGGTCTTCGGCAGCTGCAGCGGCACGCCGACGGTGAGCAGCGGCGCGGAGATCATGAAGATGATCAAGAGCACCAGCATCACGTCCACCAGCGGGGTGACGTTGATCTCCGAAAGCGCCGCCCGCCGCGACCGCCGTCCCCGACGCCCGCGGCCAGCCTGAAACGGATCGTGGATCGAGAGCGCCATCAGCCAATGGCCCCAACGGATGCGCGCGTCGTTCGGCGTCGATATGAATCAACCGCAGAGATCGCAGAGATTCGCGGAGTGGCGCCGTGGACGAAAATGAGGTCGGTGAGCGGATACTGGGCTGCGCCCTCAGAGTTCATCGGGCTCTCGGCCCTGGACTGCTGGAGAACGCCTATGAGGCTTGCCTTTCGTACGAACTCTCGAAGGCGGGCATAGAGCACAAGCGTCAGCTCTCGCTGCCGATCACCTACGACGGCAATCGAATCGATCTGGGCTATCGGCTTGACCTCTTGGTCGCCGACTTGGTGGTCGTCGAAGTGAAAGCGGTCGATCAGCTGACTGACGTCCACATGGCGCAACTCCTGAGCTACCTGAAGCTCGGGGGTTACAAGCTGGGTTACTTGCTGAATTTCAACGTCAAGATGCTCACGAGCGGCATTCGCCGGTTGGCTAACGGCATCTGAGCGAGACCTTAGCCTCTGCGTATCTCCGCGGGCTCTGCGGTTTACTCTTAACAACCCATGCGCCGAGATATCGCGCATCTCAGGCCGCCCGCTCGGCCAGCCGCCGCTGGATGGCGGTGACCAGTTCGTCGGCGAAGCCCTCCAGGCGGGCGGAGAACTTGCCGGCGTCGGTGGAGAACTTGTTGTAGGCGATGTAGGCCGGGATCGCGGCGGCCAGGCCTACGGCGGTGGCGAAGAGGGCCTGGGCGATGGCCGGCGCGACCACCGAGAGGTTGGTGTTCTTCTGGATGGCGATGGCCTGGAAGGCGTGCATGATTCCCCATACCGTCCCGAAAAGCCCGATGAAGGGCGAGGCGGTGGCGACGATGGCCAAGCTGCCGAGCCCCTCCTCCACCCGCTGGCTCTCGCGGTTGATCAGCGAGCCCAGCACCCGGTCGATCCGCTGCACCAGGAACGCGGTCTGGGTGTCGGCCTGATCGCCGGCCAGCAGGCCCTTGGTCCTGGCCTCGCGCCATTCGCGCAGCGCCGCCTGCAGCATCCTGGGCAAGGCGTGGCGGGGCCGCTCGCCGGCCGCCTGGGCGACGTCCTCCAGCGCCCGGCCCGAGCCCACCTCGTCCTCGAAGCGGTTGGCCTGGCCGTTCAGCACGGTGAACCGCACCAGCTTGTCGATGATCACCGCCCACGACCAGAGCGAAGCCGCCGCCAGACCCAACAGCACGATCTGCACCACCCAGTCGGCCGAGAGGAACAGGTGGACGGCGGAGAAGCTCTCCGGGGTGATCGGGGCGGCTTGGTCCATGAGGCTCCCTGGTGGCTCCTGAGCGGCGCCGGCGATGGCGCCGGCGGATGGTGAAACTATGGCGCGCCAGGCGCGGGCGGCGCCTCGGCGAGACGCGGACGCAGACGCTCGAGCATGTCCGGCGGCGGGCGGCGCGGGCGCCCGTCCGGAGTGATGCACACCACCTCGACATCGGCCTCGGCGAGCAGCTCCTCGCCCCGCACCAGCCGCTGGCGCACCTCGACGCGAACGCCGCGGAACCGGGTGTAGAGCGTGCGCACGGCCAGCGCATCGTCAACCCGCGCCGCGCGGCGAAACTCGATGGAAAGCCTGGTCACCGTGAAGGCGCAGGGATCGGCCCGCTCCAGCAGCGCCCGGTGATCCACCCCCGCCGCGCGCAGATACTCGGTCCGCCCGCGCTCGAAGAACCGCAGATAGTTGGCGTGATAGACGACGCCGGTGAAGTCGGTGTCCTCATAGTAGACTCGCACCGGCAGCACATGCTCGAGCCCGTCGAAAACGCCGGAGGACGGGGACTCGGCGAGCGCGGACATCAGCTGTCCTCGTCGAACAGCCCCGGCTGGGGGGCGGGACCGGCCGGAGCGGGAAGGCCCAGGTGCAGGTAGGCCTTGGCGCAGGCCACGCGGCCGCGCGGGGTGCGCTGGATGAAGCCCTGCTGCAGCAGGAAGGGCTCGATCACGTCCTCCACCGCGTCGCGCGCCTCGGCGATGGCGTAGGCCAGCGTCTCCACCCCCGCCGGCCCGCCGCCGTAGTGCTCGATGAGCGCCGTTAGGTACCGGCGGTCGAGGCCGTCCAGCCCCACTTCGTCCACTTCCAGCCGGGCCAGCGCCTGGGCGGCGGCCTTGCGGTCGATCACCTGGCGGCCCTCGGCGGCGGCGAAGTCGCGGACGCGGCGCAGCAGTCGGCCGGCGACGCGGGGCGTTCCCCGGGCGCGGGCGGCGATCTCGGCGGCGCCGTCGGCGGTAAGCTCGGTCCCCATCTTCCTGGCGGCGGCGGCCAGCACCCGCTCCAGCTCCGCGGGCGTGTAGAAATTGAGCCGCATGGGGATGCCGAAGCGGTCACGCAGCGGCGTCGCCAGCAGGCCCGCGCGGGTGGTGGCGGCGACCAGGGTGAAGGGGGCCAGATCGATGCGGATCGAGCGCGCCGAGGGGCCGTCGCCGATCACGAGGTCCAGCACGTGGTCCTCCATGGCCGGATAGAGGATCTCTTCGACGTTCGGCGCGAGGCGATGCACCTCGTCGATGAACAACACGTCGCGAGGCTCGAGGTTGGTGAGGATGGCGGCGAGGTCGCCGGCCTTGGCGATCACCGGGCCCGAGGTGGCGCGGAAGTTGACGCCCAATTCGCGCGCCACGATCTGCGCCAGCG
>JBIOEF010000154.1:0-6795 GCA_044445785.1 Caulobacterales bacterium
CATCAACAGACGCTGATCGTCACCCTCGGACCGGCCGGGGCGCGCGCCGCGACCGCCGACTGGCGGTTCATCTCCGTGCCGGCGCTCAAGGTGACGCCGATGGAACGCCGACAGCGCCTTGCCGCCGCAACTGCGATCTTGGCGCTGGCCACGGTCCTGGCGGCCGGATCGTCGGCGACGGCGAAGACCAAGTCCCGCCCCGGCTACACCCACGGAATCGCCAACAGCGCGCTGATCGCCGCCGCAAAGCGGGCGACGCTGAAGTCCATCGACTACCTGGACACCTATTGCGACGGGGCGACCACGGTGGAAGCCTGGCTGACGGCGCTCACCGCCGGCCAGGTGCGGGCGATCCGCTGGAGCGGCGGGCCCTGCGAACTGATCAACAACCTCAACCCGCTGGACGCCGGCGGCTCCTACTGCGCCCAGGCGACGATCCTGCTCAACCACGTCAGGCGCAAGGCCGACAACCCGATGATCGAGATCTACTTCGAGGAACCCAAGCACGGGCGGCTGGGCGAGAGCTACGCCTTCCGGGGCGTGATGATCACCAAGGACGGCCCCGACTACGTCCGCCGGCGCAAGGAGTTCGAGTCCGAATGGTATGACCGCTTTCCGCGCAAAGACCCGCCGGCCTGCACCGATGACGACGACGGCTGAGCGGGGACGCTAGACGAACGCGGCGGCCATCATCGTCTGGGTGATCTTCTGGAACGGTCGCGAGTTCTCCGAGAAGAGCTGGATCAGGCCGACGTAAAGAAGGTCGTTGGCCGGATCGACCCAGAACCAGGTGCCGGCCGCGCCGTCCCACTGATAGGTCCCGACCCCAACCGGCACCCCCGCCGCCGCCGGGTCGATGAACACCGCGCCGTCGAAGCCGTGGCCATAGCCTGGCCGGATCTGCTGCAGGCCCACGCCATAACCGCCATTGATCAGCGCGTCCGAGAGGTGGTTGGACATCTGCAGCTTCAGCGCTTCCGGACTGACGATGCGAACGCCGCCCAGTTCGCCGCCGTTCAGCAGCATCTGCGCGAACCGGGCGTAGTCCGCCGCGGTGGAAACCAGGCCTCCGCCGCCCGACGCCAGCGGCGGCGGCGCGTCGTAGTCGCGCAGCATCGGGTTGGAAACGGTGTGCAGGCCCTTCTCCTTGGTCCAGCGGTTGAGGCTGGCCAGCCGCGACTTCTTCTCCGGCGGCGTGTGGAAGGCGGTATCGACCATGCCCAGCGGCTCGAAGATCCGCGTGCGCATGAAGTCCGGCAGGCTCTGGCCGCTCAGCCGCTCGATGATCGAGCCCTGCAGGTCCATGCTGAGGCTGTACTGCCACTTCGAGCCCGGCTGGTAGGCGAGCGGCAGGGCGGCGAGCTTGCTGGCCATCTGCGCCAGGCTGTCGGATCCCAGCACTTTGGCGCCCTGATAGAGCTTGTCCACCGGATCGTCCGGCTGGAAGCCGTAGCTGAGGCCCGCCGTGTGGGTGAGGAGTTCGCGCAGGGTCGGCGGATGATGCGGGTCTTCCAGCGTCATGGCCCCGGCGCCGTCCAGGCCGGCGAACACCTTCACGCCAGCGAACTCCGGCAGGTGCCGCTCGATCGGATCGTCCGGCGACCACTTGCCTTCGTCGTGCAGGATCATCATCGCCACGCCCGTCACCGGCTTGGTCATGGAGAAGATGCGGAACATGGTGTCGTCGGCGAGCGGCTCGCCGGTTGCGAGGTCCTTCTTGCCCATGGCGCTCTTGTGCACGACCTTGCCGTGGCGCGCGACCAGCGTCACCGCGCCCGCCAGTTGGCCGGCATCGACATAGCCCTGCAGCCGCGCGTCGATGGCGGCCAGGGCGCTCGGTTTGAGCCGGACATCCTGCGGCGTGGCGGGTTCAAGGGTGCGGGTGGTCATGGGTCACTCCGGAAGGCGGCTTGTATCCCCATACGACAGCCTTGCCCGGAATTCCTACCCCGCCCACGCGAGCCGAGGGCCGACGCGCGAACGCTCCCCTTCAGTGACCCATCTGAACGAGCCGCACGACCAGCGCGCCCATCAGCACCAGTGTGGCCAAGGCCCCGACGGTGAAGGAGATGGTCCGCCAGGGCTGCACGGCGGCCACGTAGAAGGCCGAGTGCGCCAGCCGCGCGACCACGAACACCGCGAAGATGATCGCCGCCACCTTCGCCGCGCCGCCCGCCAGCACATAGACCAGGCCCAGGAACAGGAACGGATAGATCGCCGCCTCGGCGTTGGCGTGGGCGCGCAGGGTCCGCGTCAGCGCCGGCGGCTCCACTTCCGATAGCTCGGACTTGAAGAGCTTGGCGTCTTCGGGATTGGCCGTGCTCTTGGCCGAGGTGCGCACCCCGCCGCTGTAGCCCCAGAGGACCAGCAGGTTGAGGCAGAGCACCAGGCAGGTGACCGCGTAAGCGGTGAACGCGTGACTGATCGAGCCGCTGAACACGATTGATCTCCTTCGCGAATTGGGCCGCTAGCGAGGCGCAGAGTGTCGCCCAAGCGGCGCCGTAGGCAAGAGTCGAACGGCAGGGGCCGGAATCGACAGGCGCCATTGAAGAGTTTGCGCGGCGACTGGCCGGGCGCCCTCTCCTCTGCTACATCGCGCCCATGACCCCGGTTTGGACAGCTCCGCGAATTAACCGCCCGGCGTGACGCCGCCGGACGAACTCCAGCGCGCGCCGGGCACGAAGCACCCGTCATCCCGGCCAACGGAGCGCCGCACGGCGCGAAGGCCGAGCCGGGACTGTCCATAACCCTTGCTGGAGCCGTCATGTCCGACGACGCCGAAAAGCCGCAGCGGGATTACCGCGAGACGGTCTTCCTGCCCGACACCCCCTTCCCCATGCGCGCGGGCCTGCCGCAGCTGGAGCCGCGCATCCTGGCGGGCTGGGGCGACCTCTACGCCCGCGTGCGCAAGGCCCGCCAGGCCGCCGGCGCGCCGCTCTTCGTGCTGCACGACGGCCCGCCCTACGCCAACGGCGCGATCCACATCGGCCACTCGCTGCAGAAGACGCTGAAGGACTTCGTGGTCCGCTCGCGCTTCGCCCTGGGCTACGACGTGGACTATCTGCCCGGCTGGGACTGCCATGGCCTGCCCATCGAATGGAAGGTCGAGGAGGATCTGCGCGCCAAGGGCCGGCGTAAGGACGAGATCTCCAAGGCCGAGTTCCGCGACCGCTGCCGCGCCGAGGCCGAGCAATGGATCGGTGTCCAGATGGAGGGCTTCAAGCGCCTGGGCGTGCTGGGCGACTGGGACCACCGCTACTCGACCATGGACTACGCCAGCGAGGCGGCGATCGTGGCCGAGTTCCACAAGTTCATCGCTTCCAACCAGCTCTACCGCGGCTCCAAGCCGGTGATGTGGAGCCCGGTGGAGCGCACCGCGCTGGCCGACGCCGAGGTCGAGTACCACGACCACGTCTCGCCCACCGTCTGGGTGAAGTTCCCGGTGACCGAAGGCTCCGACGCGGCCATGGGCGCCGCGGTGGTGATCTGGACCACCACGCCCTGGACCCTGCCGGCCAATCGCGCGGTCGCCTACAACCCCGACATCGCCTATGCGGTCTTCCTGGTCGAGGCGCTGGAAAAGGACCTGCCGTTCGAGCCGTGGGCCAAGCCCGGCGACAAGCTGATCATGGCCGAGAAGCTCGCGGGCGATGTCTTCGCCGCCGCCAAGGTCGCGCGCTGGCGCAAGCTCGAGGCCATCGACTGCCAGGGGATGAGCTGCGCCCATCCGCTGGCGACGCTGGACGCGGGCTACGGCTTCGCCGCGCCGCTGCTGGCCGGCGACCACGTCACCGACGACGTCGGAACCGGCTTCGTCCACACCGCGCCAGGCCATGGCGCCGACGACTACGCGGTCTGGCAGGCGCACGGCCATCGCGAGATCCCCGAGACCGTCGACGAGGACGGCGCCTACTACGACCATGTGCCCCTCTTCGGCGGCCTGAAGGTGCTGGAGACCGAAGGCAAGAAAGCCGGCCGGTTCGGGCCGGCCAACAATGCCGTCATCGACAAGCTGATCGAGGCCGGAACGCTGCTGGCGCGCGGGCGGCTGGAGCACAGCTATCCGCACTCCTGGCGCTCCAAGGCGCCGGTGATCTTCCGCAATACGCCCCAGTGGTTCATCCGCCTGGACGAGCCGCTGGACGACGCCGTGCACGGCGGCAAAACCCTGCGCGAGACGGCGCTGGCGGCGATCGACGCCACGGCGTTCTACCCCGAGGCCGGCCGCAACCGCATCCGCTCCATGGTCGAGAGCCGGCCGGACTGGCTGATCAGCCGCCAGCGCGCCTGGGGATCGCCGCTGGCCATGTTCGTCGATCGCGTGACCGGCCAGCCGCTGCACGACGAGGAGGTCAACGGCCGCATCGTCAACCTGATCGCGGACGAGGGCGCCGACGCCTGGTTCACCAGGCCTGCCCGCGATTTCCTGGGCAACCACGACCCCGAGCGGTTCGAGAAGGTGGAGGACATCCTCGACGTCTGGTTCGATTCCGGCTCCACCCACGCCTTCGTGCTCGAGGGCCGACCCAACACACGCTGGCCGGCGGACCTCTACCTGGAGGGTTCCGATCAGCATCGCGGCTGGTTCCAGTCGAGCCTGCTGGAGAGTTCCGCCACGCGCGGGCGCGCGCCCTACGGCGCCATCCTCACCCACGGCTTCACGGTCACCGAGACGGGCGAGAAGATGTCGAAATCGCTCGGCAACGCGGTCGAGCCGATGGCGGTGGTCAAGGAGTCGGGCGCGGAAATCCTGCGTCTCTGGGCCGCCCTGGTTGACTACACCGAAGACCAGCGGATCGGGCGCACCGTTCTGCAGACCACCATCGACGCCTACCGCAAGCTCAGGAACACCGTACGCTATCTGCTGGGCGCGCTGGCGGGGTTCGAGGATAGCGAGCGGGTGGCCGCCACAGACATGCCGCCGCTGGAACGGTTCATCCTCCACCGGCTGCACGAGCTGGATGGCCAGGTGCGCGAGGCCTATCAAAGCTATTCGTTCGTCGACGTGATCCGGCCGCTGGCGGACTTCTGCTCCAACGACCTCTCGGCGCTCTTCTTCGACATCCGCCGTGACGCCCTCTACTGCGACCGCCCGGACTCCCTGCGCCGCCGCGCCGCGCGCACGGTGATGGACCTCTGCTTCGAGCGGCTGACCATCTGGCTGGCGCCGCTGCTGGCCTTCACCATGGAGGAGGCGTGGGAGACGCGGTTCCCGGCCGCAGGTTCCAACGCCTTGCGCACCTTCCCCGAGACACCCGCCGACTGGGCCGATGCGGCCGAAGCGGACCGCTGGCGCAAGGTCGCGCAGGTCACCGGCGCGGTCACCGGGGCGCTGGAGGTGGAGCGCCGGGAAAAACGCCTGGGCGCGGCGCTTGAGGCGGCGCCCAGCGTGCGCATCGCCGATCCGGCGTTGCTGGCCAGCCTGGAGGGACTGGATCCAGCGGAGATCTTCCGCACCAGCGCCGCGCAGGTGGCGGCGGGGGATGGCCCGGCGTCCGCGTTCCGGCTGGAAGAGCTGGAGAGCGTCGCGGTGCAATCGCACCTGGCCGAAGGGCTGAAGTGCGCCCGCTGCTGGCGGGTGCTGACGGAGGTCAAGGCGCCGGCCATGCTCTGCGAGCGCTGCGAAGACGCGGTCGCGGTCTGGGATTCCCACCGGTGAGCGAGCGCGCCCTGCCCCGCCTGGACCTGGTCGCCTACGTGCTGGCCGTCGTGGTGATCGCGCTGGACCAGGCGGTGAAGTACTGGATCGTTGCGGTGTTCCACCTGCCAGAGCGGGTCAGCGAGCCTCTCGTTGGGCCGCTGCGGCTGACCATGGTGTGGAACGACGGCGTCAGCTTCGGCTTTCTGCGCGGCCACACGGACCTGGCGCGATGGGGCCTGGTCGCCTTCTCCCTCGCCGTCTCCATTGCGCTCGCCATCTGGGCCAGGCGTGTCGTCCAGCCGATCCTCGCCGCGGCCATCGGCATGATCATGGGGGGCGCGGTGGGGAACGTCATCGATCGGGTGCGGTTCGGCGCGGTGGTCGACTTCATCGACGCCAGCGCGCTGCATTTTCCCTGGGTGTTCAACGTGGCCGACAGCGCGATCAACATTGGCGTGGGGTTGCTGCTGCTGGACGCCTTGATGGCGCCGCGCAAGCGCGCACCCGCCTGAAGGCCGTTGGCGCCGCCGGGCGCAATGGAGTATCGAGGGCCATCGCAAAAGGGCCGGGGCGGCCTTG
Source organism: Caulobacterales bacterium (assembly GCA_044445785.1). Classification (GTDB taxonomy): domain Bacteria; phylum Pseudomonadota; class Alphaproteobacteria; order Caulobacterales; family Caulobacteraceae; genus Acaudatibacter. The sequence continues at coordinate 6,221 of JBIOEF010000154.1, forward strand.
CCAGGAAGAGATCACCGATGAAATTCACCCGCTTGCTCACCGCCGGCCTCCTGATCGGCGCGGCGGGTCTCGCCGGATGCGACACGGCCTCGCGGGCGCTTGGCGTCTCCAAGGTGACCCCGGACGAGTTCCGGGTGGTGACCAAGGCGCCGCTGGTGCTGCCGCCCGACTACTCCCTGCGCCCGCCAGCGCCCGGCGAGCCGCGGCCTCAAGAGCTGCAGCCTGAGAGCGCCGCGCGCCAGGCCCTGCTTAACCAGCGCAACGCCGAGGTGCGTTCCGACGGCGAGCGGATGTTCGTGGCCAAGGCCGGCGCCGACCGCGCCGACCCCCTGATCCGCTACGTGGTCGACGACGAATTCGGCAATGTGGCGCACAAGGACAAGGGCTTCGCCGACTACGTGATGTTCTGGAAGCAAGGCCAGCCGGCCGCGCCGTCCAGCGCGCTGGGCGATCCCAACACCTCCACGCCGGTGGATCCCAGCGTCGAGGAAAACCGGCTGAAGTCCCTGACCGGCGGCAAGACGGTGATCATCGCCCGCCAGGGCAGCTCCAAGGTCAAGCTGCCGGGGCTGTAG
>JBIOEF010000155.1:0-6728 GCA_044445785.1 Caulobacterales bacterium
AACACCCCAACCCCTGCCCCTTCCCCATCGAGGGGAAGGGTCGCGGCAAGACGACCGCCGTCTGCTCTAGCTACGCGAACGCGGGTTGCGGCTACCTCAGAGGAACGCGCGCACCGCGGCCAGGAAGGCGTCCAGCTGGTCGTGGTGGACCCAGTGGCCGGCGTCCTCGAACACCGCCACGCGGCCGTCCTTGAACGATTTGATCCGTCCGTCGTCCTCGGGGTTCGACGCCCAGCTTTCCTTGCCGTTCACGAACAGGATCGGGCAGTCGATGTTCGACCACAGCTCCTCCATGTCCTGGGCGGTGAAATCCACCGGCGAGAAGTTGCGCACGTAGTTGTCGAACTTCCAGCTGTAGGTGCCGTCCTCGTTCTGGCTGGCGCCGTGCACGGTCAGATACCGCGCCTGCTCGGGCGTTAAGTGCCGGTTCTCCGTCTGCATGCGGGCGAAGGCTTCTTCGATGGAGGCGTAGCGCCGCGGGATGCGGCCGGCGAGCGTGCGGGTGTCGCTCACCCAGGCGCGCATCCGCGCCGGGGCGCTGCGGCGGGCGCGCTCGGCCATCATCGTGGGCGAGGGTCCCAGCCCCTCGATCGCCACCAGCTTGCTGACGTTCTCCGGGAAGACGCCGGTGTAGCGCAGGGCGATGCTGCCTCCCAGCGAGTGGGCGACGATCTTCACCGGCGCCAGGTGCTGCTGGTGGATCAGCTGGGCCAGGTCATAGACGAAGGCCGTCATGCTGTAGTCGCCGCTGGGCGAATAGGCGCTGTCGCCGTGGCCGCGCAGGTCGGGGGCGATGATGTGGTAGTCGCGCCGCAGGTCCTGGGCCACCCAGTCCCAGTTGCGGCAGTGGTCGCGCCCGCCGTGCAGCAGGATCAGCGGCGGCGCGTCGGCGTTCCCCCAATCGGCGTAGTGCAGGCGCAGGCGCTGGGAGATGTAGCTCTGGGAGGTGGGTCCGATGGGCGGGTCGATCATGGCCCTCTTCTAGACGATCTGACGGCGCGATGACCACGCCCGTCAGCGTCCCGCGGTCGCCGAGGCGCCGAAGGCGTTCGTCGAACCGCGCTCGTTGGATTAGCGTGGCGGGGAAGCGCTTGGGGAGAGTTGAAGCCGTGAACATCCGCGATGTCAGCCATCACGATATTTTCCGACACGGCGAACACTGCATCAACCAGATCGCCACGCGGGTGCTGCGTGACGGCACGCTGGTGGCGGTGTTCAACGAGGAGCGATTTCCCATCCACCACGATTCCGGCCAGACGCTGATCGCCCACTCGAACGACGGCGGCGTCACCTGGTCGGAACCGACCGTCGTGCTCCCTTGGACCGACACCACCGGCAACTGGGACTGCGGCATCTGCGAGCTGTTGGACGGCTCATGGTTGGTGAACCTGACCATCACCGGCTTCTTCAAGCGGGGGGTAAGGGCGGAAGGCGTGTCCTGGAGCAGCGGGCCGGTCACCGAAGAGTGGGGCGATTGGAGCTGGACCTACAAGACCAAGGCCTGGCTGGGCACGTTCGTCGTCAAGTCGCGGGATCGGGGCCGGACCTGGACCGATCCGATCCCCGTGAACGTCCGGCCGCTAAAGCATGGCGGATGCCGCCTCGGCTGTTGGCAACTGCCGTCCGGTTCGATCCTCATGGGCCTCTATGGCCGCATCCGGGGCTATGAAGAGGAAGGCGAAGGCGAGACCACGCGCTCTGCGCTGATGCGCTCCGACGATGGCGGCGAAAACTGGGAGTACTACTCGACCCTGGCCTACGACGCCGCCTCGATCATCGACTTCGAGGAGCCATCGCTCTTGCAGCTGAAGGACGGGCGGCTGGTTTCCTTCATGCGCACCCACGTCAATCCCTCGGGCGACGCCAAGAACATGGTCTTCGTGGTCTCGGAGGACGAGGGTTTCAGCTGGACGGCGCCGAAGTGGACCAACATCTGGGGCTTCCCGGCGGAGACCATCGCCCTCCAGGACGGCCGCTACCTGATGATCTACGGCTACCGCCGCCCGCCCTACGGCGTGCGCGGCGTGGTCTCGGAGGACGGCCTCACCTGGGACGTCAAGAATGAGTTCGTGGTGCGCGAAGGCGGCGTGCCGGGCGACCCCGCCGCCGAGGGCCTGGGCGCCAGCGCGCGGCGGCGGCGCATCGACTGGCGCCACCCGGGCGCCTATCAACACATCGGCTATCCCAGCGTGGCCCAGATGAGCGACGGGACCATCGTCGCCTCCTACCACGAATGGGATGAGGGTGACCGGCCGCTGCAATATGTGCTGTGCACGCGCTTCGGCCTGTCGGGTTGAGTACGGCGTGATCGGTTTGCCGACAATCTAGTCAGCCGCATCGGGACGCCCCCGGCGGCTATCACTCTATCTGTCCGGCGCTGCGCTCGGCGGCCTTGAGTTTCTGGAAATTGAAGCCGGGCTGGCGGGCGGCCTCGATGATCACCTTCTCGCGGCGGATCACCTGGTCGGCCGCGCGGCGGATGTCGGCGGCGACGTCATGGGGGATGATCACCGCACCGTGCTGATCGGCGTGGATCAGATCGCCCTCGCGCACGCGCATGCCCGCCACGTTCACAGGACGGCCGAAGTCGACCACGTGGACGAAGGCGTGGGAGGGGATGACCTTGCCCGCCAGCACCTGAAAGCCCTTCGCTATGTCGGGCAGATCTCTCACGCCGCCGTCGGTCACCAGCCCCACGCAGCCCAGTCCGGAGTGGATGGCGCTGTTGACCTCGCCCCAGAACGAGCCGTAGCCCTTCTGCTCATCGATATCCTGGATGACGATCACGGCGGGCTTCGGGCCGCTGTCGATGTACGCATAGTACGCGTCCGACAGGCTGCGGGCCGCCTCGCCGGCCAGGTCGCTTGGATGAGCCGAACGGATGGTCGCGGTGCGGGCTATGCCGACCATGGGCTTCAGCTCTGGCCGCGTGCAGACGAGGGCTTGGGTCGTGTAGCCGAACCCGCGACGCGTGGGCGCCAACAATTCCAGGGCGTTGCAAACCGTCGGCGTGTCGACGGTCTGCAGCTCGGCGATCAGGCTCGGGGTCAGTTCGAACATTTCGTCGCCTATCCGCGCGGGGGTCACACTGCCCACACTCTAAAGCGGCGACGGAGGCGACAACCAGCCCTCTTGATCGCTCCCTGGCTGTTAACGCCAAGGACGGCAGGGGAAAAGCTCGTCGAGCCCTTCAGCGCGACGCGCCGCTTCCCATTCCTCCAAGTACGAACGCTCAGCGTCCGCTATCGGGAATGCGGAGTCGCACCAGGGCTTGGCCGCGCAGCCCGAAGAGGACTCGAACCTCCGACCTTCGGTTTAGGAAACCGCTGCTCTATCCTGCTGAGCTATCGGGCCAGCGCGCAGTGGATTTAGCCGCTCGCGGCGCCGCAATCTAGCCGCCGCGGTCGCTTAGGGGGCTGCGCGGGCGCGATGAGGAGCAGGCGAATGAAAGAAGGCGCGAAGGTCGCGGGCGCTCTGGCGGCGGGCCTGGCCCTGTTGGCGGCCGTCCAGAGCGGCGGCGCGCGCGCGGCCAGCGCCGACCCGGGGGCAGTCCAGATCGACGGCTTCGACAACGCCCTCATCGAGACCATGAAGGCGGGACCGGCGCTTGGTTTGAAGGGTCGCTACCAGAAGCTGGCGCCGGTGGTGGCGCGCACCTTCGACATCCCCACCATGATCCGCTTCGCCGTCGGCGCCGATTGGCCCTCGATTCCGGCGGCCCAGCAGCAGGCGCTGACCGACGCGTTCCAGCGGCTGACCATCGCCAGCTACGCCCACAACTTCGCCAGCTATTCGGGCGAGCGGTTCGAGGTGCAGCCGAACGTCCTGACCCGCGGGCCGGACAAGGTGGTGCAGACGCGGCTGCTGCCAGCCCACGACCAGCCGGTGCTGATCGGCTATCGCATGCGCCAGTCCGGCGGCGTCTGGAAGGTGATCGACGTCTACTACAACGGCTCGATCAGTCAGCTGACCACCCGCCACGCCGACTTCGCCGCGACGCTCGCCAGCGGCGGCGCCGGCGCCCTGATCACCCACCTGAACGCCTTGGTCGACAAGGAACTGAAGTAGCTCCGCATCAAGCGGCGGCGGCGTCTGGCCCCTGCGGCGGCGCGCCCATCAACGCGGGCTGGAAGATCAGCGCCGAGACCAGCGTCCAGACCAGCGAAATCATCAACAGCTTGCCCATGCTGGCCGTGCCCGGATGGCTGGAGAGCCACAGGCTCCCGAACCCCGTGGCGGTCGTCAGGGCGCTGAAGAACACCGCCCGCGCCAGGCTGGAGGTGAGCAGGTGCGAGCCGCCAGAGCGCCACGACATCACGAAGTAGATGTGAAAGGCGACGCCGATGCCGAACAGCAGCGGCAAGGCGATGATGTTGGCGAAATTGAGCGGCTGGCCGATCAGCACGCAACTCCCCATGGTCAGGAGGCCCGTGAGCACGATGGGGGCCATGGTGATGGCTACGTCCCTGGGCCGGCGCAGCACCAGGAAGAGCAGGGCGGTGATGGCCAGGAAGGAAAGCACGCCAGCTTCCAGGAATGCGCCGACCACGGTGCGGCCGCCCTCGCGAACGCCGATCGGCGTGCCGACGGCGTCGGGCGCGATCCTCGCCACCGCGTCGATGAACCGTCCGAGTACGGCGTTATTGTTGGAATCGCCCTTGGGCGCGATCGAGACGCGCCAGCGGCCGTCGGTGGCGATCCAGTCCTGGGTCACGTCCGGCGGCAGCGATTGCAGGGTCACCGGCTGGGGCGCGAGCGCGCTGGAGATCTGGCCCAGCACCGTGGCGAGCGGCGTCATCAGGGTCTGCGCGGCTTTGGCCCGCGCCGCCGGCGTCGCCTTCGCCAACCGCTCCAGGCCCTGCGCCAGGCGCCGCGCGTCCGCGGCCGCGGGGTCCGCCCCGACGGCGGCCTGGCGCAGGGCGGCGGCGGTGGATTGCAGGCTCTGCACCACCTCCGCGTCGGTCGGTGGCGCGGCGGTCACCAGGGGGTTCAGCGTCAGGTCCAGCAGGTTGGCGACGGCGGCGATGTCGGCCAGCTTCTGCGGCTGATCGGCGGGCACGAAGTCGGCCAGGGTGCGGGCGCTGGTCACCTGCGGCAGCTGCTCGGCGCGGCGGGCGAGATCCTGGGCCGCCGGCAGGGCCGGGCGCAGGGCCTCCAGCGTGTTGGGCGACTGGTCCGGATCCTTGGTCAGATCGAGGAAGGTGGCGACCGATTCGGTCTTGGGGCTGCGCAGGTGGATCGGATTGAAGTCGAACTGCAGCAGCGGCAGCAGCGCGGCGCAGACCGCGGCCGCGCCCACCGACACCCCCACCACGCGCCGGCGATGGCCGAGGATCAGCCGATCCAGGCGGCTCACCCGGGCGGAGGGCGCGGTCGGCTTGGGCGCCGGCGGCCGGGCGATCTGGATCAGGGCCGGGAGCAGCGTGAGGTTGAGGAAGAGGGCGATGATCATCCCCGCCCCGGCGATCACGCCCAGCTGCGAGACGCCGTTGTAGGCGGTGGGGGCGAAGGCCAGGAACCCGGCGGCGATGGCGCTGGCGGCCAGCGCCAGCGGCTGGCCCATGCGCGCGCCCGCGCCGACCAGGGCGCCGCGCCAGTCCCCGCCGGCGGCGTGCTCGGCGCGATAGCGGACGCTGAACTGGATCCCGAAATCGATGCCCAGGCCCACGAAAAGCGGGATGAAGGCGATCGAGATGACGTTGAAGGTGTGGAACACCATCAGCCCCCACGCCGCCGCCAGCACCAGGCCGACCAGGGTAGTGATGAGGATCGCGGCGATGATCCGGGCCGAGCGCACGGCCAGCCACAGCATCAGCACGATCGCCGCCAGGGCGACGATGGCGATCGGCAGCGCCCGTTCGGCCAGGGTGCCGAACTCCTCGTCCTGCAGTGGCGTCGGGCCGGTCAGCCGCACGGTGACGCCGTGAGCGGCGTCCAGGCCAAGCCCGGCCGCGGCCAGGCGGATCGCCTCGCTGGCCGCCGCGCCCGGGCGCAGCTGCGAGTAGTCGAGCTTGGGGTTCACCAGCACGATCCGGCGCAGCTCGCGCGGATCGGCCTTGCCGTTGATCAGCGTGCGCCAGGAGAAGAAGGCGCTCCGACCCTTCTCCAGCGCCTCCAGCGTGTCGGCCAGCCGCGCCATCGGCGTCCTGATCGAGGCCAGGGTGGTCTGGCCGGCGCTGACGCCCTGCAGGACCGAGGTGAGCGCGCCCATCAGCCCGCGCAGGGACGGGTCGGCCGCCATCGGCCCCAGAAACGGCTCGGCGGCGTTCAGCCGCTCCATGCTGGCCTTCACGTCGGCGGTCGAGGAGAAGAGCAGCCCCTCCTGGGCCCAGAACGACCCTCCGTCCGGCCGCCGCACGGAGAGGAAGAGCTTGGGCTGCCCGGCCAGTTTGTCGGTCAGCGCCGCCGCGCCCTGCTCGGCCAGCTCCGGCGTCGCGCCGTCGACCACCACCACGATCTGATTGTCGTTCTGGGGAAAGGCGCGCGAGTAGGCCGCCTCGCGCTGGCGGTAGGCGAGCTTGGGGGAAAGCAGCGCGTTGGTGTCGGTGTTCATGGCGAAGTGGGTCGCCGTGAAGGCGATCGCCGCGGCCCCCAGCGCCAGGCCCAGGATGGCGACGATGACGGCGCGATCGGCGCAGGCGCCGACCAGTCGCGCGATCAGGGGGAGCCGCGGCGGCGCGTCGCTCACGAGGCGCGCTTCAGGCCCCGACGGCGAGGCGGGCCTCGCC
>JBIOEF010000156.1:0-6575 GCA_044445785.1 Caulobacterales bacterium
CGCCGCGCCCCCCCGCCCGCGTTCGCGGGTTCTGTCCCGGCCGGCCGGGGTCTGCGCTTTTTCCCCTCGCCCGTTGGCCGGGGTGGGGGGTTGGGGGCCCGGCCGCGCTGAAAGCGCGTTGGTGGAAGGGGCGCAAGGCGGCGTCAACGACCGCTCGGGCGGTCAAACAGCGAGCGCCGCCTGCACGATGCCAACGACGACTTCGTTGGCATCTCGGAACACGTCCGCCGCCGTGCAGCGAATGACCCGATATCCCAGGCGCGCCAGGTACTCATTCCGCCGCGCGTCGTGGTCGATCTGCATGTCCTCGCTGTGAACCGCGCCGTCCACCTCGACCACCAGCTTGGCGGCCGAACAATAGAAGTCGGCGATGTAGGGACCGATCGGATGTTGGCGACGGAACGTCAGTCCCTGGTCACGCAGCATTCGCAGCCGCACCCACAGCATGGCCTCCGGCGGCGTCAGCACCCGCCGCAATTGCCTCGCCCGCTTGTGCGTGTGGCTGGATGATCGCATAGGGCGAAGTTAGCGACCTTGCGCCCCTTCCACCACCGCGCCGATGGCGCGGCGGTCCCCCTTCCCCGTTGCACGGGGAAGGAGAAACAACCACGATGCCTCTCATTTCCGAGGAGACCAGCCCATGCAGTTCAGCCAGGAACGCACCGACGACGGGGTGACGCGGCGATCGTTCGAGCTTTCCGTGGACGGCGAGACCGTGCCGGCGGTGATCTGGGCGCCGGAGGGGGCGCGGGGGCCGCGGCCGCTGGTGCTGATGGGCCATGGCGGCTCGCAGCACAAGAAGACGCCGGGCATCACCGCCCGCGCGCGCCAGCTCGCCCAGCGGCTTGGCTATGCGACCCTGGCGATCGACGCGCCCGGCCATGGCGACCGCATCTCCCGCCAGGATGCGGTGACGATGATGCGCGAGGTCGGCGCCAGGGTCCGTGGCGAGACCGCCGCCACCTGGACGCCAGAGCGGATGCGCGAGATGGCCAAGCGCAACCTGCGCGCCGTGCCCGAATGGAACGCGGCGCTCGAGGCGGCGCTCTCGCTGGACTTCGTCGGCGCCGAGGGCCCGGTGGGCTATTGGGGCGTCTCCATGGGGACGGCGATCGGCGTGCCGTTCGTCTCCCAGCAGCCGAAAATCGCCTGCGCCGTCTTCGGTCTGGCCGGCCTGCGCCCTGGCGCAACCGAGTTCGAGGCGGCGGCCAAGGCGATCACCATCCCGCTGGAGTTCGTCTTCCAATGGGAGGACGCGGTGGCGCCGCGCGAGACCGGGATCGCGCTCTTCGACGCGTTCGGCTCGCAAGAGAAGACCCTGCACATCAATCCCGGCGGCCACATGGACATCCCCGCCTTCGAAGGCGCCAGCTGGGAGCGGTTCTTCGTCCGTCACCTCGGCACGGCCGACAAGCCGGCGAGGGCGCGTCAGGCAGTGGCGGCGGAATAAGCGGAATATTTCGTCCGCCGTTGTCGATCCTGGCCCGGCTCGTCCGACTATGGGACGCGGCGGTGATCGCCGCGACCCAAGCTGAAGGAATTCTTCCCCATGCAATATCTGCTGCTGATCTACAGCGCCGAGAGCGACGATGCGAACCAGGACGGCCAGAAGATCATGGCCGACTACGGCGCCTTCACCCAGGGCATCGTCGCCAGCGGCGCCTTCAAGTCCGCTGACCGCCTCAAGCCCGTCGCCGACGCCACCACGGTGCGCGTGCGCGACGGCAAGACGCTGACCACCGACGGCCCCTTCGCCGAGACCCGCGAGCAGCTCGGCGGCTACTACCTGGTCGAGGCCAAGAACCTGGACGAGGCTACCGCCATCGCCGCCAAGGTGCCCACCGCCAAGTACGGCTCGATCGAGGTTCGGCCCGTCTGGGCGATGTGAGCGAAGCGTGCTTCGAGACGCCCGCTCGCGCGGGCTCCTCAGCATGACGCAGATACGGGGTTGCAACCCTGTTCGTCATGGTGAGGAGCCGACGGGCGGCGCCCGGCGGCGTCTCGAACCACGCCCCACGCTGGCGGGAGCAAGGTCGTGAGCAGCGTCTGCATCGATGACGCCTATCGCCGCCATGCCGCGGGGGCTCTGGCGACGCTGATCCGCCTGGTGGGCGACTTCGACCTGGCCGAGGAGGGGTTGCAGGAAGCCTTCGCCGCGGCCGCCATCGCCTGGCCCAAGTCGCCGCCGGCCAATCCCCGCGCCTGGCTGATCCAGGTGGGCCGGCACAAGGCGCTGGACCAGCTGCGCCGCCGCATCGCCTTCCGCGCCCGCCGCGAGGCGTTGACGGCGCTGGCGCAGATCGAGGCGCAGGCGGCGCCGGAGGAGGCGGACGAGACCTTTGGCGAGGACGACCTGCTGCGCCTGATCTTCACCTGCTGCCACCCGGCGCTTGGCCTGGAAGCCCAGGTGGCGCTGACCCTGCGCACGGTCTGCAGCCTGCCGACGCCGGCGGTGGCGCGAGCGTTCCTGGTCAGCGAGGAGACCATGGCCCAGCGGCTGGTGCGGGCGAAAGCCAGGATCCGCGGCGCCGGCATCCCCTACCAGACCCCGCCGCAGGAGGTGCTGGAGGCGCGCACCCTGGGCGTGCTGGCGGTGCTTTACCTGGTCTTCACCGAGGCCTACGCCGGCGATCCGCGCCGCAGCCTGGCGAGCGAAGCCATTGATCTGGCCCGCAGATTGGACGCGCTCCTGCCAGGGCGCGCGGCGATCAAGGGCCTCTTGGCGCTGATGCTGCTGCACGATGCGCGCCGACCGGCGAGGTTCGACGGCGCAGGCGACATCGTGCTGCTGGAGGAGCAGGACCGCTCGCTCTGGAACCGGGCGCAGATCGCCGAGGGGCTGGCCCTCGTCGAGCCGGCGCTGACCGGCCAGGGCGTGCCGTCGTCCTACGCCGTGCAGGCGGCCATCGCCGCCCTGCACGACCGCGCGGCGGCGCCGGAGGACACCGACTGGCGCCAGATCGTCGGCCTCTATGCGGTCTTGATGCGCATCCATCCCTCGCCGGTGATCGAGCTCAACCACGCCGCCGCCCTGGGCATGGTCGACGGGCCGGCCGCGGCGCTGCAACGGGTCGAGGCGCTGGCGGCGCGTGGCGAGCTGGCCGGCTACGACGTGCTGCCGGCCGTCCGCGCCGACCTGCTGCGGCGTCTCGGCCGCGCCGAGGAGGCCCGCGCCGCCTACCAGCAAGCCCTGGCGCTCGCCCGCCACGAGCCGGAGCGGCGGTTCTTCCAGCGAAGGCTTCTCGCGACTGGCGAACGTTAAGCTTCCAGGGCTACTCTCAGCGCCCATGACAGCCCTCGACTCGCTCGCGCCCGCCGCGCCTCAGGCCCCGTTCGGGCACAAGCTCGCCGCGCCCGGCGATCCCTTGGAGGGCGCCGACTTCGACGCGATCTACCAGCAGAAGATCGAGCCCGAGCTGATCAAGTGCGAGGCGGACCGCAAGGGCGCCTTGCGCACGTTCCTGGTGGCGCTGGTGGGCGGCGCCATCCTGGTCTTCCTCGAATATCTGATGACGCCGACCTTCACCAACGGCGCGTCCCACACGCCCAGTTTCTTCGTCGTCGCCATCTCCTTCGCCGTGGTCGCGGGGCTGGGCTACCTGCCGCTGCAGAGCGTCGCTCAGAAAGCCAAGCTGGGCGTCATCCAGTCGCTGTGCCAGCCGCTCGGGGTCACCTACCAGATGAAAGGCGCCGAGGCGCCGTCGTTCGGCGAGTTCCTCAGCCTCAACCTCCTGCCGCGTCCCTCGGAGAAGTCGTTCGAGGACTTCTTCTCCGGCCGGCGCGGCCAGATCGACTTCGCGCTTTGCGAGGCGACCCTGACCCAGGGCTCCGGCAAGGAGCGCCACACGGTCTTCCAGGGCCAGCTCTTCCGCCTGACGACGCCCAAGAAGCTGCTCTCGACCACCGTGGTCCTGCGCAACACCGGCTGGTTCAGCCGCTTCGAATGCCCGCACGGGCTGCAGGCCGTGGGTCTGGAGGATCCGCGGTTCAACAAGATCTTCGCGGTGTTCGGCTCCGACCAGGTGGAGGCGCGCGAGATCCTCACCCCCGCCTTCATGCAGGAGCTGGTGGACCTGGAGACCGCCTACAGCGGCCAGCACCTGCGCTACGCCTTCGTCGGCGCCGAGCTCCTGATCGCGGTGGAGGGCGCCAACCGCTTCGAGATCGGCAGCATGTTCACCACCCTGGTCGATCGCAGCCGGGTCGAGGGGATCGCGCGCGACCTCGAGCAGGTCTTCAAGCTGATCGACGAGTGCAAGGACGCGTGAAGACGCTCGGCCTCATCGGCGGCATGAGCTGGGAGAGCACCACCTCCTACTACCAGCTGCTCAATCGGATGGCCCGCGACGCGCTGGGCGGCCAGCACTCGGCCAAGCTGATCCTCTGGTCGATCGATTTTGCGCCCATGGCCGCGTTGCAGAGCGCCGGGCTGTGGGACGAGGCGACCACGATCATGATCGACGCCGCCCGGCGTCTGGAGGGCGCCGGCGCCGAGGCCCTGGTGATCTGCGCCAACACCATGCACCTGATGGCCGACGACGTTGCGGCCGCCGTCTCGATCCCGCTGATCCACGTGGCCGACGCCACCGCCGCGGCGATCGTCGGGGCGCGGGTCAAGCGGCCGCTGCTGCTGGCCACCCGCTACACCATGGAGCAGACCTTCTACCGCGAGCGCCTGCGCCGGCGCGGGGTGGAGACGCTGATCCCGGCCGAACCGGACCGCGCGCGACTGCACGCGATCATCTTCGACGAGCTGGTCCAGGGCCGCTTCAAGCTCTCGTCGAAACAGGCGGTGATCGAGATGACCCAGAGCGCCGTGCGGGGTGATCGCGCCGACGGCGTCATCTTCGGCTGCACCGAGATCGCCCTCCTGCTCACGCCGGACGACCTGCCGGTCCCGGTTTTCGACACCACCGAACTCCACGCCAGGGCGGCGATGGCCTTCGCGCTGGCGGAGTGAGTCTCCTCCCCCGCAGGGGGAGGATTATTACCGCCCCGGCAATGGCGAGACGCCGAACGCGTACGGATGGCCGAAAATCATCGCCGCCCAGATCAGCACCGCCAGGCCGATCCGCCACCAGCCGATCTCGCCGATGCTGAGCTTCTGCCGCCCCTGGACGACGGCGGCGAAGGGGATGTTGGCGGTCTGGCGGGCGAAGGCGTCCCAGGTATCGCCGAGCGCGCGGCGGCGCTTGGCGTCGATGCTGAAGGTCCCGACCACCGCCAGCGCCAGCAGCGTGCCGAAGAGGACCAGGCCCGCCCGGTCGCCGTTGACCATGAGGTGCCCGGCCGCCCAGATCGCCACGCCCCAGAGGAACGGATGGCGGGTGATCCGCAGCATGCCCTTGATGGCGTCCGGCTTGGAGAGCGTCGCCTCCTGGGCCACGCTGGTGGGGGTTGGGGGTGGTGAGGCCAGGCACGGCCAGCAGGAAGGCCAGCAGCGTCAGGCCGAGCTGGATCCACTTGGTCAGCGGCGTCGCCGCCCAATAGGCCACGTCGCCCGCGCCCTTGGCCCCGGCGTAAGCGAATCCCATCCAGGTGAGCGCCGCGACACTGGCCAGCGAGAAGAGCCCCATGTAGGGGCCGACGCCGATCGTCCCGGTCAGCGCATCGCGCAGCCGCGTGCCGGAGACGGCCAGGTGGATCAGCAGGAACGCCGCCGACGCGGCGATGAGCCAGATCATCGCAACCCTCCCCGTATTCCCAGATGCCGCGGAAGATGCGGAGCCTTTGGCGCGCAAGTCAAATCAGGTCGGCCTCGTCCTCGTCTTCGTCCTCGAAGAGATCGGCGTGCGGCGGCGGCGGCGGCCGGGCGGCCCTGGGCGCCGGCGACGCCGGGTCGGGGCGGATCACCGCCGTGCCGGTGCGGCGCAGCACCGCCTCGATCCGCGCCAGCCAGCGGTTGGCCTCGGAGATCGCTTCGCTGGCCCGCCCGGGCGCGCCGGCCCGCGACGTCGCCGGCGGCCACAGGATCAGTTCGAAATCGGGATGCAGGGCGTCGTCGAAGAGGAGGCGCAGGCGCACCTCGTCCTCGGCCCCGCTCATCCGGTCGAGCGCCCGGCGCGGCTCGCCCCGCATCACCCGGCCCGCCACGTCGCCATCCAGGGTGAGCTCGGCGCCCAGCAGCTCCTCCAGGCCATAGACCAGGCACCAGCCGCCGGCGTTCCAGGCCACCGCGATCCGGCCGGTGGCGAAGCTGAAGGCGGCGGCGCGGCCACGCCCGTGGGCCACCAAGGTGGTGTCCGGCTGCTCGCCCAGCACGTTGCGGAACGCCCGGCCCAGCCGCCGCTCCTCGGCCATAAACCAGGCGCACACGGCCACGATGAAGGTCACGGCCGCGCCGGCGAGGCCAAGCAGGAGCACGAGTCGCAGGAACTCGCTCATGCGCCGAGGCTAGCGGGAGTCTCGCTTGGCGGCGAGGGCCCCCTTCGGCCCTTCGGGGAAGGTTTCCCCCGCTGGGGGAAGAGAGGGTGTATCGCGGCGACGCGCCGGATCTCTCCTCCCCCAGCGGGGGAGGGGGACCGCGTAGCGGTGGAGGGGGCTTGCGGGCGCCTACAGCGCCAGCTCCGCCACCA
>JBIOEF010000157.1:0-6491 GCA_044445785.1 Caulobacterales bacterium
CCCGGCATTCGCCGGGATGAGCGGAATATTGGGTAGGGCGGAGGTCTTTCAGAGCGGACCCGCAGACCCAAACACTTGGCCCGAGCGCCGGCAAGGCGGGTTCAGGCGAAGACGTCGGGGTTCATGGGCGGGGGGCGATCGCCGACGACGGCGTTCCAGACGAGGGCGGCGATGGTCGCCAGGACGAAGGCGGCGGCGCCGGCCATGGCGGCGACGGCGAGAAACGATCCGATGTGGTAGCCGACCACGAAAGCGGTCGTGCGTCCCGCCGGGGCGCCGATCAGGTAGCTGACGATCGCGCCGACAATGAACCCGGCGGCCGCGGCGACCTTGGCGGCGAAGAGGAAGGGTCTCAGCCGGCGCATGCCCTCGCCACGGCGCTCAGCTGACGATGGGCGGCGAGGTCGTCGGTGGCGCGGCCTTCGCCGCCTGCGCCTCTGCCAGCATTCGCCGGGCGCGGAGCCACAGCTCCAGGCGCTGGGTGGTCAGCATGGCGATCCCCAGCACCACCACCGCCTCGCCGGCGGCGATCACCGGGATGTGCAGGAACGAGGCATTCTCGGTCAGCAGGTCGCGCAAGCCGTACCTCAACGCGAAGATCGCGAAGATGAAGATCAGGCCTACCGGCGAGGCGCGCGAGGTGAGGTCATGGGTCTCCGGGTGGATGTCGATGCGGGTGAAGCGCCCGCGCTGCCAGCCTAGGCCGGCGCCGATGATCAGCCCCAGGACTAGCAGGCCGATGCTGATCACGGTCACCGGCGGCGGGTTGGCGGCCAGCGAGCCCACCAGGGCCAGGAACAGGATCACCGGATAGATCCACAGCCGCTCGATCTTCAGTTTGCGCGGCCGGCTGTTGCGCAGGACGATCACCAGCAGCGCCACGCCGACGAAGATCAGCGTGCTCTGCATGCCGCCGCCGCCAGGTCCGAAGGGCATGCGAAGCCTCCTCTGCTCAGCTGGCCGCGCGGTGCATGGCCCGCTCGGCCGCCAGCTCGAGGGCGCGGGCGGCGCTTTCGCCGGCCTGGATCTCGGCGACGCCGATGTCGAACTCGGCCACGAACGGCGCCCGCTCCTGGCCGGATTCGAAGGCGGTGCAGGCGATCACCGCGGCGATCCGCTCGGCGGTCAGGCGGGCGGCGGCGAGGTTGGTGGCCGGCAGCGCCAGCGCGAACACCTCCGGGCCCAGGCGCGCGGCGGTGTCCTCGACCCGCACCAGTCGGCCGATCATGGCGCCGATCTGCGGGATCGCCCGGTCCAGCCAGCCGCCGGCGCGAGCGAGGGTCACCTGCGGCTGCTCGGCGATCTTCAGCACACAGACCGACAGCGGCCGGTTGCGCACCCGCGCGGCGGCGGCCAGGCGCATCAGGTGGCTGGCGAAGAGGTCGCGGGTGAAGAGGCCGGTGGCCGCGTCCATCAGCCCCGAGCTCTTGGCCTTTTCCAGCGCCCGGCGGATGGCGCTCTGGCGGCGATAGCTGCGGGCCAGCTCCAGCACCCGCTTGGCTGTGTCGCTCTCGGAAACCTCGGGCGAAGCGACGTCGGTGACGCCGCGGTGATAGGCGTCGGTCGCATCGGTCTCGGACGATCCGCGCTGATAGAGCAGGGTGGGGATGTGGTAGAGCCGGGTGTTGCGGCGCATGCCGGCGATGATCGAGAGCGCCTCCTGCTGGTTGTCGTCCGCCCACAGCACCGCCGCGTCGAACGTGCGCTCGTGCAGGTAGTCGAAGGCGGTGTAGGCGGTGAAGGCGCCCACCACCTCCGCCTCGTTGCGGATCAGCGCGTTGGAGAGCGCCAGGAACTGCGGCGCCGGCTCGCCGACGCAGAGGATCCGCAAAGCCCCGCCCTCAGATTCCGGCAGATCCAGGCGGCGGCCGCGCTCGGCGAAGGTCTCCAGGCGCAGCTCGAACTCTTCCTCGGCCACCGCCATCCGCACCAGGCTTTCCAGCCGCATCACCGCCTGGGCCGGGTGGAGCGGCGGCGCCAGCGTCAGGTCGAAGCCGTGAGCCGCGAGCTGCGGGTCCGGATCGGCGATGGCGATCACCGGCAGACGGCGGGGCGCGCAGGCGCTCTTCAGCCGCTTGGCGAAGGTCAGGGTCTCCTTGCTGGCGCCGATCAGGTCGACCACCGCCGCCTCGATCTGCAGGTCGCCCAGGGCGGCGATGGCGGCGAACGGGCCGCGCGCCGTCACCGTGCGCCAGCCCAGCCGGTCCAGCCCGTCCGCCAACGGCCCGGCGCGATCATCGTCGCGCGCCACGATCAAGATCCGTGCGTGAATCGACAATAGGGATTCCTTCGGCGCGGAGCTTAGGCGGCGAGACCTTGCAGAGCCAAGGGCGGATTTGGCCGCGGGCGGCGAAATGCGACGCTCGCACAACCCAAAGTAGGGCATACAGGCGCGTCCGCCAACGCCGTGGCGCTCAAGAGGCCCGTTGTCCCCGATGCGCCGCCAGCGTGAGCAGCAGCTCCGCGGCGACGATCGGTTTGGGAAGCCGGGTTTCGAAGAGGCCGTCCCACGCCGCCGGCAGGTCGCCGGTCGCGTCGGCGGTGAAGGCGATGATCGGAGTGGCGGCGTTCGGCCCTGGCTTCGCGCGGATCATTCCCGCGGCTGTCGGCCCGTCGATTTCGGGCATGCGGATATCCATGAGGATGATGTCGAAGGCGCGCGACTGGGCGGCGCGGACCGCCTGGGCGCCGCCCTCTGCCTCGGTCACGATGACCCCGAGCGGCTCGCTGACAAGCCGGGCCAGCTCGCGGTTGGCCGCGTTGTCGTCGACCACCAGCAGGTGCAGCTCCCGCAGCGCGAGGGCGAGATCGATTCCCGCGGGCTCATTGTCCTGCTCCAGAGGCGCGGTCACGGGCTCGTAGGCGATTTCGACCCAGAAACAGCTGCCTTCGCCGGGCGCGCTGGTGACGCCGACGGCGCCGCCCATGGCCTCGGCCAGCCCCTTGCAGATGGCCAGGCCCAGGCCCGTCCCGCCGAAGGACCGGCTGGTGGAGGCGTCGACCTGGGAGAAGCGCTGGAAGAGTCGCGACTGGCGCTCCGGCGCAATCCCGGGCCCAGTGTCAGCGACCTCGTAGCGAAGGACGCCGCGGTCCAGGTCAAAGCGCGCCCGCACCTCGACGCCGCCGGCGGCGGTGAACTTCACGGCGTTGCCGATGAGGTTCATCAGGATCTGCCGGATGCGCGTTCCGTCGGTCAGCACTTGCGGCGGCAGCGCGAACGCCTTGAACTGGCGGTTGAGGCCCTTCTTTTCCAGCTGCGGCTCGAAAAGCTCGAGGGTGCGGAAGCCGAGGTCGGCCGGATCGATCGGCATCCGTTCGATCTCGACATGACCGGCCTCCAGCTTGGAGAAATCCAGGATGTCGTTGACCGTGGTGAGCAGCGCGGCGCTGGCCTCATGGATGCGGTCGAGGTAGCCGCGTTCCTCGCCGGTCAGCACATTGCGTGGGCGAGGAGCTCGGCGAAGCCGACGATGCTGGTCATCGGGTTCCTGAGCTCGTGACTCATGTTGGAGAGAAATTCGCTCTTCACCGTCACCGCCGCCTCCGCGCGGTCACGGGCCTGCGCCAGCGCGGCGTTGGTCTGCTCCAGCGCCAGTTCGGCCTGCTTGAGCGGCGAGACGTCGGTCACCAGAGCGTAGAAGCCCAGCACCTGGCCGTGCTCGTCGATGTCCGGCACATATTGCGCCCATGCATGGCGCACGGCGCCTGAGGGCTGGGTCAGAGTTCGCTCGAACCTCTGGTGCTCGCCCCGCAGGACGGCGCGCATGAAGGGCTCGTTCTGGGCGAACAGCTCGGCGCTCATCAGGTCCTGGATCGCGATGCCGCGCATCTCGGCGGGCGTGCGCCCGAACCACGCCACATAGGGTGGGTTGGCGAACCGGCACTTCAGGTCGCTGTCCCAGTAGGCCACCATGCTTGGCAGGTGGTCGGTCAGCGTGCGGATGACCCGCTCGGCGCGATTCCGCTCGGTGACGTCCTGGCAAACACCGGCGAGCGCCTCGACGCTCCCGTCCGCGGCCAGCAGGCACTCAACCTTCGCGTTGACGTAGCGGATGTCTGCGCCGGGCGAACAGATACGGCCCTCGAACTCGTAGCCCTCGCCGCTCGCCACCGCATGACGGACAAGCCGGGTGAGTTCTTCCTGGTCGTCAGGATGATAGGCGTCCATCAACAGCGCGTAGTCGGGTTCGGCGCCGGTCGCCGGCACGCCGTGGATGCGGGACACCTCCTCTGAACAGCTGACGCGGCCGCTGGCGATGTCGTAGCGCCAGTGGCCGACGCCGGCCATCCGTTCGGCCATTTCGAGCAGGCGGAGCCTCTCGGGCTGGTCGTAGCTCGCGCTCATCCCGTTTCCCTGACGTGGAAGTCCCGACCGTGAGAGCCAAGCTTCACGAAACAGTTAAGCGGCCTGCCCTGGCTGGGCCAGCCGCCTGCCGGTGAGGCGACACGCCGCACCTCGCCGGCGGGCGGCGGTGGCGCCAGGGCGGGACGCCGCCCGCCGCTTGCCTGACGCCCGGTCACGCCCTCTATTGCCGGCAAGCAACAAGCAGGGAGACGCGTCATGGGCCAGGGACCGCTGAAGGGACTGAAGATCGTCGAGTTCGCCGGGATCGGCCCGGGGCCGTTCTGCGGCATGCTGCTCTCGGACCTGGGCGCGGACGTGGTCAGGATCGACCGCAAGGGCGCCGGGCGCGGCGGCGCCAAGACCGACATCACCTCGCGCGGGCGCCGCTCGGTGGCGCTGGACCTGAAGCAGCCGGCGGCCGTGGAGGTGTGCCTGAAGCTGATGGACCGGGCCGACGTGGTCTTCGAAGGCTTCCGCCCTGGGGTGATGGAGCGCCTGGGCCTTGGCCCCGACGTCGCCCTCAAGCGCAATCCCAAGCTGGTCTACGGCCGGATGACCGGCTGGGGCCAGTTCGGCCCCTACGCCCACGCCGCCGGCCACGACATCAACTACATCGCCATCACCGGCGCCCTGCACGCCATCGGCGGGGCCGACAAGCCCGCGCCGCCGCTGAACCTGGTCGGCGACTTCGGCGGCGGGGCGCTCTATCTCGCGTTCGGCCTGCTGGCCGGGGTGATCAACGCCCGCGCCAGCGGCCAGGGCCAGGTGATCGACTGCGCCATGAGCGACGGCGCCGCTTCGCTGATGGCCATGTTCTACGGGATGAAGGCCAGCGGCATGTGGACCGATACGCGTCGCTCCAACCTCTTGGACGGCGGGGCGCAGTTCTACGACACCTATCAGTGCTCGGACGGCCGCTTCATCGCGCTGGGCTCCATCGAGCCGCAGTTCTATGCCCTGCTCCTGGAGAAGACCGGGATCACCGATCCGGCGTTCCAGGCGCAGATGAACCGCGCCGAGTGGCCGGCGCTGAAGGCCAAGCTGGCGGCGGTGATCGCCGCCAAGACCCGCGACGAGTGGTGCGCCATCATGGAGGGCACCGACGTCTGCTTCGCCCCGGTGCTGACCATCGAGGAGGCGCCGCGCCACGCCCACAACGCCGCCCGCGCCACCTTCATCGAGGTGGAGGGCGTGGTCCAGCCGGCGCCCGCGCCGCGGTTCGTCGCCACCCCCGGCGCTGTCCAGGGCCCGCCGCCGGCCATCGGCGCCCACACCGCCGAGGTGCTGGCCGAATGGGGCGTCCCCGCCGACGAACTGGCGGCGGCGGAGGCGGTGTAGGGTTCTAACCACGAACCTCACGAACTTCACGAACGCAGAAAGGCTTTACCGCGGAGGACGCGGAGGTCTCGCGGAGTTCGCGGAGAAGGAAGACCGTAGGTCACTCGGCGCGAGGCGCGATCGCTCGATCGACGCTCCGCGTCCTCCGCATCCCCAGCGTTAGATCTTGTTCGTGTGGTTCGTGAGGTTCGTGGTTCAACCTTCTCCTTCCGCCGCGCGCCGTAGGCGAAGGGACATGAACCACCAAGCTCACCAAGGGCGCCAAGGGATCGGCGTGAACCCCGCCGCCTTGGTGTCCTTCGTGACCTTGGTGGTCAATCCGGGCGCTCCGCGCCCTCTATCTCCGAAAATCGCAGGCTGAAGTTCGTTCAGCTTGGGTTCAGCCTGGGGCGTCCAAAGTCGCCTCGTTGATCGGTGGTCGCGCTCTCCCGTCCCTCGTGGCGGCGATCGGTCAATCAGGACGAAGACAAGGTCATCCTGGCGGCGCGCCGTTCCTCCAACGGCGCGCCGCACCCCTTTCTGGGGCACCCTCAAGCCTTTTCTTTGGCGATCAGGAAGGTGAGAGCGCCGTCGGCCTCGCCGCTCTCCACCAGCCGCGCGCCGACTTCGATGAGGAAATGCGGCACGTCGATGCGGGCCATGGGATCGTCGGCGAGCAGCCGCAGGCGCGCGCCGACGGGCGCTCGCTCCAGCGCCCGCCGCAGCCGCAAGGTGGGGACCGGACAGCGGTGGCCCCGCGCGTCGACCAGGATTTCCGAGGATCTCGCCACGGCCTCCCGATGCCCGCGCGGGGCCGGTACGTCAATGA
>JBIOEF010000158.1:0-6420 GCA_044445785.1 Caulobacterales bacterium
CCTCGCCCTCGGCCGAACCGCCGATGACGTTGGCGAGACGATCCAGCGTCGCCGCCCGCGCGCCCTGCCCGGCCCCCACGAAAGCGAGCACCGAGTCGGCCGCCGCGGCCTTCAGCCCCGCGCCTCGGGTGAAGGCGCCCGACTCGTCCAGACGGCCCTCGCCCAGCAGCAGCTTGACGCCGTCCGGCCCCAGCCGGTCGAGCTTGTCCACCGCGCGCAGCACCGCCAGCTTCTGCCCGGCGTCTGCGACTCCAGCGGCGGTCATCAGGCCGTTGAGCAGCTTGCGATTGTTGATCTTCAGCACATAGGCCTCGCGCGGCAGGCCGGCGGCGGCGTAACCCTGGACCGCCATGGCGATGATTTCGGCGTCGGCCTCCGGGCGGGCCGAGCCGACGGTGTCGGCGTCGCACTGGACGAACTCGCGGTAGCGGCCGGGCCCTGGCTTCTCGTCGCGCCACACGGTGCCGAAGGCGTAGCGGCGGAAGGGCTTGGCGAGCGTCTCCCAATTCTGCGCCACGAACCTGGCCAGCGGCGCGGTCAGGTCATAGCGCAGCGCCATCCACGCCTCGTCGTCGTCCTGCAGCGCGAAGACGCCCTCGTTGGGCCGGTCGGCGTCGGGCAGGAACTTGCCCAGCGCATCGGCGTATTCGAAGGCGCCGGTCTCCAGGGCTTCGAAGCCATAGGACTCATAGACCCCGGCCACGGCGGCCAGGATCTGACGCTCGGCGCGCAGTGTCGCCGCCCGCCGGTCGATGAAGCCGCGCGGTGTCCGGGCGCGGGGCCGTGCGTCGCCCTGACTGGTCATGGCCGGGCGCTTAGCGGGTTGGCTGGCCCAAGGGCAAGGTTGAAGGCGGCATCCATCCGAAATTCGTCCTTTTAGGAACGCTGGATGGAGCCTTCGCGCCCCATCCAGCCTTTGGCGGCGGGGCGCGGGAGAGAGGCGTTGCGGTTAGGCCAGACGCGTCCGTCCCGGCCCGCCGTGGCGGGTCGGTTGATGCGCGTGATGGTGCAAGCCGCAAGTCATGGGCGGGCCTATAGCCGAACTTTCCTAACAACGCCAATACGGGCTTGCGTCATAGATTGGGTTTAGATATATCGATCAAAAGATATATCTTAGATCGAAAGGTGCTCTCATGACCGTCGAGACATTTCCCTTCCCCGCCCGTGCGCATCGCCCCACCTGGCCGCTGACCGTCGTCGGCGCGGCCGACCTGACGCCCAGGATGCGCCGGGTGAGCCTAGTCGGCGAGAGCCTGACTGGGTTCGCCTATCGGCCCGGCCAGGATCTGGCGCTGATGCTGCCGGACGCGCGAGGCCAGGTAGCGCGCCGCCACTATACGATCCGCCGGTTCGATCCGGTCGAGCAACGTCTGGAGATCGACGTGGTGCTGCACGGCCAGAGCCCAGGCGCAGAGTGGGCGCGCGGCGCCAGGATCGGCGATCCGCTCATCGCCCAGGGCCCGCGCGGGCGCACCGTGGTCAGCGGCCGGGCCGACTGGCATCTCTTCACCGGCGACGAGACCGCGCTGCCGGCGATCTTCGCCATGGTCGAGAGCCTGCCGGCGGGCGCGACGGCCTTTGCGATCCTTGAGGTCGAAGGCGCGGAGGAAGAACAGGCGCTGGAGACCGACGCGCGGCTCGATCTCACCTGGATCCACCGGAACGGGCCGCCCGGGCCGTCGAGCCCGGCGCTGATCGAAGCGCTGGCGGCGTTCCAGCTGCCGGCCGGCGCGGGCCACGCCTACGTCATCGGCGAGACCTCCACCGTGCGCTCCCAGCGCCAGGGCCTGATCGCTCGCGGCTTTCCCAAGCACCAGATCGCCGCCGAGGGCTACTGGCGACCGGGACGCACGGGCGGCCACGACCACGTCGACCTGCCTGACTTCCTGACGCCCCGTGACGCGCGAGGCTGGCGCGGCGGGCGGATGCGCCGGGACAGGCACGGATAGAAACCCCCGCGAGCGTTCCTTACCTGAGGCGGGCGATGAGGGCGGCGGTCGAGGGGTCGTGCGCGCCCGCCCCGCCGCTCGCCAGCTCGCCCAGCACTTTGCCGGCCAGGGTCTTGCCCAGCTCCACGCCCCACTGGTCGAAACTGTCGATGTCCCAGAGCACGCCCTCGACGAACACCTTGTGCTCATAGAGAGCGATCAGGGCGCCCAGCGCCGCGGGCGTCAGCCGGTCCATGAGGAGGAAGCCGGTCGGTCGGTCACCCGGGAAGTCGCGATGGGGCTGCGCGGGGTTGGACTGGCCGATCATCAGCGCCTCGGCCTGGGCGACGGCGTTGGCCAGCAGCATCGCCTGATGTCCCGGCGGGCCCTCGTCGGCTTTCGCCACGGCGACGATGTCCACCGGGATTACCTCGGTCCCCTGGTGCAGCATCTGGAAGAAGGCGTGCTGGCCGCTCGTGCCTGCGTCGCCGAACACCGCCGCGGCCGACGCGCGCGCCAGCGGCCGGCCGTGCTGGTCCACCCGCTTGCCGTTGGACTCCATCTCCAGCTGCTGCAGGAAGGCTGGCAGTAGCTGGAGGCGCCGGGCGTAGGGGACCACTGCGCGGATCGGCCGGCCAAGGCCGTTGCGGTTGAAGACGTGCGCCAGCGCCAAGAGCGCCGGCGCGTTGCGCTCCAGCGGCGCGGAGACGAAGTGCTGGTCCATCGCCGCGCCGCCCGCCAGCAGTTCGGCGAAGACGTGCCAGCCAAGGCCGATGGCGCAGGAAAGCCCCACCGCCGACCACAGCGAATAGCGCCCGCCGACCCAGTCCCAGAAGGCGAAGATCCGGTCGGACGCGACGCCGAAAGCCCTGGCGGCCTCGGTGTTGGCGCTGACGGCCACGAGGTGCGCGCCGGCGCCTTCGCCGAGCGCGGCGGTGAGCCAGGCGCGCGCGGCCTCAGCATTCACCAGCGTCTCCTGGGTGGTGAAGCTCTTGGAGACGGCGATGACGAGGGTCTCAGCCGGGTCGAGGCCGGCTAGCGCCGCGGCGATCTCCGCGCCGTCGACGTTGGCGACGAAGCGCAGCTCGATGGCGCTCTGAAGCGGCCGCAGCGCCTCCCAGACGAGGCGCGGGCCGAGGTCCGAACCGCCGATGCCGATGTGGACGATGCTCCGGAACGGCCGGCCGGTGGCGCCACGGATCTCGCCGGCGCGGACGCCTTCGGCGAAGGCGCGCATGGCCGCGCGGGTCGCCTCGACCTCGGACGAGACGGGCTTGCCCTCGGCGAGGAAGTGGGCGCCATCCGGCGCTCGCAAGGCCATGTGCAGGGCGGGGCGCTTCTCTGAGGCGTTCACGACTTCGCCGGCGAAGAGGCGCCCGCGCGCGCTCTCCACGTCGGCCGCGCGGGCCAGGGCCAGCGCCGCCTCGAAACCGGCGCGGCTCCACGGCTGCTTGGAAAGATCGAGGAAAAGGCCCGCCGCCTCCAGCGTCAGGCGACCCAGCCGGTCAGGCTCCGCGTCGAACAGGGAGGCGATCCACCGCGCACCGTCGGCGCGCGCCGCCGCTTCCAGCGCAGTCCAGGCCGCAGCGAGGTCGGTCATTCAAGAGTCCGTCCGACTGGCAAACAAACAAAGAGCCCCGACGGTC
Organism: Caulobacterales bacterium; assembly: GCA_044445785.1. Lineage (GTDB taxonomy): Bacteria > Pseudomonadota > Alphaproteobacteria > Caulobacterales > Caulobacteraceae > Acaudatibacter. The sequence continues at coordinate 3,575 of JBIOEF010000158.1, forward strand.
TCCCGCCGGGGCTCTGCGTCAATGGTTTCCTTAGCGCCTAGCGACGCGAGCCGCCCATGAAATAGAGCAGGAAGCGGAACAGATTGATGAAGTCGAGGTAGAGGCTGAGCGCGCCGTAGCTGGTGGCGACGCTCATCGCCGCGGTGTCCCCGCCCATCTGATAGTAGGACATCTTCAGCCGCTGGGTGTCGAAGGCGATCAGGCCCGCGAAGATCAGGACGCCGATCAGGTTGATGGCGAAGACCAGCGCCGGCGAGTGGAAGAACATGCTCGCCAGCATGGCGAAGATCAGACCGAAGAGGCCCATGATCAGGAAGCTGCCGATCGCCGTCAGGTCGCGCTTGGTGGTGTAGCCCACCAGGCTCAGGCCCCCGAACGCGGCGGCGGTGACCAGGAAGGTCTGGAAGATGCTGACGGCGCTGTAGATGATGAACAGCATGCCGAACGAGGCGCCGATCAGCGAGACGATCGCCCAGTAGGTGATGGCGGCGCTCCTCGGCGAGGCCCGGCGCATGAACATCTGCGTCAGCAGGATCGCCAGCGGTGCGAACGCCACCACCATGCCCAGGATCGTGTAGCTGAGGTGGCCGGCGCCATCGATCTGGAACAGCAGCCGCTGGGCTGGTTCATAGTTGCCGGTCACCCAGGCCAGGACGGCCGAGAGCACCAGGCCCAGACCGACCTTGTTGTAGACGCCCAGCATGAAAGCGCGCAGGCCCACATCCAGGCTCATGTCGGCCGGGATGGCCGCAGGCGGTGGCGTGAACCCGCGATTGAAGTCGCTCATCGAAGATAGCCCTTCTGAATGCGTCCCATTGGAACGCGAGACACAAAATATCGTCCTTGCGGGTGCGCCGCGCAAGGGCGGTTAGATGACGACCCGGTAACGCGCTACTCGGCCCTAAGGATCGGCGCCGGACGCTTGGAGAGGGCCTGCAGCGCCGCCAGCACCCCGCCGCCGCCGGCCAGCAGGGCCGCGCCGCCGATCAGCCCGACGACGCCCGCCCAGTCGACGCTCCAGGTGGCCTCGAACACCTTGACCACCACCGGCCAAGCCGCGGCGTAGCCCAGCGCGACGCCAGCCAGCCCGGCGATGGCGCCCACCGCGCCGTACTCCACCGCGTAGGCGGCGAGGATCTGCAGCCGCGCCGCGCCCAGCACCTTCAGCGTCGCCGCCTCCTTGGCCCGGGTGCGGGCGCCCGCCGCGATGGCGCCGGCCAGCACCAGCAGTCCCGCCAACCCCGCCACCGCCGCCGCGCCGCGGATCGCCAGGGTCAGGCGGTTGAAGAGGTCGGTGGCCGCCTCCAGCTGCTCGCGCACGCTGATCACGTTGACGGTTGGGAACGAGGCGCCGAGCGCGCGGGTGACGCTGGCCTCCTCGGCGCGGCTGGCCTTGGCGATGGCGACGCGCCGCAAGCTCGCGCCGGTGAGGGCGGCCGGGTCCAGCACCAGGGCGAAGTTGGCCCCAAAGCCGCTGAAGTCGACCTTGCGCAGGGCGGCGATGCGCGCGTCGATGTCGCGGCCGAGGACGGAGATAGTGATCGTGTCGCCGACCTTCAGGCCGGCGGCGCGGGCGGCGTCGGCCTCCAGGGCGACCAGCGGCGGTCCGGCGTAGGTGGCCGGCCACCAATGGCCGCTGACGATGCCGGCGCTGGCGGGCTCCGGTCCCAGCGCCGAGAGGGAGATGTCGTTGTCGAAGGCGTATCGGCCGGTGGGGCTGATCTTCACCGCCGCCACCGGCGCGCCGCGGATGCGGGTGATCCGCCCGGATGCGAAGGGCGCGCTGAGATAGTCTTTTTGCGTCAGCGGCCGGCCGAAGGCCGCCTGCACCGCCGCATCGAACGCCGCGCCGCGCTCGCCCGGGATGTCGGTGAAGACCAGCGCCGGCGCGGCCCTCGGCGCCACCAGGGTCACCTGGGCGATCAGGCTCGACTGGATCAGGACCACGGTGGCCAGGAGCGCAACGCCAAGGCCGATCGCCGGGGCGGCGGTGCGCGCGGCCGAGTGCGGTCCGGCGAGGTTGGCCAGGCCAATGCGCACCGGTCCCCTGCCCCACCTGCGCAGCTTGCCCGCGGCCTTGGCGGCGGCAAGGCCAATGACGAAGAGCGCGCCGAAGGTCGCGGCGACGCCGGCGATCATGATCACCGCCGAGAGCCGGGTGGGCGCGGTGGCGACCGCGAGGGCGGCCAAGAGCGCCGCGGCGATCACGGCGCCGATCAGTTCTGGCCCGAGCCGCAGGGCGCCGGTGAGGTCCTGGCGGAAGAGCGAGGCTGGCGGCGTCGTCCGCGCACGGGCGAGCGGGGCCAGCGAAAACGCCGCGGCCGCGAGCAGGCCGAACGCAGCCGCCTTCAGCAGCGGCAAGGGATAGACCGCGAAGAGCGCCGGGATCGGCAGCTCGTTCTTGACCATCTCGCCCAGGATCAGCGGCGTGGCCGCCCCGATGGCGAGGCCGATGGCGACCCCGAGCGTCGCCAGCACGCCGATCTGGATCAGATAGACATTGCGCACCAGCGCCCCCGATGCGCCCAGCGCCTTCAGGGTGGCGATCGAGGACTTGCGAGCTTCCAGGTAGGCGGTGACCGCGCCCGAGACCCCGAGCCCCCCGGCGACCAGCGAGGCCAGACCGATGAACCCCAGGAAGTACTCCAGCTGATCGATCAGCCGGTGCAGACCCGGCGCGGCGTCGCCCCGGTCGCGGACGAAGAAGGCGGCGGCGGGCGACATGTGCTCGATCTGGCGCTTGGCGGCGGCGATCGAGAGTCCGGGTTTGAGCGCGATCCGCGCCGTCTCGCCGAACGGCAGACCCGGCTGCAGGAAGCCGCCCTGCTGCAGCATGGAGAGCCGGC
>JBIOEF010000159.1:0-6411 GCA_044445785.1 Caulobacterales bacterium
CCCCGCTTCCCGGGTGAGCATAAGACCGCGCCGCGACGCCTCATCTCCACCCCCGCGCCGCGGGGGAGGCGGCTGACCGCGAAGCGGGCAGACGGAGGGGGCGCAAGGCCGCCACACCGGCGTGAGTCTAGTCGACAGCCTCGAGCTCGACGGTGGCCGAGTCCCACCGCCTTAGATCCGCCAAGGCCCGCGCGCCCATCGCCCGCTTCTTCGCGCGGCCGCGATCGCCGCGCTTCATCCTGCCGACCGGCGCCGCGGACTCCGCCGGATCCAGCGGCGGCAGCAGGCCGTAGTTGATGTTCATCGGCTGGAACTTCGCCGCCCCGCCCGCCAGATGGCCGCCGGTGATGTGGGCGAGGAGGGCGCCCAGGGCGGTGGTGGCCGGCGGCGTCGCCAGCGGGCGTCCCAGCCGCTCGCCGGCGGCCAGGCGCCCGGCCAGGAGGCCAATGGCGGCGCTCTCGACGTAGCCCTCCACGCCGGTGATCTGGCCGGCGAAGCGCAGGCGCGGATCGGCCTTGAGTCTCAGTCGCCCGTCGAGCAGGGCGGGCGAATTGATGAAGGTGTTGCGGTGCAGCCCGCCCAGGCGCGCGAACACCGCCGTCTGGAGGCCCGGAATGGTGCGGAAGATCTCGGTCTGCGCACCGTGTTTCAGCTTGGTCTGGAAGCCGACCATGTTCCAGAGCGTTGCCAGCGCATTGTCCTGGCGCAGCTGGACGACGGCCCAGGCCTTTTCGCCCGGCGTGTGCGGGTTGGTGAGGCCTACGGGCTTCATCGGGCCGTAGCGCAGGGTCTCGCGCCCCCGCTCGGCCATCACCTCGATGGGCAGGCACCCGTCGAAGTAGGGGACGTGCTCCCAGTCCTTGAACTCGGTCTTCGGCCCGGCCAGCAGGGCGTCGATGAAGGCCTCGTACTGGTCGCGATCCATCGGGCAGTTGATGTAGGCGGCCGCATCGCCCCCCGGACCTTCCTTGTCGTAGCGCGATTGGCGCCAGGCGACGCCCATGTCGATGGTCTCGGCGTGGACGATGGGGGCGATGGCGTCGAAGAAGCTCAGTTCCGCTTCGCCGGTCAGCGCGCCGATGGCGGCGGCGAGGGCGGGCGAGGTGAGGGGGCCGGTGGCGATGATCACGCTGGTCCAATCCGCCGGCGGCAGGCCCGCGACCTCGCCGCGCTCGATCCTGATTTTCGGGTGGGCGACGATGGCCGCCGTCACCGCCGTGGCGAAGCCGCCGCGGTCCACCGCCAAGGCGCCGCCGGCCGGCGTCTGGTTGGCGTCGGCTGAGCGCAGGATCAGCGAAGAGAGCGTGCGCATCTCCGCGTGCAGCAGACCCACGGCGTTCGCCTCGGCGTCGTCGCCGCGGAAGGAGTTGGAGCAGACCAGCTCGGCCAGGGCGTCGCTCTGATGGGCGTCGGTGCCACGCAGCGGACGCATCTCGTGCAGCACCACCTCGCAGCCGGCCTCCGCCGCCTGCCAGGCCGCCTCCGAGCCGGCGAGGCCGCCGCCGATGATGTGGATGGGCTGGGACATCGCGCCGCCTCTTACGCCGGCCGCGCGACGACCGGAAGTGGCGCGGGGGCCGCTCTGCGTCTAGTCTGGCGCCGGGCGGACTCTGCTTGGGGAGCGGACGATGGCGGAAATCTCGATCGGATCGGCGTTGGGTTCGGGCTTCAACCTGATCGGCCGGCGACCCTTCTCGGTGCTCGTCTGGGGCCTCGTGCGGATGGCGCTGGTCGTCGCGGCGGTGGCGATGCTGGCCCCGTTCTACATCGACATGTTCGCGACGTTCGCACGCTCGGCGCAGGCCGGCGCGTCCGGGCCTCCGGACTTCAGCGCCATGATGCCGCGAATGATGGCGATGCAGGGACTGGCTCAGCTGGTCAACATCCTCCAGCTCCTGGTTGGCGCGGTGATCTACTGCGCGGTCTTTCGCGCGGTCCTGCACCCAGACCGCTCGGCGTTCGCCTACCTCCGGGTGAGCGCGCCGGAGCTCTTCCTGGTGGTGCTGATCTTCGCGGGGAGCATCGCGCTGGTGTTCGCCATCCTGCTGGTGGCCTTGCCGATCGGAATAGTGATCGGGATCGTGGCGGCGACGTCTCACGGGAGCGGCGTGGGCTTCGCTATCTTCCTGCCGATCCTGATCCTGGTCCTGCTCATCGCCATCCTGATCGTCGCCCTAAGGTTCTCGTTCGTCGGGCCGATGATGGTCGACGACGGCAAGTTCCACCTGTTCGAGTCCTGGAACCTGACGAAAGGCCACACCGGGAGCCTGTTCGTCATCGCGCTGGGCCTCTTCGGCATCGCGCTCGTCGCCGAGCTTGTCCTGGGCGTCATCCTCTTCGGCCTGGGCGCGGCCATGCTGGGCGCGGCGGCGGGGGGCTTCGACCACCTGCCGGCGTTCTTCAGTCAGCCGCCCATGGTGATTTTCCAGGCGCTGGCGCCAGGCCTGATCGTCTACGCCGTCCTGGCCGTGCCGCTCACCGGCTGCGCGGTGGCCATCTTCGCTGCGCCCTGGGCCCACGCCTATCGGGACCTGGCGGCGGGCGACAAGTCGGAGACCTTCGCCTAGACGGCGGCGCCCTGGCGGGGGACGCCGCATTGCGCCTAAGCTGGCGGTTGACTTGGGGGGAGGCTTCAGATGGCGATTTCCGTCGGTTCGGCCGTGGGCGCAGGGTTCAACCTGATCGGCCGCCGGCCGCTCGCGGTGCTGGGCTGGGGCGCGTTCATGCTCCTCGTCATCCTGGTGATCGAGGTCCTGGCCTTCGCGCTCTTCGGCTTTCCAACGCCGGCGGCCAGCGTGGTCGGCGCGGGGCTGACGCCCACGGCGATCCTGCAGCAGATGGGTTCGGACATCGGACGCACCCTCTTCGTGACGGCCGTCGAAATGCCGCTGTTCGCGGTGATGGCGGGCGCGGTGATGCGCGCCGTGCTCGAGCCGGACCACCGGGGTTTCGCCTCGATCCGGGTCGGCGGCCAGGAGGGCGCGCTGTTGCTGCTCTATCTGCTGCTGATCCCGGTCTGGATCGGGGTCTGCGTGGTCTCGATTGCTCCGGTGGGATTGAGCATCTTCCTCGCCACCAAGATCGGCGGGTTCCTGGGCGGGTTCGTCGCCTTCCTGTTGATCGTCGGCTACCTCATGACGCTGATGTGGTTCAGCCTGCGGTTCTCGATGGCCATTCCGATGACCTTCGTCGAGCGTCGGGTCAGGTTCCTCGGCTCGTGGGAGGTCACCCGCGGCGAGGGGTGGCGCCTGTTCGGTCTCGCGTGGCTGCTGCTGCTGGTCGGCGTCGGCATCGGCATCGCCTTCCTGATCGCCTTCTTCATCCTGGTGATGATCTTGGCCGGTGTGGGGATTGCGGTGGGCGCGGCGAGCGGGCTCAACGCGCAATCCATCTCGCGCAATCCGGGCTCGCTGCTGGCCCTAGGGCCGGTGTTTCTGCTGGTCCTGCTCGCCCTGATGATCCCCTACAGCTTCTTCATCGGCTGCACCCAGGCGATCTTCCAGGCGCCATGGGCCGAGGCCTACCGGGAGATCAAGGGATCGGGCGACGTCTCGGCGACGTTCACCTGAAAGAAGCCCTTCGCCCTCGGCGATTGGCGCCTATCTCTGCTATGGCCCAGCTTACGCAACGGATTCCCGCGCCCGCCCGATGACCGCCTTCTCGCCTGTCGACGCCGCCCTCGAAGGGCTCCGGCTGATGCGGCGCGAGCCGAAGGCGGTGCTGTATTGGATCGCGGTGTGGGCGCTGGCGCTGGCGATGGTCGGGGTGATCAAGGCGGTGTGGCCGGCCGCCAGCGGCGGCCCGCGCGACGAGATCGGGGTGATCCGCAGCTTCGGCCCCTTCGCCAGCGTGCTGGTGCCAACGCTGCTCGGCCTCTGGGTGATGAACACCGCCACCGTCTACCGCGCCGTGCTCAGCCCCGACGAGCATGGCTGGCACCTCTTCAAGCTGGGTTCGGACGAGGCGCGGATCGCGCTCGTCAGCGTGATCGGCACGGTGCTGGTGGTGCTCTTCGGCGGGGTGCCGGCCTATCTGCTGTTCGTGCTCTTCAATCCCATCTTCGCCGCCGCGCCCGGCCTCAACTGGTCGATCGCCATGACCGGCGCGGTAACCACGGTCCTCTTGGAAGTGTGGATCGCCGTGCGCTTCTCGCTGGCGCCGGTGGAGACCTTCGCCGAGCGCGGCTTTCCCTTTAGCGCCTACTGGGCCCTGACCCGCGGCCGCTACTGGCGGCTCTTGGCCGCCTACCTGATCGTGTTCCTGGAACTGGTGGTTTTCCTGGTGGTCTTCGCCCTGATCAGCCTGGTCTTCGGCGCCCTGGCCGAGGGCGCGCCGACCTGGCACGGGCCGGACCTGGCGCGGCGCCTCCTGATCCTGGCGCTGGTGCCGTTCGTGGCGATCCTGGGCGCGGTGCTGCTGGTGGTCCCCTCGACCCTGATCTGCGCCTGCCAGGCTTACGTCTACCGGGCGATCAAACTGGCGACCTGAGACTCGAGCAAGGTCTAACGCAGAGGACGCGGGGTCGCGCGGAGCGCGCAGAGGATTCAACCACGAAGGACACGAAGGACACCAAGTGATCGGCGCGAACCGTGAGACCTTCGTGTCCTTGGTGAGCTTCGTGGAGACATTGGCGCTCCGCGCCTCTGCGTCTTCTCCGCGTTCTCTGCGGTAGAATCTTCTCGCTAGGCCGCGGCGCTCGGGCGAGCCGTCACGCGCTCGTGCCAGGCGACCAGGTTGGTTCGTTCCGGGTCGAGCGGCAGGCCGATCCAGTCCGCGAAGTCCACCGTCGAGAGGGCGCAGATGTCGGCCATGGAGTAGGCTTGGCCGGCGATGAAGGGCCGGTCCGCCAGCTCGCGGTCCAGCCAGCGCTGGGCGTTGGCGTAGGCTTCCTTGTTGGATTCGCCGAAGTCCTTGAACTGGGTCAGCAGCGCGGCGGTGCGGGGGTGGGCGTGGCGCCAATAGTTGCCGACCGGGCTCATCAGCACGAACTCGATCCGGCGCACCCACATGTCGACGGTGGCCTTCTCGACGGCGGTCTTGCCGAAGAGCGAAGGCTCGGGATGCACTTCCTCGAAATAGCGGCAGATGGCGACGGTCTCGGAGATGGCCGTGCCGTCGTCCAGCTCCAGCGTCGGCACCTGGCCCAGCGAATTACGCGCCCGGTGCTCGTCGGACTTGTGCTCGCGCTTCATCAGGTCCACCGGCGTTTCGGGAAGGTCGACACCCTTCTCCGCCAGGAAGATCCGCACGCGCCTGGGATTGGGCGCCGGCATCGGCGCGCCGTAGAGCTTCATGGGTCATCTCCCGCTGTTTGGGCGACCATAGATCAGGCGAGGATGGGGAAGGGCAAGGGGCCGCCTGCGTCCTTCGAGACGCCCGCCGCGCGGGCTCCTCAGGATGACGTCAATAGCTGGGCTGCAACAATCTTCGTCATGGTGAGGAGCGCTCCTTCAGAGCGCGTCTCGAACCACGCTAGGCCATCGCCTTGGCCCGCGCCGCCTTCACCGGCACGCGCCGCGCGGCGTGCCGTTCCAGCACCGCCTTCAGGTAGCGTCCGGTCCAGCTGGCGTCGTTGTCCGCCACCTGCTCGGGGGTGCCGACGGCGATGATTTCGCCGCCGCCGTCGCCGCCCTCGGGGCCGAAGTCGAGGATCCAGTCGGCGGTCTTCACCACATCGAGATTGTGCTCGATGACCACCACCGTGTTCCCCTGGTCGACCAGTTCGTGCAGCACTTCCAGAAGCTTGCGGGTGTCTTCGAAGTGGAGGCCGGTGGTCGGCTCGTCGAGGATGTAGAGGGTGCGGCCGGTCGCCCGGCGGGAGAGTTCCTTGGAGAGCTTCACCCGTTGCGCCTCGCCGCCTGAGAGCGTCGTCGCCGGCTGGCCGAGCCGGAGGTAGCCGAGCCCCACCTGCTGAACCTGCCAGAGCGCCTGACCGAGCTTCTCCTCCTTGGGGAAGAAGCGGATCGCTTCGTCCACGGTGAGGTCGAGCACGTCGACGACGCTCTTTCCCTGGTACTTCACGTCGAGCACCTCGGGCTTGTAGCGCGTGCCGTCGCACTCCTCGCAGGGCACATAGACGTCGGCCATGAAGAGCATCTCGACTTCGATGTAGCCCGCGCCCTCGCACTTCTCGCAGCGGCCGCCCTTCACGTTGAAGCTGAAGGTGCTCGCGCTGTACTTTCGCTGCCTGGCGAGCGGAACGTCGGCGAAGATCCGCCGGATCTCGTCGAAGGCCTTGATGTACGTCACGGGATTCGAACGCGGCGTGCGGCCGATGGGCTCCTGGTCCACCAGCACCACGTCGTCGAGCGACTCGTAGCCGCTGATCTGGTCGAACGCGCCGACGCGTTCACCGAGATGCTGCTTGGCCGAGTGTTCGCCGGTGATGCGCTGCTCGAGCGCCCGGAAGAG
>JBIOEF010000160.1:0-6386 GCA_044445785.1 Caulobacterales bacterium
CCTCCGGGACGCGGCGGCGCATTTCACCAGACATCCCCACCCTGGCCGCTCACGCGGCCTGTCCCTCCCCACGAGGGGGAGGGAGGCTGGACATCCGCAGCGTCAACGCGCCAAGACGGCGGGCGGGGAAACGGAGTACGACCACATGACCCAGCAAACCGTCACCCTCGAAGAGGCCCTCGCGGCGGCGCATCTGCCGACCCTGGTCGCCTCGCTGGTGCACCTCACCGGCGATGAGAGCCTGATCGGCAAGGCGCACTGGCCGGTCTACGACTTCTTCGCCGACAGCCGGGTCGGCGGCTATTCGCCCCAGTTCCAGGCCGAGATCCGTGAGAAGGCCAAGGCCGCGATCGAGGCGCATCAGGCCGGCAAGCCGCTCGCCGCCATCCCCACCGAAGCGGTCGTGCGGCGGATGATGGACTTCATCGCCGGCGCGGACATCCCCGAGCACTACGCGCCCTTCCTGATGGAAGAGCTGCAGATGGCCGGCGTCGATCCGAAGAAGCCGGACTGGACGGCGCCCAAGCTGAAAGGCGCGGCGGCCAAGATGCCGGTGGTGATCGTGGGCGCGGGCATGTCGGGCCTGCTGGCCGGCATCCGCCTGAAGCAGGCGGGCGTTCCCTTCACCATCATCGAGAAGAACCCCGAGGTCGGCGGCACCTGGTTCGAGAACAGCTATCCGGCCTGCCGGGTCGACAACCCCAGCCACCTCTATTCCTACTCCTTCGAGCCCAACCACGAGTGGCCGGCGCACTTCTCCACTCAGCCGGTGCTCTTGGCCTACTTCCAGGGCGTGGCCGACAAGCACGACCTGCGCCGCCACATCCGTTTCGAGACGCAGGTCGAGGAGGCCGCCTTCGACGAGGCGCGCGCGCTCTGGCAGGTGCGGATCAAGGACAAGGACGGCAAGACAGAGATCTTGGAAGCCAAGGCGGTGATCTCCGCCGTCGGCCAGCTCAACCAGCCGCGCCTGCCGGACATCCCCGGCCGCGACGACTTCAAGGGCCCCGCCTTCCACTCAGCCCGCTGGCGCCACGACGTGGATCTGAAGGGAAAGCGCGTGGCGGTGATCGGCACGGGCGCCAGCGCCTTCCAGTTCGCCCCGGAAGTCGCCGAGGACGCCGCGCAGCTGACCGTCTTCCAGCGCACCCCGCCGTGGCTGGGGCCCACGCCCGACTACCATGACCCGGTGACGCCGGCGGAGCGCTGGCTGCTGGAGCACGTGCCGTTCTACGAGAAATGGTACCGCTTCTGGCTTTTCTGGACCCTCACCGACGGCCTCTACGAAGGGGTCAAGGCCGATCCCACCTGGAACGGCGGACCAGGCGCGGTCAGCGCCGCCAACGCCATGCTGCGCGAGGCGCTCACCTACGCTCTCTCCCAGCAGACCGCCGATGCGCCGGGCCTCTTGGAAAAGATCGTCCCGGCCTATCCCTTGGGCGGCAAGCGCTCGCTGCGCGACAACGGCGTCTGGGTCGCAGCGCTGAAGCGGCCGAACGTCGAGCTGGTCACCGACGCGATCACGGCCATCACCCCGACCGGCGTCGTCACCGCCGACGGGAAGGAGCGCGAATTCGACGTGATCATCTACGGCACCGGCTTCACGGCCAGCCAGTTCCTGAAGACGTTCAAGATCAAGGGCCGCGGCGGGCGCGAGCTGCACGAGGTGTGGGCGGGCGACGCGCGGGCGTACCTGGGCATGACCACGCCGGGCTTCCCGAACTTCTTCATGATCTACGGGCCTAACACCAACATCGTCGTCAACGGCTCGATCATCTTCTTCTCGGAGTGCTCGGTGCGCTACATCCTGGGCTGCCTGGAGCTCTTGGCGCAGACCGGCGCGCAGACGCTGGAGGTGCGCGGCGACGTGCACGACGCCTTCAACGTCAAGGTCGACGCCGCCAACGCGCTGATGGCCTGGGGCTCGCCCCACGTGACCAGCTGGTACAAGAACGAAAAGGGCCGCGTCTCCCAGAACTGGCCCTTCCCGCTGGTGGACTACTGGAAGGCGACGCTGACCCCCAACCCCGCCGACTTCCTGATCGAAACCAAGGTCGCCGAACCGGCGGAGTAGGCCAGCGGTGATGGACCGCCGGCGCGCCCGCCGCTAACGTCGGCCCTCGCAGGCTTCGCGGGGGGCGCGCATTGAGCACGATGCCGATGAGCGGCGTCTTCGACATCGGCCGGGTGCTGCAGCGCCTGTTCGGCGTGCTGGGGCGCAATTTCATCGAGTTCCTGATGCTGTCGATGTTGCTGGTGGGCGCGCCGACGGTGGTGCTGGGACTGGTGCAGCTCAGCTACTTCGCTCGGCTGATCGCGCCGCTCGGCCCGGCGATCCTGCCCCTGGGCCTGGCGACGGGCCTGATCGCGATCGTCGTCTCGGTGAGCGCCAACGCGGTTCTGCAGGGCGCGGTGATCCACGGGACCGTCAGTGACCTCGCCGGCAAACGGGCGACCTTCGGCGAATGCGTGGGGACCGGCCTGCGCTACCTGCTGCCGCTGGTGGGCATCGGCATCGTCTCCAGCATCGGCGTCGGGATCGGTGTGGTGCTCCTGATCGTGCCGGGCGTGCTGCTGGCCCTGGCCTGGTGCGTGGCGGCGCCGGTGCAGGTGATAGAGCGGCGCGGCGTCTTTGGCGCCTTCGACCGCAGCGCAGAGCTCACCCGCAATCATCGCGGCTCGATCTTCGGGCTGATGGTGATCTACTTCGTGGTCCAGCTGGTGCTGACGTCCGTCGTAACCGGCGCCTTGCTGGGTTCGGCGTTCTCCCTGACCAACCTGGCGGCTCGGGATTCGGACACACAAAGCATCGTGGTCACGATCTCCAACTTCATCGTCCAGACCGCCACCGGCCTCATCGGCGCGGCCGGGGTCGCCTCGGTCTACTACGAGCTGCGGCAGATCAAGGAAGGCGTCGGCGCCGAACAGCTGGCGGCGGTGTTCGATTAAGCAGACGGCGGCCGTTCACGCTGATCGCACGTCCCCTCACCCCCCTGTTTGTCATCCCGGCTGGAAGCTCGCGTAAGCGAGCTGGAAGGCCGGGATCTACTCAGCGCCGCAGCGACGAGTAGGTCCCGGACAGCCCGCTGCGCGGTCTTCCGGGATGACAGACAGTGGAGATGGATTGGCTTCGAGGCCGTCACGCCTTGTCGAACTTGTCGCGGCGGCGGTGGCCGAAGAGGAGCCGGGTCTCCAGCCTGCCGCGCAGAGCCGCGTAATAGGCCGAGAGGAAGGCGACGTCGGTCTCGCCCTCGATGCTCGCCCAATGAATCTTGGCGCGGATGCGGCCGGCGACGGCGGCCATGGTCTTGCGGTCGCGCCGGCGCAGCACGTCCTCAAGCACGTGCAGCTCCTTCACCCCATAGGCGCTGGCCTGCTCCTGGCTGAAATTGAAAGCGCCGCGTCCGGCCTCGATGGCGTCCAGCAGGTCGATGCTGAGCCGCTCGCGCGGCGCCTTGACCACCCAGGTGCCGGCCACGAAGTCGCCGACCCTCAGGCGATCGCGGTTGAACAGCGGAAAGAGCGCGAAAGCGGTGGTCCAGCCCAGACCCAGCAGCGCCAGCCAGCCGAGGACCGGGTTGAAGGCGCCCAGCGCGGTGAAGAGCAGGAACCGCAGCGGCAGGAAGACCTCGATCTCGCGCATGGCGTTGCGGGCGAAGATCGCCTCGGCGGTGAGCCGCCCGCCGTCGCGCGCCGCGACCCGCAAGCCCATGATCCGCTTGCCGGGCGTCGCCGCCCGCGCTGTCAGCTCGAAGACCATGAAGTAGGCGTTGCTGAGGATGAACGAGACCAGGGTCCAGATCACCTCCGCTGCGCCGGACGCCTTGGCGTGGAAAGCCGCCGCCGCCCCGGCCGCGGCGATGTAGAGGACGAGCAGCGCGACGTTGAGGAACACCTCGTCGAGGATGAAGGCGGCGGCGCGCTCGCTCGCCTCGCCGATCCTGAGGCGCAGGTCGACGCCTTCGGGGGTCACGAACTCGCGCAGGCGCGGCGCGCCGGCCAGTTCCGGGCGGGTGATCTGCGGCCCGCCCGCCGGGGGGCGGACGATCTGGGGTCTGGCGGCGCCGGTCGCGGTCATGCGGGCCTGCGCTTGGGCCTGGGCAGGTAGAAATAGGCCAGCCACATCAAGAGCGTGCCGCCCGCGATCGACCAGCGCGCCCAGTCCTCCTGGATCAGCTGGCGCCCGAACCCCTCCAGGGCGCCGGCGATGGCCAGCATCACCACCACCCCGCCCATGACGCTGGAAGCCGAACGGCCGGCGGCCGCGGCCGCCTCCATCCGCGGCCGGTCGCCCGGGAAGGCTACGGCCCAGCCGACCTTGAACCCCGCCGCGCCGCTCAGGATCAGCGCGAACATCTCGGTGACGCCGTGGATGAACACCCAGCCGCCGAACTGGAGGCCAAGACCGCGCGAGCCGTAGAGGGCGAAGAAGGCGCCCAGCATCATCGCGTTCTGGGCGACCAGGAACGCGGTCGGCACGCCGAAGGCGAAGCCCAGCGCGAACGCGACGATGCTAACCTGGGCGTTGTTGGTGAAGAGGCCGCTGGCGAAGGTCGAGAGGTCTACGCCCTCCGGCAGCTTGGGATAGAGCGTCTGCTTGAGGAAGGCGGTGGTGGCGGCTGGATCGCGCCCGCCGGCCATGTAGTCGGAGACCAGCGCGCCGAACCAGCTCGAATCCTGAGTGACCAGCAGGTAGCCGACCAGCGCGGCGGCGGCGAAGATCGCTGCGGCGATCAGCGTCTCGCGCCACAGCGACTTGACCGCCGCCGGCCAGGTCTCGGCGAAGAACTGCGCCAGGCGTTCGCGCAGCGAGGCCCGCGCGCCGTAGACGAAGAAATAGCCGCGCGTGGAGAGGCTCTCCAGGTATTCCACCAGGCTGTGGTCGAGCGACGTGGCCCTGGCCACCGAGAGCGACGAGAGCGTCGAGCGGTAGAGCACGGGAATGGCCAGCAGCTCTTCGTCCGAGAGGCTGGCCGCGGACTGGCGCTCGGATTTGCGCAGCAGGCCGTCCAGGCGCCGCCAATCCCATTCGCGCTCGGCCCGGAACCGCTGGCTCTTGAGTTGGAGCTCCTTCATCGCCCTACAACAGGTCCCGCCGTTTCAGGTCGATGTACGCCTGCAGCAGCGCCGGGCCCATGGCGGCGGCCGGCGCATCGACGATCAAGGCGCCCATGCGCGTCAGGCGGGCGATCACCACCTCGCGCTCGCGCAGCAGCGCCTCGGCGGTGACGGCCCGCGAGACCGCTTCCGGGTCGATAGGTTCGCGCTTGGCGATGGCCTCCAGCTCCTCGTCGCGGAAGACCACGAAGAGCACCAGGTGGCGCTTCAACAGCCGGCCGACGTTCTCCAGCATCAGCTCGGCGCTGGTGGTGTCGGCGAAATCGGTGAAGACCACGATCAGCGAGCGCCGCTCCAGCGCCGCGCCCAGCTGGGTCAGCGCCAGGGTGTAGTTGGTCTCCTCGGTGGAGTAGTCGAGCCGCGCGACCAGCCGCTGCAGGATCGGGAAGGCCTGGGCGCCGGAGGTGGCGCCGGTGAAGAGTCCGGGCTTGACGTCGAAGGCATAGAAGCCAACCCGGTCGCCGAGCTTCAGCGAGACGAACGCCATCAAGAGCGCCGCGTTGATCGCCCGGTCGATCCGGGGAACGCCCAGCAGCGGCTCACACATCAGCCGGCCGGTGTCGATGGCGAAGATCACCGGGTGATTGCGCTCGGTGCGGAACTCCTTGGCCAGCAGCTTGCCGTGGCGGGCCGACTGCTTCCAGTCGATGGTCCGCCGGTCCATGCCGGCCACCAGCTCGCGCAAGGCGTGGAACTCCGAACCGTCGCCGGTCTCCAACTGGGTCTTCAGCCCGAACATCGCCTCGCGGGAGAAGAGCCGGATCGCCTCGTCCTTCACCGCCCGCACGTTGGGGGTGATGGCGATGGCGCGCCTGGGCTTCTCGTCGATCTGCTTCCAGACCAGGCCCAGCGGCCCGCGCCAGCGCAGCCAGACGCGGCTGATCTCGCCCTCGCCGCGGCGCACCGGCGTCAGCTCGAACTGCGCCTCGCCCTCGCCGCGACTGACCCGGGTCGCTCGGCGAGCGGGCGTGACGGTGAGGCGGGCGTTGGCCTCCACCGCCGTCTCGGCGACGTTCGGCGCCCGGCGCTCGAAGACCGCCCGCACCACCATCGGCGCGCTTCCGGCGGTGGGTAGCGCGCCTGGCGATTCCAGGATGAAGCTCGAGCGGTCCCTGGGCGCACCCAGCAGGGCGTCGGCCAGGCAAAGCCCGCCGATCAGCGCCACCCACGCCGCCCCCGCCAGCCAGTAGCCCGGCTGGATCAGGCCGACGAACAGGGAAAGCGGCGCGCCGGCCGCCATCACCATGATCGCGCGATGCGTGGGGTAG
>JBIOEF010000161.1:0-6369 GCA_044445785.1 Caulobacterales bacterium
GGTGGAGCCGCCGCTCTGGCCGTTCGCGGCGGGGGTCCAGAGCATGGCCCGATCCAGCTGGGCGGCCGCTTCATGCTTCAGTCCCGCGCCCAACGCGCGCCAGCTAGGAACGTGGCCAAACCGCGTGCTAAGACCCCCCGCCCAGCCCGGCCAACGCGTGGGCTGACCGTGCAGCGGGATATCGATGTCCGACCCCTCTCCGGCCGCCCGGCCCGTCGTCACCCGTATCGCCCCCTCGCCCACCGGCAAGCTGCACATAGGCAACGCGCGCACGGCGCTTTTCAACTGGCTTTATGCACGCCACACGGGTGGCGAGTTCTTGCTGCGCATCGAGGACACCGACCGCGAGCGCTCCACCGAGGAAAACGTCGAGGTCATCTTCGAGGGCCTTGGGTGGCTGGGCCTGGACTACGACGCCCCGCCGGTGCGCCAGCACGAGCGCGCCGAACGCCACCGCGCCGCCGCCGAGGCGATGCTGGCCTCCGGCGGCGCCTATCGCTGCTACATGACCGTGGACGAGCTGGCCGAAGAGCGGGAGAAGGCCAGGGCCGAGGGCCGGCCGATCCGCTCGCCCTGGCGCGACCGCGCGGCGCCCGCCGGCGCCAACCAGCCCTTCGTGGTGCGCCTGAGAGCCCCGCTGGAGGGCGAGACGGTGGTCGACGACCTGGTCAAAGGCAAGGTGGTGTTCAGGAACCGCGAACTCGACGACCTCATCCTGCTGCGCGCCGACGGCTCGCCTACCTACAACCTGGCCGTCGTCACCGACGACCACGACATGGGCGTCACTCACGTCATCCGCGGCGACGACCACCTGAACAACGCCGCCCGCCAGACCCTGATCTACCAGGGCCTCGGCTGGCCGCTGCCGCTGTTCGCCCACCTGCCGCTGATCCATGGGCCGGATGGGGCCAAACTCTCCAAGCGCCACGGCGCCGAGGCGGTGAGCGACTTCGCCGCCATGGGCTATCTCCCCGAAGCCCTGCGCAACTATCTGGCCCGCCTGGGCTGGGGGCATGGCGACGACGAGCTATTCACCGACGGCGAGGCCATCGCCTGGTTCGACATCAAGGACGTGGTGGCCGCGCCGGCGCGCCTGGACTGGGCCAAGCTGAACCACGTCAACCAGCACTACATCCGCCTGGCCGACGATGAGCGCCTGGCCGCTCTGACGCTTGAGGTGTTGAAGAGCCGCGAGGTCCACCGCTCGCACGACGTCGCCGAGCGGCTGGCGCGCGTCATCCCGCTGGTGAAGGAAGGCGCCAAGACCACGCTTGAACTCGCCGACCTCTGCCTCTTCGCCCTCGTCGATCCGCCGATCGCGCTGGACGACAAGACCCGCGCCCTGCTCACCGAGGAGACGCAAGGTCGCCTCACCCGCCTGGCCGGTGACCTCGTCGAAGCGCCGATCTGGGAGGCTGTCGCCATGGCCGACCGGCTGAAGGCCTTCGCTGAAAGCGAGGGCGTGGGCTTTGGCAAGTTCGGGCCAGCGCTGAGAGCTATTTTGGCCGGCGGCCACGTGGCGCCCGACCTCGGCAGCGCCCTGGCGGCGCTCGGGCGTGAGCCGGCGCTGGCGCGTCTTAACGATGCTCTTTCGCAAGTGCGGTAAGACGCTATAACCGTCGATCGAAAATAAGCGTTTGGATGGGCGCCGTTCGAGACAAGGGGACTCAAAGACCATGGGCGACAGCGCAACCCTGATCATCGACAACAAGAGCTACCCCTTGCAGATCATCAAGGGCTCGACCGGCCCGGACGTGGTGGACGTGCGCAAGCTCTATGGCGACGCCGACGTCTTCACCTTCGACCCCGGCTTCACCTCCACCGCCAGCTGCGAGAGCAAGATCACCTACATCGACGGTGACGCAGGGGTATTGCTGCACCGCGGCTATCCGATCGAGCAGCTGGCCGAGAACTCCAGCTTCCTGGAGGTCTGCTACCTGCTCCTGAACGGCGAGCTGCCGTCGGCGGCCGAGTTCGCCGACTTCGAGCACACCATCACCTACCACAGCATGATCCATGCGCAGTTCGACCGGTTCTTCACGGCTTCCGCTCCGACGCGCACCCGATGGCGATCATGACCGGCGCCGTGGGCGCGCTCTCGGCCTTCTATCACGACAGCATCAACGTCGATGATCCCGAGCAGCGGAAGATCAGCGCCCATCGGCTGATCGCCAAGATGCCTACCATCGCCGCGCGGGCCTACAAGTATTCGGTGGGCCAGCCGTTCGTCAGCCCGCGCAACGACATGTCCTACGCCGAGAATTTCCTGCGCATGGCCTTCTCCGTGCCGGCCGAGGACTGGAAGCCCAACCCGGTGCTCACCAGAGCGATGGACCGGATCTTCATCCTCCACGCCGACCACGAGCAGAACGCCTCGACCTCGACCGTGCGCCTGGCCGGCTCGTCGGGCGCCAATCCCTTCGCCTGCATCGCCGCCGGCATCGCCTGCCTCTGGGGTCCCAGCCACGGCGGGGCCAACGAAGAGGCGCTGATGATGCTGAACGAGATCGGCACCGTCGACCGCATCCCCGAGTACGTCCAGGGGGTGAAGGACCGGAAGTACCGGCTGATGGGGTTTGGCCACCGCGTCTACAAGAACTTCGATCCGCGCGCCAAGGTGATGCAGCAGACCTGCCACGAGGTGCTGGCCGAGATCGGCGACACCGACGATCCCCTGCTGAAGGTGGCCATGGAGCTGGAGAAGATCGCGCTCAACGATCCCTATTTCATCGACCGCAAGCTCTATCCGAACATCGATTTCTATTCGGGCATTACGCTGAAGGCGATGGGCTTTCCCACCACCATGTTCACGGTCCTCTTCGCGCTCGCCCGCACCGTCGGCTGGATCAGCCAGTGGAAGGAAATGTTCGAAGACCCGCAGCGCAAGATCGGCCGCCCCCGCCAGCTCTACACCGGACCTTTGCAGCGCCAGTACACCGCGATCGAGACGCGGGGCTAGCGACTGTGTCCGGCCGATGAGTGAGACTCCGGCCGAGACCTACGAGACGCTGCTGCGGCGGGCGCACGACGACACGGCGGTGCTGGCCTTCTGGCTCGGCGGATCGCGCGGCATGGGGCGGCCGACCGAGCATTCCGACTACGACTGCTGCTTCATTGTCACCGAGGAGGCGTATGAGCCGTTCTGCGCCGAACTCGGGCTCTCGGGTTCCTTCCAGGGGGATTGGCGGCCCAAGGTCGACCTGAAGGTGATGACGTTCCCGATGTTCGAGGCGCATGCCGCCTGGAACAGCGACGAGCGCGGCTATCGCTACACGTTCGCCCATATGAGAGCCCAGGTGGACAAGACCGGTCGCGCCCAGCCGATGATCGACGCCAAGGCCCGCGTGCCGGAAGGCGAGATCGAACCCTTCGTGGCCGCCTCTCTCGATCACGCCCTCAACCAGCTCTACCGGGCGGTGAAGTGCCTGCGCGACGGCGACAAGGACGCCAGCCGCCTGGAGGCGGCCGAGGGCGTCACGCCGTTCATCGATGCGCTCTTCGCCGTCCACGGCGGGCGGCTGCGGCCCTACTACAAGTACCTGCGATGGGAGCTCGCCCAGCATCCCCTGGAGCGCGCGCCGTTCGCGCCCGAGGCTCTGATGGCGCTGCTGACGGGCTTGGTCGCGCCGGAGGGCGTCTTCGCCCTGCAGCGGCTGATGGCGAAGACCCAGCCGCTGTTCCGCTCGTTCGGGCACGACGCGACGTATGACGGTTGGGGCCGGGCGCTGGACTTCATGCTCAACTACCCGCGGCCGGCGGCGGACCTTCGCGCCAAGCCCTGACCTCAATCCCGCGCCGTCAGCCTACGGCGCGCCTTGCGCCGACGGCGCCTTGTGCGCCTCGTTCGGGACCATCAGCACCATGATCTCGTACTTGCCCAGGCTCGCTGACGGCTCGGTCGTCCCGACCAGGACGGAACGGTAGCTCCCAGCCTTGATCGCACTGATGATCTCGTCATCGGCGTGCAGGTCGACGGCCCTGCGCGCCTGGCCCGTCACGGCGAAGGAATAGATATCGTGGTTCAGCTCCTTGATCTGGGCCTCCGAGCCGAAGCTCGCCTGATAGGCCGACCGGATATCGCCGTCCTTGAATTGGGTGACGGCCAGCGAACAGGTCGCCGTCGGGTACTTGCCGCGCATCAGCGTCGGGCCGGGTCCCGCCTTGAAGAGCGCCTTACCGGCGTCGGTCTTGATCGAAAGCGCGCTGGTGGTCTTGCCGCTGGAGAAGATGCTCGAGAGCAGCTTGGCCAGCGGCCCGTCGGGATCGGTAAACCCGCGCTCCCGCGCCTTGGCCGCAGCGACAGCTGGGTCGGCGGCGCCGGCCATGCAGATGGCGTCGAAGTCGGCGATCAGCTCAGCGGGCGTGCTCGGGATGGGCGTGTCGGCGTAAGCGCTCCCCGCCGCCAGCAAGAACGCCGCGGCGCAACCGGCCAAGACCCTGCTGGAACGACCCATATTTCAGCTCCACGAACTCCGGCACGCCCCGCGCGCCTCCCCGCTCAGGTTCGGCGGCATGGATAGCAGGTCGGAGCCGGAAGGAACTAGGCGGCCGCGCTTCGGCTCGCTTCGCCGCCGCCGGCGTACCGGGCGATGGCGGCATAGAGCGCGGCGACCTCGATCGGCTTGGGAACGAAGTCGTCCATGCCCGCGGCGGCGTACGACTCGACCTGGTGGGTCATGGCGTTGGCCGTGAGCGCGATGATCGGGATTCGCGGCCGACCCGACGCCGCTTCACGCGCGCGGATCTCACGCGCCGCCGTGGGGCCGTCCATCTGGGGCATCTGCACGTCCATCAGGATCAGGTCGAACTGGCCCGCCTCCCAGGCCTCGATCGCCTCGGCGCCGGTTTCGACGATCACGGTCTCCACGCCGATCTGATCCAGCAGCGTGCGCAGGACCAGCTGGTTGACCGTATTGTCCTCCGCCGCCAGGACGCGTACCGGCGCGCCCGCTCCGCTATCCGCCGGCGGCTTCGCAGCCGCCTCGGCGCTCGCCGGAGCGACGCAGCGCGTCAGCGGCAGATCCACGATGAAGGTGCTGCCCCGTCCCAGCTCACTCTCGAGGCTGATGGCGCCCCCCATGGCCTGGCAGAGGTCCCGGCAGATGGCCAGGCCCAGGCCCGTGCCGCCGAACCGCCGCGTGGTCGAGGAGTCGGCCTGTACGAACTTGTCGAACAGCTGCTCGACTCGATCGGGCGCTACGCCAGGTCCGGTGTCGCTGACGGCAAGGCGCACGCCGCCTTCATATCCGGCGACGGTCACCTCCACCGCCCCGGCGTCGGTGAACTTCACGGCGTTGGAGAGCAGGTTGACCAACACCTGACGCACCCGCGCCGCGTCGCCCTCGTAGAACCCGCGCGCCGTCTCGTCGATCCGCACGCCAAAGTTCAGGCCTTTCTTGGCCGCCGAGGCGCTGAAGGCAGCGTGCGCCGTCCGCGTCACCGCTTCCAGGTCGAAGGGCGCGCGTTCCAGCTCCAGCTTACCGGCCTCGATCTTCGACACATCCAGAACGTCGTTCAGGATCTCCAGCAGCGATTCCCCGGATTGGCGGATCACGCGCAAGCGCTCGCGCTGCACGGGCGAGAGGTCGTCCTGCTCCATGGCCTGGGCCATGCCCAGGACGCCGTTCAGCGGCGTGCGGATCTCGTGGCTGGTCATGGCCAGGAAGGCGCTCTTGGCCCGGCTGGCCTCTTCCGCCGTTTCCTTGGCCGTGCGCAGGGCCTGGCTCTCGCGATAGAGCGAAGCGGCCAGGAGGACGATGGCCACCGTATAGGCCGCCGCGCCGATGGTCAGCAGGGCGACATCGGCCAGGCTCACGAGATGGCCCAGCTTGTAGGCGGCGAAGGGCAAGGCCAGCAGGCAGCCCGCCGACGGCCCCACCAGGTTCAGGATGAAACGTCGGCTGCCGCGCGTCATCACCGCGTTGTTGAGGCTGATGGCGCAGCCCACCAGCATCGCCGCCGCCAAGCCGAAACTGGTCCGGTCAAGCAGCAGGATGAAGCAGACCAGCGCGAACGCCGCCGCCGACGCCGTCCGGCTGATCGCATTCATCACCGAAAGCCCGCGATCCTCCCCCCGTGCGAGAAGACGCCGCGTAAGCACCGCGTCGACCGCGGCCGTGGCGAGGGCGACCGAGAGCCACCCCACCACGACCGCGGCGCGCGTATGCAACAACCATTCCGGCATTGGCGCGGATCCTCAGGCGCGTCGAGCGTGACGCTCGCGTTTCGGCGCGGTCCGCTTAGTGGATCGCGCTGCCGGCGGTCGAAAGGCTGGTGTTGAGGTTGCCGCCCAGCGTCGTAACGGCGCCGATGATGACGACTGCGATGAGGGCGACGATCAGGCCGTATTCGATGGCGGTCGCCCCGGAC
>JBIOEF010000162.1:0-6094 GCA_044445785.1 Caulobacterales bacterium
GCTTTGAGCAGCTCCACCCCGCGCGGCGTCTTCAGATTGAGCGTGATCGCCCGCTTGTTGGAATTGAGCATGGCCAGCGGCAGCGACGCTCCGCCACCCACCGCCTCGCGGGCCCTGAGCGGCTCGCCATGCCGAGGCTCCACCTTGATCACCCTGGCGCCGGCCTTGGCCATCAGAAAGGCGGCGTAGGGCCCCTGATAGACCTGGCCAAGGTCGATCACGGTGACTCCGGCGAGCGGCGGCGGACGGTCCGTCATGGCAAGGGTTGGCATGGCTAGTAGAGCGCCTGATCGAACAGATCGCGCGCCATGACGATCCGTTGAACCTCGCTTGGCCCCTCGCCGATGCGGCGGATGCGCATCTCGCGGTACCACCGCTCCAATGGCAGGTCCTTGGTCACGCCATAGCCGCCGTGGATCTGGATGGCGCGGTCGACCACGCGGCTGGCGCCCTCGCTGGCGAGCAGCTTGGCCATCGCCGCTTCGGTGCGGAAAGGCTCGCCGCGGGCGGCTTTGCACGCCGCCGCGAGGATCGCCCACCGCGCTGTGCGGATGTCGATTTCGCTGTCGACCACCATCCACTGGATCGCCTGGCGGGTTGAGAGCATCGCTCCGAAGGTTTCGCGCTGCTTGGCGTAGTCGATCGACATCTCCTGGGCGCGGATCGCTACGCCGAGGCAGCCGGCGGCGTAAGGGATGCGCTGGCGCGTCAGCCGGTCGTTGGCGATGGCGAAGCCGCGGTTCACCTCGCCCAAGACATTGGCGTGCGGCACGCGTGCGTCCTCGAACTGCAGCTCGGTGCCGTAGTGGCCGGATCGCAAGGTGTGCACCACCCGGCGCACATAGAAGCCGGGCGTGTCGCCATCGACGATGAAACAGGTGATGCCGCCGCGCCCCTGAGAGGCGTCGGTGCGGGCGAAGACAATGCCGAAGTCAGCGCCATCGGCGCCGGAGATGAAGATCTTGGAGCCGTTTATCACCCAGTCGTCCCCGTCACGCACCGCCTTGGTGCGGATCGCCCGGGCCGGATCGGACCCGCCCGAAGGCTCGGTGAGGCCGAAGAATCCGCGCTTCTCGCCGCGCAGCATGGGGAAGAGGTAGCGCGCCTTCTGATCGTCGTTGGCTTCATAGAGCTGCGCCAGGCCGGCGCCGCCGAACGCGCCGAAACAGGGCGAATAGAGCCCCGCGCGATGCTGTGCCGTCTCGACGGCGATCAGGGTTTGCGCGACGATATCGATGTCGGGCCCGCCGAACTCCGGGGGGATGCCGAGGCCGTAGAGGCCCATGGCGCGCGTGATGCCGGTGAGCCTGGCGTGATCTTCCGGCTCGACGCGGGAGGCGTCGGGATCGAGCTTGGCCTCCAGCGGCCATATCTCCTCGCGCACGAAGCGGCGGACCTGGTCGACGATCAGCGCTTGCTCGGAGCTTGGTTCGAAGTCCATGGGCGCGTTCCTATCCGGGGCTGAGCCGGCCCAACCGGCGGCGCGCGTCGGCGCCATTGCCGGCCGGGAGCTCGCCGAAGTCTGCCTTGTGCACCATCAGCAACTCCTCGTAGCGGCTGAGATACTGGGCGTTGACTTCGGTGCGGAAGTTCGCGGCCTCGGCTGCGGCCAGGGCCGCCTCCAGCTCGCTGCGCAGGCCGAACAAAGTCCGTCCGCCGGCGTAGCCGATGCGCAGGACGCGCCCTTGCGCGTCGCCAAGCTGATAGACGCCGAGCTCGGCCGCCAGGCTGGCGACGTTGGCCGCGGTGAGCTCGCGCCAGGGCTTCTCCAGCCGAACGCCCATCAGCGGCCCTCGAACCTGGGCGCGCGCCGCTCAAGCATGGCCGCGATGCCTTCGCGCGCATCGGCGCTGCGGCCAGCTTCGCCCACCAGCGCGTCCACGTCGGCGTGGGCGATCCCATCGCGGAAGCTCATGGCCCGGACCAGCAGAGCCTTCATGGCCCTTAGCGACAACGGCGCATTGGCGGCGAGTCGGGAGATCACCCCTTCGGCCGCTGCGTCCAGAGCCTCGGCCGGAACCGCCTTGTAGATCAGGCCGAGCTCAGCCATGCGGCGCGCGGGCAGCAAATCGCCCAGCAGCAACATCTCGCGCGCGCCCACCGGCCCTGCCACCTCCAGCAGCTTCTTGGCCAGGAACCAGCTCGGCGCCAGGCCGATGCGGGCCAGAGACATGCCGAAGCGGGCCGCCTCGGACGCCACCACGAAGTCGCAGTGCAAGGCCAGTTCATTGCCGCCGGCGATCGCATCGCCCTGGACCACCGCCACGACCGGCAGGGGATAGAGCTCGATGGCGTGCAGCATCGCCTCGATGGCCGCGGATCCGACCCTTCCGCCGTCGCGCTCGCGTAGATCCAGTCCCGCGCAAAACACCGGCCCTTCGGCCCGGATCACCGTGACGCGCTCGTTCGCGGGGGGCGTCGCGACAAAGGCCCGTCTGAGTTGGTCGAGCATTTCAGCATCGAGCGCATTTCGTTTTTCGCCGCGCGCCAGGGTGACGAGACGTACCGCCGCGTCGATCGAAACCTTGATCTTCTCCATTGTGCCTTCTCGCGCCGCGACGTCAGGCGCGCAAGCTCAGCAACCCCGCAATCTGGGCGGCGTCGGCGCAGCTGGCGGCGGCGCCCTTGCGCGTGCAGGCCAGCGCGCCGGCGGCGACGCCCCAGGCCAGGGCCGAGTCCATGTCGCCGCTTGCCGCCCACTGCGCGGCGAAGGCGCCGGTGAAGGCGTCGCCCGCGCCGGTCGTGTCGACCACGTCCACCTGCGGCGGCGCGGCTTCGAGCAGCGGGCGGCGATGCTCGAAAAGGACGGCGCCCTTCGCGCCCAGCGTGACGACCACCGCCTTGCCGACCCGGCCCAGCAGGGCTGCGCCGATCCGCGGCGCGTCGGCGTGACCCGAAAGGACGCGGCCCTCGCCCTCGTTCACCACCAGTATGTCGGTCAGCCCCAGCAGCGCCGGCTCGATGGCCTCGGGCGCCGGGGCGGCGTTCAGCAGCGTCGCGACGCCGTTGGCGCGGGCGATCTCGAAGGCGCGGGCGGTAGCCGCGACCGGCGTTTCGAGCTGGGCCACGACCAGTCGCGCGGCCGCGATCAGGGCGGCGGCCGCCTCGACGTGCGCTGGCGCGAGATGAGCGTTGGCGCCGGAATCCACCACGATGACGTTCTCCGCCATGGCGTCGACCAGGATCGTGGCCATGCCGGTGGGGTGGCCCGCCAGCCGCACCACGTTCTGCGTGGCGATCCCGTTGGCCGCCCAAAGCGAGATCGCCTCGTCGCCCGCGGCGTCCGATCCGATCGCGGCGATCATCGCGGTGGCCGCGCCGCAGCGCGCCGCCTGGATCGCCTGGTTCGAGCCCTTGCCGCCGGGCGAATCCAGCCGGCCCAGGCTGAGGCAGGTCTCGCCTGGCGCGGGCAGGCGCGCCACGGAGAAGCTGAGGTCGCGGTTGTAACTGCCGACAACGACGATCTGCGCTGGTGTCATGGCGGCCCCTCCGCCACGGTCTTACGCCGCTGGGGACTTCCTGGGGAAGATCGATCGCGGAATCCGCACGTGCGCGCCCTGGCGGCCGTCGACAACCTGGGTGATGGCGAAGTCGCTGGCGACGCTCATCAGCGAATAGGCGTCGTTGCGGCTGAGCCCGACATGCTCGTGCAGCAGGGTGATCATATCGTGGGCGGCATTGCGGGTCGCGACGTTCAGGTCCTCGTCGAAGCCGTGCACGATCCACCATTTCGGGGTCTCGAGCAGCGGGCCCGGGAAGGTGAAGTCCCGCCGCAGTACGATCTGGAACAGCACGTTCAGCGACGACTCGATGGCGGTGCCGGAGATCTCGCCGTCGCCCTGGCTGACGTGCGGATCGCCGATCGAGAACAGGCCGCCGGCGACCTGCACCGGATAGTACATCACCGCGCCGGCGCCGATCCGCCAGTTGTCGATGTTGCCGCCGTGGGCGCCGGGCGGGATGGTGCTGACACGGCCGGCGACATCCATGGCCACGCCGGCCGTGCCGAGGTGCGGGCGCGCCGGCACCCGAATGCCCTGCAGCGCCGGCTGGCGGTCGCACACGGGGCAATGAGTGATCGTTCCAGGAACCAGGTACTTGCCGGGAAAATCATAGGCGTAGAGGGCCTCGGCGACGGCCGCATTGGGATCGAGCGCATAGATCGTGACGCGCTCCTTCTCCCCGAACTCCTTGTAGAGATAGCCCCAGTTGGCGGCGAGGTTGGAGCCGTAGTTGCAGCGCGGGGCCATGCGCAGGTAACGCACCTCCAGCATGTCGCCGGGCCGCGCTTCCTCGACATAGATGGGACCGGTCATGATGTGGACGCCGGGATTGCGGTCGCCTTCCGGGATCTCGCGGAAGATCGCCTGCACGCCTTCGTCCATCATCAGATCCGGTGCGTCGCCGGCGTGGTGGGTGATGGCTTCCGCCTGGATCAGGTCGCCGCTCTTGACCCTAAGGACGGGCGCCAGCGCGGCGTCGAAGTAGCCCCAATGCACCGTCTTCGGCGTCGCCTCGAGCTGATGCAGCGCGCCGGGCGCGGTGTCCGGGCGTTCGCCGCCGTCTTCGCAGATGAAGGGCATCGATGATGTGTCCGTTTCTGTTCTTGATCGGCCAAGGCTAGGACCGAGCGTCGAAGATAGCCTTGTGCAGACGCGGCGAAGTCGCTCGCCGCCATCGGCGCGTCGATTTTCTGGGCGCCTTGTTCAATTCGCAAACAGTGCTTCCGAGCCTGGGCAAATCAAGGGGCGTCCAGGTGCAAGACCTCTTCGGCCAGACATCATAGTCTGCGTTCCAGTTTCAAGTTACGCGCCGTCCCGGCCAGGAAATCGCAGATGCAGACAGCGGTCGAGATCCGCACCCGCCCCTTGAGACCAGGCTTCGGCGCCGAGATTCTGGCTGTCGACCTGCGTCGTGCGGATGAAGCGACGCTGGACGAAGTGGTCGCGACCTTCCATCGGCACGGCGCCATCCTGCTGCGAGATCAGGTCATGACCCCAGCCGACCTGACCGCCTTCATCGCGCGGTTCGGCGAGCCGGAAGATCACACGCTGAAGGAGTTCACGGTCGAGGGCTTTCCCAAGGTCTACCGGCTCTCCAACCGCGTCGTCGACGGCAAGCCGATCGGCGCCCACAACGACGGGGTCGGCTGGCACACCGACTACTCCTACAAGGCCGAGCCGGTGATGGCGACGATGCTCTACGCCGTCGAAGTCCCTCCCGAAGGATCCGACACCCTGCTCGCCGATTGCGTCGCTGCGTGGAACGCCCTGCCTGGCGAACGGCAAGAGGCCCTGAATGGGCTGGTGCTGCACCACTCCTATCATCACTTCATGTCGACCCGGGAATATGGCGCGCGCGAGCTCAGCGACGAGCTCAAGGCCGAGAACCCCGATGTTTTCCATCCCCTGATCCGCACGCACCCGGCCGACGGGCGCAAGGCGCTGTGGCCCTCCACCGGCACGGTGATCGAGGTGATGGGCATGCCCAACCCGCAGGGCCTCGAGCTGGTGCAGGAGCTGGTCGACTTCGCGATCCAGGACCGCTTCGTCCATCGCCACAAGTGGCGGGTCGGCGACATCCTGATGTGGGACAACCGCTGCACGCTGCACACCGGCACCCTGTTCGACGACACCAGGTACATTCGCGAGATGCACCGGCTTTGGGTGCGCGGCGACAAGCCCTATTAGTCGGCGACAATGAACTGGTTGATCACCGGAGTTTCCGGCGGGCTTGGCCGCGCCCTGGCGCAGGCGGCGCTGGCACGGGGCGACCGGGTCGCGGGCACGGTCCGCAAGCCGGCTGACCTGGCCGCCTTCGAAGCACTGGGACCCGGCCAGGCCCACGGCTTCCTCGCCGATATGATGGATGAGGCCAGCATTCGGGCGGCGGTCGACGGCGCCGAGGCGGAGCTGGGCGGACTCGACATCCTGGTCGGCAACGCCGGCTATGGCCTGATCGGAGCCGTCGAGGAATCGAGCCTGGCGGAGATCCGCGCCCAGTTCGAGGTCAATGTGTTCGGCCCGATTGCGACGATCCAGGCGGTGCTGCCTTACTTCCGCAACCGCCGCGCGGGCCACATCATCACCATCAC
>JBIOEF010000163.1:0-6072 GCA_044445785.1 Caulobacterales bacterium
CCGCCGCAACCCGGATGTGCTCTGGACCCTGCGTCCGCCCGACATCCCCAGGGTCGCCGAGATCCAGTCCCGCCTGCGGGACGCCGCGGCGCGCCGGGTGAAACCGGGTGGTCGCCTGGTCTACTGCGTCTGCTCGCTGGAGACCGAGGAAGGCGAGGCGCAGGCGCGGGCGTTCCTGGCGCGGCATGCCGACTTCGCGCCCCTGCCGATCGCTCCTGGCGAAGGCGGCGCGCCGGCGGCGAGCCTGAAGAGCGAAGGCTGGCTGCGCGTCTTGCCGCACCAGCTGGACGGCGGCCTCGACGGCTTCTTCGTGGCGCGGTTCGTTCGCGCCGCAGCCTAGGGTGCGATCCTTGCCGCGACTCGGCTGAGGGGGCTAAGTCGGGCCATGGCCACACCGATCATCGCCCCATCGATCCTGGCGGCGGACTTCGCCCGGCTGGGCGAGGAGGCCCGCGCCGTGGAGGCGGCCGGCGCGGACTGGCTGCACGTGGACGTGATGGACGGCCACTTCGTCCCCAACATCACCATCGGCCCGGATGTGGTGAAAGCGCTGAAAGCCTGCGTCTCGATCCCGCTGGACGTCCACCTGATGATCGCCCCGGCCGATCCCTACCTGGAGGCGTTCCGGGACGCCGGCGCGGACCTGATCACCATCCATCCCGAGGCCGGCCCGCACCTGGACCGCAGCCTCAAGCACATCCGCGAGCTGGGCGCCAAGGCGGGGGTGGCGTTCAATCCCTCGACGCCGCCCGACGTGATCGAGTGGATGCTGGACGACGTCGACCTGATCCTGGTGATGTCGATCAATCCGGGCTTCGGCGGCCAGAAGTTCATGACCTCGCAGCTGGCCAAGATCGCCAAGCTGAAGGCGATGATCGACGCCTCCGGCCGCGACATCACGCTGGAGGTGGATGGCGGGGTGACGCCCGAGACCGCCGCGCTGTGCGTCAAGGCCGGCGCCGGGGCGCTGGTGGCCGGGACGGCGGTGTTCCGCGGCGGCGCAAGCGCCTACGCCGCCAACATCCGCGCCCTGCGGGAGGCCTGAAGGGCGCCCTGGCATGGCCAGATCCCCCGCTCCCCTGCCAGGACCGATCCTGCTGCCGCTGGCGCTGCTGGTCGGCGCGCGGCGGCAGATGGGCCGCGAATGGCGCGCCGGACCCGCGCATGCCCTGGCCATCGCCGGGCCCAAGCCAAAGAGCCTGGCGGCGAAGCCCCGCGATGTGCGGCCCGCCGACGCCGCGGCGGGCGAGCGGCTGCTGCGGGGCGAGTTCCGCTTCCACGGCGAGGCGCTGGAGGTCGGCGCGGGCGGCAATCCCTGGGACCGGCCCTGCCCCAGTGAGCGGTTCGCCACCGACCTGCACGGCTTCGCCTGGGCGGGCGACCTGATCGCCGCCGGCGAGGCGGGTGCGCGCGAGACCCTGCGCCTCTGGCTGGAGTGGCGGCGCCTCTTCGGCCGCGCCCGCGGCTTCGCCTGGATGGGCGAGGCGCTGGAGCGGCGGGTGTTCAACCTGGCCTGCGCGGCGCCGGCGCTGCTGCCGGTGGCCTCCGACGCCGAGGGCGCCGCCCTGATCGCCGACCTGGCCCGCCAGGCGCGGCATCTGATCTCCGAGACGGCCGATCCCGGCCGGGCGCTGGAGCGGGCGGCGGCGGCGGCGCTCGCCGGCGCGGCGCTGGCCGATCCGGCGGGCGCGGGCCTCTTGAAGCGCGCGCTGCCGCGGCTGGAGCGCGAGACGCCGATCGCGGTGCTGCCGGACGGGGTCCACGCCAGCCGCGCGCCGGAGCGGGGCCTGGCGCTGCTGTTCGACCTGTTGGCGCTGGACGACGCCCTCTCGCAGCGGGGCCAGCCGGCGCCGGTGGAGGTCGCCAGGGCCATCGACCGGCTGAGCGCGGCGACCCGCTTCTTCGCCATGGCCGACGGGCGGCTGGCGGCGTTCCAGGGCGGCGAGGCCGGTTCCGCTCAGGCGGTCGCCACGGTGCTGGCGCTGGACGCCTCGCGCACCGCCACGGTGACCGCCGCGATCCATGGCGGCTATCGGCGGATGGAGAGCCGCCAGATCCAGGTGATCGCCGACGTCGCCGCGCCGGCCGACGGGGCGTGGAGCGCCGGCGCCTGCGATCAGCCGGCGGCGATCGAGATCGTCTGCGGCGGACGGCGGCTGGTTACCGCCTGCGCCTGGTCGGCGAGCGCGCCGGCGGCCGCGGCCAGGCTGCGCGGACCTATCGGCGGCTCTTGCCTGGCGCTGGGGGCGCAGAGCGGCGGCGCGGCGCTGGAGGGCCTGGCGGCCGGCGCCTTCGGTCCGAGGCTCAAAGGCGGCGCGGGCGAGGTCAAGGCCGAGCGGCACGAGGACGACACCGGCGTCTGGCTGGACATCGCCCACGACGCCTGGCGGCGCGCCTTTGGCCTCAGCCACACGCGGCGCCTGTTCCTAGATCTCGCCGCCGAGGAGCTGCGCGGCGAGGACCAGACCACGCCCATCGGCCGCGGCGGGCGCCGCGGGCTGATCCCCTACGCGGTCCGCTTCCACCTCCTGCCCCAGGTCAGCGCCCAGGTCGCCGTCGACGGCAAGAGCGTGCTGATCAAGCCGGCGGGCGAACCAGGCTGGCGGCTGCGCAGCAACGCGGCCGAGCTGCGCCTGGACCCGGGCGTAGTGTTCGAGGACGGCGAGACGCGGCAGACCGAGACCATCGTGCTGGCCGGCTTCCTGCGTCCCTCCGAGGGCGGCCACGTGCGCTGGAAGCTGTCGCGCGCGGAGGCCTGACGGCGCCCACCGCTCGCCAACCGGCGCCCGGCCTTGCTAGTAAGGCCGCTCATCGAGCGGGGGACCTGATGCCGACCATGCTGCGCGCGCCGACGCGTGAATATCGAACCGCGATCATGGACAGCCACCGGTGGGACGCCTTCAAGCCGAGGGCCGACGACATCATCATCGCCACCTATCCCAAGTGCGGCACGACCTGGACGCAGCGGATCGTGGACCTGCTGGTCTTCCAGTCGCCAGAGCCGCGGGAGTTCCTCGCCATCTCGCCCTGGCTGGACGCCACCTTCTTCGCGCCGATCGAGCAGGATCTGGCGACGCTGGAGGCGCAGACCCACCGGCGGTTCATCAAGACCCACATGCCGCTGGACAGCGTGCCGCTGTTCGAGGGCGTGAAGATGATCCACGTCGTGCGCGACGGCCGCGACGCCTGCATCTCGATGCACAATCACATGCTGGGGTTCAATCCGCAGATGGTGCAGCTGATGGCGGCGATGGCCGCGCAGGATCCGCGGATCCAATCGCGCGGCCAGGATACGCCGGCGGACCCGCGCGAGTACTTCCTCCTGTGGATGGACCTGGCGGAAGCCGAGGTCACCGAGGCCTACGGCGTCGACCTGCCGTTCTGCGAGTTCGAAGAGACCTACTGGCGCGCGCGCAGGGAGCCGTGGCTGCTCACCGTCAACTACGCCGACATGAAGGCGGACCTCGCCGGCCAGATGCGACGCATCTCCGACTTCCTGGGGATCGCCACGCCCGAGAGTCTGCTGGCGGAACTGGCGCGCGCGGCGACGTTCGAGACCATGAAGCGCCAGGGCGAGGCGCTGATGCCGGGCATGCGCAACGCCTTCGACCACGGCTCGCAGCGCTTCCTGAACCAGGGCTTCAACGGCCGCTGGAAAAATTTCCTCACCGACGCCGACCTCGCCCGCTACGACGCCCTGATTCGCCGGAAGCTCAGCCCCACCCACGCCCGCTGGATCGAACTGGGCACGCTGGCAGCCGGCGATCCGAGGACGCTGGCCGACTGAACTCCGCTAATATCACCGTAGATTCACCGTAGAAACGGTCCGATTTCCGATAATACGGCGGTCAGCCAGCTCCCGAGCCTGCACGTTGGAATGGGTTGGAGGCGGGCGATTTAGTTTGCATTAGGCAAATAATCAGCGCCGATCGGCCGCTTGTCAAGCTGCCCGCGATTGACGCAGTCGAACCACCAAGGGCGCAACCCCACACCCTGCCACGACCGTCGCCGCCGCCTGTCGATGGCTCTACGGCGTCAGCCCGAGGCCCTTGGCCTGGTCGGGGAGGCGCGGCGCCAGGGCCGTTGCGGCCTGGATGTCGGCCTGGCCGTCGGTCTTGTCGCCCTTGCGCAGCCGCGCCAGGCCCCGGCCGTAGAGCGACCAGGCGCTCTTGGGTTGTTCGCGCAGCACCGCGTCGTAGTCGGCGATGGCCAGATCGAGCTCGCCGCGACGCAGGTGGACGAGGCCCCGGCTGTCGAGGAACGATGACAATCCAGGGCTGAGGCGCAGCGCCGCGTCGCAATCGGCCAGCGCCTTGTCGAGGTCGCGGTTCCAGAGCGCGCGCGCCCAGCAGCGGCGGTTGAGCGCTTCGGCCATGTCCTCGTCCTTGGGATGCTCGGCGATCCACTGGTCGAACTGGCCGACCGCGTCCTCGAAGAGATCGGCGCGGACGTAGGCGCCGGCGACTCTCAGGCGCACGCTCGGCGCCAGGCGCAGGACGTGGTCGAAGTCCTCCCGGGCGCCGGTCTGGTCCTTGTTGGCCAGTCTCAGCTCCCCGCGCGCCATCAGGGCAGACTCGTCATCGGGCTTGAGCTTCAGCGCCGCATCGAAATCGGCCATCGCCAGCACCGGCTGGCGGTCGGCCCAGCGCGCCATGCCCCGGTCGTCCAGGTGTTTGGGCTCGTTGGGCTCGAGTGCGGCGGCCTTGGTGAAATCATCGATCGCCCGATCGAATTGGCGCCGCGCCACGAAGGCCGCGCCGCGCCGGCTGAAGCCGGCCGCGTCCTTGGGCTCGTCGGCGTCCGGGGCTGGCGCGATGGTTGCCGTCGGCGGCGGTGCTGCGCCGGCGGGAGGCTGCGTCGCGGCTGCCGTCGCGGGGCGATCCAGGTTGAAGACCGGTCCGCCGTTGTAGGTGAAGTAGACCTTGCTCTGGCTCTTGGCCACGTAAACCCGGTGCGAGAGGAAGAAGTCGGCGCCCAGGATCATGTCGGCGTCGCTGAGCTCGATGTCGCCCAGGCGCAGGTGGGTGCTCTTGATCTGCTCGCCGCCGATCTCGAAGCTGCCAAACGGCGCCAGCCAGGTGTCGATCCGGCGCGGGCCGATCCCGCCAGTGACGTCGGCGGAGATCACGTCGGGGCCGGTGGTCTTGACGCCCGCCGCCCTTGCCGCCCGCAGGGTCAGGATCGAGCGCGACGAGCCTGTGTCGAGGGTCACGCGAATCCGCTGCCCATTGAGAG
This sequence comes from Caulobacterales bacterium, assembly GCA_044445785.1. GTDB lineage: Bacteria > Pseudomonadota > Alphaproteobacteria > Caulobacterales > Caulobacteraceae > Acaudatibacter. The sequence goes on from JBIOEF010000163.1 coordinate 5,236, forward strand.
TGGCGCTGCCGCTGATCTCGTTGCCTGGCGGCTCGATCGGCGAGATGGCGAGCGTCGAAAACGCCCCGTCCTGGGCCCAGTACGCCAGCGCCTTGGACCCGCAACCCATCGGCTTGAAGAGGCGGATGACGCCGTTGGCCAGGTCGTATTCGGCGTCGACCGCGCTCAGCAGATTCTGACCCAGGAGCCCGTCGGCCTCCGGACCCAGCGCGTGTTCGCCGACCAGGAAGTCGACGGCGTGGAAGGTCACGCCGAGCACGGTGAAGTCGTTGGCCCTGGCCAGCTTGACGCTGGCTTCGCCGGTGATCCCGCCAACCCTATCGCCGCCTGGCATCGGTCCGGCGTGAAGCCCGAACTTCGTCGCGCTGGCCGGCGTGAGCATGCTGAAGAACCCGCCGGTGTCGGCGATGAACTTGCCGTCGACGCCGTTGATCTTGGCCGAAACCAGGGGCTGGCCACCGGGTGACATGGCCACCGGCAGCTCGGCGATCTTGCCCAGCGTGCAGTCCGCCAACGCCGGGCCGGCCAGCAACGCCAGTCCGAGCGCGGCCAGCGCCACAAAGAGCTGCCTACTCCCCATTGGCGAACAGGCTAACGCCGCAACTTAGCGTCGGGAAGACGTCCGCTGGCGCTATTTGGTTTCAAGCACGCAACAGCCTCGCCGTGGCGATCGGTCCGCGTTGACAGGCGCGCGGCGGCTCGTATGGTCCGCCCGTCCGCGTGACTGGCGAAGGGTGGGTCACCACCGGGGAGCACGGGCCATCGATGAAGCCGCACGCCTGGGCGCCCTCTTGCTAGAAAGAGCCCCCATGACCGCGCCTCAATTCCCCCCTGCCC
>JBIOEF010000164.1:0-6064 GCA_044445785.1 Caulobacterales bacterium
CTTGGCGTCCTCCTCGGCCTGGCGCGCGGCCGCCTGGGCGGTCGCGGCGGCCTTGGCGTCGGCGGCCAGCTTCTGGGCCCGGCCGCGGGCCGTCGCCAGCTCCTCGGCGGCCGCCTGGCTCTGCGCCTCGGCCTCGTCGCGCAGGCGCCGCGCATCGCCGATGTCGCCGCTGATCTTGTCCTCGCGCGCGGCGATGGTCCCGCCGAGCCTTGGCACCACGAACCGGGCGAAGACGATCAGGAGGACGCCGAAGATGACCAGCATCCAGACCATCTGGCCCGGCCATTGGGCCAGGTCGAACTGCGGCAGGCCGCCTGAACCGTGCTCGGCGGCGGCGGAGGCGGGATCAGCCATCGGACGTAGTCCTCAAGGGGCTCGCCTAGACCTTCACGAACAGGATGATGAAGGCCATCACCAGGGCGAAGATGCCCATGGCCTCGGTCACCGCGAAGCCCAGGAACAGCATGCCCCGCTCGCCAGCCGCGGCCGACGGGTTGCGCATGGCGGCCTGCAGATAGTTGCCGAAGAGGATGCCGAGGCCGGCGCCGGCGCCGATGAGGCCGGTCATGGCCAGGCCCGCGCCGATGTATTTGGCAGCTGTAACGTCCATGTGGAGAAAGTCCCTTTTCGAGTCCGAGTTAGTGGCCGTGATCCAGGTTCACGACGTCCGAGAGATAGGTGCAGGTCAGCGCCGCGAAGACGAAGGCCTGTAGGAAGGCGACGATCAGTTCCAGCGCCGTCAGCGCGATGACCATCACCAGCGAGAGCGCCGATCCGAGGTAGCCAAGGGTGGCCATGCCGCCGCCGGCGGCGAAGAGCGCCATGCCGACGACGAAGCTGGCGAACATATACATGACCACGTGGCCGCCGATCATGTTGCCGAACAGTCGCATCGAGAGCGTCACCGGGCGCACCATGAACGAGACGAACTCGATCGGCACCAGGATCAACAGCATCACCCAGTGCACGCCGCCCGGCACGAACAGCTTGAAGAAGCCAAGCCCGTTGCGGATGAACCCGACGGTGACGACCATGAGGAAAGTGAGGAGCGCCAGCGTCACCGTCACCGCCAGCTGCGAAGTGACGGTGAACTGGCCGGGAATCAGGCCCCAGATGTCCATGAAGGCGATCAGCGAGAAGAGCGCGAAGACGTAGGGCAGGAACGGGCGACCCCGCTCGCCGATCATCGGCGCGGTGAGGCCCTTGTCGGCCAGGTCGTAGAGGATCTCGCCGAACGCCTGCAGGCGCCCAGGCACCACCTTGCCCCTGGCGGTGGCTACGAAGAAGAGGCTGATCGCGGCGGCCGCGAACATCATGGTGGCGACCGAGTTGGTGATCGAAAGATCGACCGCGCCCAGACCCGGCACGTTCACGGGCGGCAAGCTCACGATCTTGTGGATCATGAACTGTTCCATGGGCTCGATCGCCGCCATCAGTCGTTCAGTCCTCTTTCCCGTCCTTGCCGGCGCCCGACCGTCTGGCCTGGGCGTTCGCGGTCTTCACCACCGCGTAGGCCGAGGCCGCCGTGCCGAGCAGCAAGCCGATCACTATCCCGAACGGCGTGGTGTGCGCGAAATGGTCCACCACCCACCCGAGCCCGAGCCCGCCGAGTATTCCGCCGATGACTTCGCCCAAGTAGCGATAGCCCTCGCCGATCCCGCGCTCGGCAGAGCCCGGTCCGCCGGCGCTCGGCGAGCCATCCGCCTTGAACGCCGTCAGCCGCTGGTTCAGGCGCTCCAGCGCCTGTCGGCTTTCGTCGTCCGGCTGCGACATGAACGGCAGGGCTTTCGGCAAACGCCGAGCCTTTGAGCGTCCCCGCCGCGGCCCGGCCAGGTCGGCGCGGAACCTATAGAGGTGGGCGGGGAGCGTCAAGGTCGCCCAGGACTGATATAACATCATGATTTAGCTGACTATTCCAGCCGGCGACTGGCGCTGGTCCTGAGGCCAAACAGCGCGCTAAGCTGAACGGCCGCAAAGGGAGGCTCCGCCATGGCCGTCGGCCGACTCGTCGCCCTGATCCTGGAGGTCGCCGACCTCCCCGCCTCGCGGGCCTTCTATGGCGGGCTGCTGGGTCTGCCGCTGCACGAGGGCGCAGACAACGAGGCCGATGGCGACCGCTGGATCAGCGGCGAGCACGCGGCGATCTCCTGGAGTCAGGGCGCCTTCTTCCACTTCGCACTCTACGCCGCCAAGGAGGCGCCGACCCGCGCCGCCCAGATCGGCTTCCAGGTCGAGGATCTGGCGGCGATGCACGCCAGGCTGATCGCCGCCGGGGTCGAGGCCGCCCATGGTCCGCGCCAGCAACCCTGGGGCCTCAGCGCCCGCTACTACGACCCCGACCGCAACGTGGTGGAGCTGACCCAGCCTCCGAAGCGCTAGTGCGCCTCGTCCCAGTTGGCGGCCGCGCGGGCGTCGACCACCAGCGGCACCGACAGCGCCACCACCGGCTCGGCGGCGCGCTCCATCACGCGGCGGACGGCGACGCAGGTGGCCTGCGCCTCCTCCGCCGGGGCTTCGAACACCAGCTCGTCGTGCACTTGCAGCAGCATCCTGGCGCTGAGGCCCTCGGCCTTCAGCGCCGCCGGCATGCGGATCATCGCCCGGCGGATGACGTCGGCCGCCGCGCCCTGGATCGGCGCGTTGATCGCCGCGCGCTCGGCGAACTGCCTATCGTGGACCGACTTGGACATGGCCGCGGGGATGTGGATCTTGCGGCCGAAGAGGTTGGTCACATAGCCCTGGGTGCGCACGGTGTGGCGCATGCGGTCCATGTAGACGCGGATGCCGGGGAAGCGCTCGAAGTAGGTCTTGATGTAGGCCCCGGCCTCCTCCTGCGGGATCGAGAGCTGGTTGGCCAGGCCAAAGGCGGAGATGCCGTAGATGATCCCGAAGTTGATCGCCTTGGCCCGGCGGCGGGTCTCCGCGGGCATCCCCTCCACCGGCACGCCGAACATCTCCGAGGCGGTGGAGGCGTGGATGTCCAGGCCATCCAGGAACGCGCGCTTCAGCTGCGGGATGTCGCCGATGTGGGCGACGAGCCTGAGCTCGATCTGGCTGTAGTCGGCGCTGATCAGCACATTGCCCGGCTCGGCGATGAACGCGCGGCGGATCTTGCGCCCCTCCTCGGTGCGCACCGGGATATTCTGCAGGTTCGGATCGTTGGATGAGAGCCGCCCGGTGGTGGTTGAGGCCAGCGCATAGGAGGTGTGGATGCGGCCGGTGCTGGGCGCCACCGCCTGGACCAGGGCGTCGGTGTAGGTGCCCTTCAGCTTGGAGAGCTGGCGCCAGTCGAGCAACAGGCGCGGCAGGGGCTGGCCCTCGGCCGCCAGCTGTTCCAGCACAGAGGCGTCGGTGGACCAGACGCCGGTGGCGGTCTTCTTGCCGCCCGGCAGGCCCATTTCGCCGAAGAGGACGTCGCCGATCTGCTTGGGGCTGCCGAGGTTGAACGGCCGGCCGACGAGGCGGGTGGCCTCCGCTTCGAACTCGGCCATGCGCAGGGAAAAGTCGTTGGAGAGCGTGTGCAGCTGGGCCGGGTCGATCTTGATCCCCGCGCACTCCATCTGCGCCAACACCGCCGGCATCGGCCGCTCCAGCGTTTCGTAGACCGTCAGCAGGCCCTCGCGCGCCAGGCGCGGGCGCAGCAGGTGGTAGAGCCGCACGGTGATGTCGGCGTCCTCAGCCGCGTAGCAGGTCGCCTCGGCCAGGCCCACATGGCGGAAGCTCTTTTGCGCCTTGCCGGTCCCGGCCACCTGCTTGAGGCTGATCGGCTGGTGGCCCAGCCACAGGGCGGCCAGCTCGTCCATGCCGTGATTGTGCAGCCCGCCTTCCAGCACATAGCTGATCAGCATGGTGTCCTCGATCGGACCCACGGCGATCCCCGACCGGGAGAAGACGGCGATGTCGTACTTGGCGTTGTGGGCGACTTTGAGGACGCCGGGGTCTTCGAAGAGCGGCTTCAGCCGAGCCAGCGCCTCGGCCAGCGGAATCTGGCCAAGGTCGGCGCTGACGTCCAGCGCCAGACCCTCCTCGGCGCTGTGGCCGAGCGGGATGTAGCAGGCCTCGCCGGGCGCGAGCGCCAGGGAGATTCCGCAGAGGTCGGAGGTGGACGACGAGGGCCCGTCGGTCTCGGCGTCGAAGGCGACAAGGCCTGCGCCCCTGGCCTTGGCGACCCAGGCTTCCAGCGTCGGGATGTCGCGGACGCAGGCGTAGAGCGAGGTGTCGATCGGCAGCGGCGCCTCCGGCTCGGCCGGCCGGGACGCGGCCGGCGCCGGCGCACCGCCGGAGCGGGCCTCCACCACCCGACGGGCGAGAGTGCGGAACTCCATCGCTTCGAGGAAATCGGCGAGCACCTTGGCGTCGGGGTCGTCCACCACCAGCTCGCCCAGCGGGACCGGCAAGGGCGTGTCGCAGTCCAGCTGCACCAGCTGGCGCGAGAGCCGTATCTGGTCGGCGAAATCGATCAGCGTCTGGCGGCGCTTGTCCTGCTTGATCTCGCCCGCGCGGGCGAGCAGCGTATCGAGGTCGCCGTACTCGTTGATCAGCGCCGAGGCGGTCTTGATCCCGATCCCGGGCGCGCCTGGCACATTGTCGACGGAATCGCCGCAGAGCGCCTGGACGTCCACCACCTTTTCCGGCGGCACGCCGAACTTCTCGGCCACCTCGGCGCGGCCGATGCGGACGTTCTTCATCGTGTCCAGCATCGAGACCCGGTCGCCCACCAGCTGCATCAGGTCCTTGTCGGAGGAGACGATCACCACCTCGCCGCCAGCGTCGCGCACATGGCAGGCGTAGGCGGCGATGATGTCGTCGGCCTCGTAGCCGGCCAGCTCCAGCGCCGGCACGCCGAACGCCCGCGTCGCCTCGCGCACCAGCGGGAACTGCGGCACCAAGTCCTCGGGCGCCGGCGGTCGGTGGGCCTTGTAGTTGGCGTAGAGCTCGTTGCGGAAGGTGTGCTCGGACTTGTCGAACACCACCGCCAGGTGGGTCGGCGCGTCGGGCGCGGCCTTCATATCGACCATCAGCTTCCACAGCATGTTGCAGAAGCCGGCGACCGCCCCCACCGGCAGGCCGTCGCTCTTGCGGGTCAGCGGCGGCAGGGCGTGGAAGGCGCGGAAGATGAACCCCGAGCCGTCGACGATGTAGAGCCGGGTCGAGGGCCCATCCTGGGTCGGCGCGCGGGGAATCTCGTCCAGGGTGGTAGGCTCGAGCGTCTCGGTCATGAGGGGAAGATAGGACGACGGCGCGCGGCGGTCACGTCGCGTCTCGACGCTGCTGACGGCCCCTGACATGCTCGGCTGCGAGGCTGGGAGCCGACATGGCCGATCCGAGCGCCGCCGTGCTGGGGTTTCGTCCCCACACTTACTGGACCGCGGTCGTGGCCCTGAGCGGGCCGCCGGACGCGCCGCGCGTGATATTGCGCCATCGGATGGTGTTCGCCGCCGGCGCGGAGCGGTCGGTCTATCACCACGCCGCCGAGGCGACCGACGGGACGGCAGAGGCGCTGATCGAGAGGGTCCGGGCGGCCACGGAGGTCAACGCCAGGGCCGGGATCGGCGCGTTGTTGGAGTTGCTGGGGCGCGACGGCGTGGCCGTGCGGATCGCCGCCGCGCCGACCGGCGGGCGCAAGCTGCCGGCGCTGGCGCAGATCCTGCGGGTCCATACGCTGCAGCACGCGGCCGAGGGCGAGTTCTACCGCGACGTCGTCGCCGCCGCCTGCGCCCAGCTGGGACTGGAGGTGCGCCGCCCGGTGGAGCGCGAACTGCCCACGCTGGTCTGCGACAAGCTCGGCGTCGCGCCGACGCGCCTGCAGGCGGTCCTCAAGGAGATGGGCGCCGCGCTGGGCCCGCCGTGGAGCGAGGATCAACGGCTGGCGATGATGGCGGCGTGGCTGCAGCTCGACGGCGCGGCCTAAGGGAGCGGCGGCTCGCGGGCGTCCAGCTCTTTCTCCATGAAAAAGCTCAGTGGATCTGGCCGATAGTCGCCGAAGGGATCGCGCTCCAGATACCCCGCCGATCGATAGAGCCCCAGCGCCTCGGGCTGCGAGATGCCGACCTCCAGCCGGATC
>JBIOEF010000165.1:0-6020 GCA_044445785.1 Caulobacterales bacterium
CTGATCGGCGGCGGCGGCTGGATGTGCTAAGGCTCGTTGTCGGCGGTGGTAAGGAAAGCCAGCTGCGGCGGGGGGGGTGGCGGAGCTGCTGGCGCTGGATCGGCCGCGGCCGAGGGCTGGGCGAGCGCCATGGCGGCCCAGGCGAATGCGACGATGGCCAGGCCTTTTCGAATGATCGCGCTTGTCAAGTGAGTCCCCCCGGCCGCCGGCCGCGGATTCGCGGCGGGGGCTCTTAAGACCAGAGCCACGTGAACCTCGCGCGACGAAATGATTTCATCCAGGTGACAATGCGCGGGCTGTCCCGGCGAGCGCGCAAAAAACCGACGCCCTCAACCTGTGGGGCCGTTGAGGGCGTCGGCAGGGATAGGCGCCCAAGTCGGTTGGGCGGACGGCACCCTGTCAGGTCCAGGTCTCAGTCCCGTGACGGTTCGGCCAACCTTGTGTGTCTCGCAGCGGCGATGAGCGGCCCGATCCGCCGGCCTAGCCGACCGGCGGCCCCTGCGCGGGCTTGGCGAAGGCGAAGCGCTCGATGAAGGTCCAGAACTCCGCCATTTCGCGGGCGCCCGCGGCGTCGCTGGCTTCCTCGGCCGACCGGCCGGTCTCCAGCGCCGACTGGTAGATGGCCCTGGACCGCAGGATCGTCGGCGCGACCGGCAGGCGCATGACCGCCAGCGCCCGCAGCGTGCGTCTGACGATCGGGGCTTCGGCGCCGACGCGGCTCGGCGGCGCCTGGTTGACCACGATCAGCGCCGGGCGCCTCAGCCGCCGGACGATATCCACCGTCCGCAGGGCCGCGGCCATGTCGATGAAGGTGGGGCGCAGCACCAGGAGCGAAAGGTCGGCCAGGACGATGGCGTGTGCCAGGTCCTCCTCGACCCCCGCCGGCGTGTCGATGATCATGGCGTCCACCCCGGAGCGAACCGCGGTCACCTGCAGCGCGAAAAGCTTGGGCCCGGAGGTGTCGATCCGTTCTGGTCCCCCGCCGCTCCGGATCTTCAGCACGTCGATGGCCGAGCGCTGCGGATCGGTGTCGGCCACCAGGGTCTTCATGCCGCGCAGATGCGCCGCCAGCGCCAGGTGCAAGGCGACGGTGGTCTTTCCCGAACCCCCTTTGCGGCCGATCACCGCAATGGTGCGCATCTGCGCGGCCCCCTGCCACACGATCGGCCGCCAGGCCGAGCCCCATTGGCAGAGCGGATTTGTGTGACAATCGTTCGACCACTAATGGGCTTCAATCGGCCGTATTCGCCGGCCGGTCTCGGCGCTCGTCCGCCGCGGCGTCGCCGCCCGACGGGGTTGCCGGGGCGCCTTTTCCTTGTATGACAAGGCCTCGCCGACGGTCACGGGGCGTAGCGCAGCCTGGTAGCGCATCTGCTTTGGGAGCAGAGGGTCGCGTGTTCGAATCACGCCGCCCCGACCATCGGCTAGGGCGCTTGCGTCAATGCGGCGCGGTTCAGCGCCCGGGGATGCGCGCGAACGCCGTCACGCGCTCCGGCAGGACGTGGAACGCCTGCTTCTCCTGCGTCCAGGCGGCGATCTCCGGGCCGTCGAATTGGCCAGGATCGTCCAGCGCGCCCGGCGCTCGCCACACAGAGTGAGCTTTCAGGCTTTTACTTGCGGCGCGCTGGTCGGTAAGGATTTGCCGCCCGTTTCGGGAGCGGAGTCGCCTTAGCTCGCCGCCGTCACTTGGATCAAGGACCGCCATGCTCGCGCGCATCTTCCGCCCCGCCAAGACCGCCATGCAGTCGGGCCGCGCCAACACCAAGGAGTGGCTGCTGGAGTTCGAGCCGGCGAGCGCGCGGGTGAGCGATCCCCTGATGGGCTGGACCGTCTCCACCGACATGAACGGGCAGGTGCGCCTGGCGTTCGACACGCGCGAGGAGGCGGTGGCCTACGCCCAGCGCCACGGGATCGCCTTCGAGGTGCTCAGCCAGAGCGAACACAGAAGAATCATCAAGACTTACGCCGATAACTTCGCCTTCCACCGCAAGCAGCCTTGGACTCATTGACAGCCGTGGTCCGGCGCCAGACCCCGTAGCTCAACCGGATAGAGCATCCGCCTTCTAAGCGGACGGTTGCAGGTTCGAGTCCTGCCGGGGTCGCCAGCGTCAGTGGTGGGCCTCGCCGGCGCGGAGCTCTTCGGCCAGCTTCGCCGTGTCGCCTTGCGAAGCCTGGACGCGGCGGGCGAAGTCTTCGCGGGAGTTCTCCGACGGGTAGGGCTCTGCCGGGACGGGGACTCCGAGGAACTTGCAGAGCCGCTCCCACCCCTCGCCGACCTCGAAGATCAAGAGGCGCTCGGGAGCGATCGCGGCCTTCACTTCCTCGGTGTGGCGGCGGAAATAGTCGGTCATGAAGGCGCGGTCGGCCAGGTGCTCGCGCATCGGGCCCATGAAGCTGGCGAAGAACGCCGCCTGCGGACCCTCGGGCGTACGCACCGCGACGCTGGCGGGGTTGAAGATCGTCGCCTGCGTGGATTCGAACCACTTGTCGGGGTCGCGCACCGTGTGCAGCACCTTGGCGTCCGGGTAGTGGTCGGCGATCTGGCGCCAATAGGCCGCGCCCGGATAGTCGACCATCGAGTGATAGTCCTTGAAGATCAGGTCCCAGTTGGGCTTGCCGGCGCCGGCGTCGACCCACAGGGCCATGCTCTCGGGGTGCATGAACACCTCGATCATGTGATGGCAGGGCCCAAAGCCCAGCATGTTCAGCGCCGTCTGCATGGACTTGGTGCCCGTGCGCCCGAGGCCCGAGCCGACAACCTTCAACGCCATCTGCGAATTTCCCCTGTTGAACCTGGACCCTACGACGCCCGGCGGCCGCGCTCAATCGGCGCCCGGCTGGCGGTCGGCGTCGGCCAGCGGGCGGTAGCGGTGGACCGGCGCCGGCATGGGAGACTCCGCGCCCTTGACGCTCTTCCAGATGATCTCGTTCAGCTGGTGCATTGGCGCGCGGTCGTTGTCGGAGAAGTCCATCCTGGAGCTCGCCGCCGCGCCGTATGAGGTGACGGTGTTCTTGGCGTTGAGATCCACCATCGGCGCGATGGCCGTGTAGGGCGTCAGGTCCGGCTTGTCGCCGAACGCGGCGTAGAGGGGCGTTGCGGCGGCGTCGAACTGGCTCATCGGCGGCAGGCCCAGCAGGAGCTCGATGGTGCGGACGAAGGAGCTGGTGGTGTAGAGCGTCGAATCCACGAGGCCGCGGTGGATGTAGGGGCTGGCGATCAGGGCCACGGTGCGGCGCGCGTCCACGTGGTCGGGCCCGTCCTGGGCGTCGTCCTCGAGGATGAAGATCGCCGTGGTTGGCCAGTATTTCGAGTGGGTCACCCGGTCCACCAGCTGGCCCAGCGCATAGTCGTTGCTGGCGACCATGGCGACGGGCGTGAAGGCGCCAGGCGCCGTCCCGCGGGTGTGGTCCTCGGGCATCGACATGACCACGTAGCCCGGCAGGCGCTTGTCGGGATCGGGGCTGTCGAAATTGGCCTCGAACGCGTCGAATTCCTTGAGGAACACCTGCACGTTGTCGGTGTCGCGGGCGTTGGAGCCCAGGTAGTCCTTGGCGACGTGGCCCCAGAGGGCGTCGATGCCGGGCTGCGCCTCCATCGCCTTGCCGTCGCTGGCCCTGGTCGCATACTCGCCATAGCTGCGGTAGGTCAGGCCCTTGCGCCGCGCCAGGTCCCAGAGGTGACCGGCGGCCGGGATGTAGGCCGGCGCCGGCAGCGAGCCGCTCCAGCCGCCATAGGTCGGCGGCCACCATTTCTCGTTGAAATCGGTGGCGTAGGCGGCGTTGGACCAGGAGTGGCCGTCGACGCTGACCTCGCCGTCGGCGTAGAAATTGTCCAGGGCCACGAACTGTTCGGCCAGCGCATGGTGGTTGGGGGTCACCTGGCGGCCGAAGATGGTCAGGCGCGGATCGCCGTTGGTCTTCGGCAGATCGCCCAGCACCTGATCGTAGGTGCGGTTTTCCTTGATGATGTAGATCACGTGCTGGATCGGCGAGCCGACGCCGACGTCGCTGGGGACGATCGTGGCGGCCGCGGCCGGCCGGGCGTGCTGCAGCAGCGCGTCGTTATAGGGCGAGTTGGCCAGCACCGCCTTGGTCAGGTCCGGCAGCTTGGTGAGCAGCGCCGCCAGCCCCAGCCGCTCGACCTCGGTGGTCTGCAGGGTCTTGATGCTTTCGTCGCCGTCCCAGGTCGCGGCGAGCGGGCTCTCGGGCCCGTGGATATCCGGATAGGCGGCCTCGCCCTTGGCGTCGCCGACGTAGAGGCTGGCGCCCTGGTCGGCGAGGGTCAGCGCCGAGGGGTACCAGCCGGTGGGGATGAACCCAAGCACGTCGCTGTGGGCCGGGTCCTTGAGGCTGATCACGGCGACGTCGTTGTTGTCGGCGTTGGCGACGTAGAGCAGGCGCCGCGCCTCGTCGATGCTGAGCGCGTCGGGCGTCGAGCCCTCCGGCGCCTGGGACGAGAAGGTGGTGGAGAGCCGCTCGATCACCGCCAGTCGCCTGGCGTCGATGACATAGACGGTGTTGTCGTTGGAGCAGGCGACGAAGAGGCGCCCGTCGGCCGAAAGCGCCATGTCGTTGGGGTTGGCGCCGACGCGAATGGTGGCGATCACCCGGTTCGTCGCCGTGTCGATCACGCTCACCGAATTGCTCGACCAGTTGGAAACGAAGAGCCGTGAGCCATCCTTGGAGAGCACCAGCTCATAGGGGCTCACCTCCACCGGGATGCGGGTGAGGAGGGCGTGGGTGTTGGTGTCGAAGACGGCGACGTACGTGGGCGCCGGGCCAACGCCGCGATTGGCGGCGTAGAGCAGGGGCTTCGTCGGATGGCGCGCGACGCCTGACCACCAGATCAGCGAGAGCGGGATGGTTTCGTCGAACTGGGCGATCGGTTGATCGCTGAGGCGCCCGTCCTGGTAGGCGAAGGCGTAGATCGGCGCGCGCGCGGGCGGCGCCTTGTCGCCGTTGGCGTTGCCGCCGGAGACGTAGAGGGTGTGGCCGTCGGGCGAGAAGGCCATCCCCAGCCAGCTCGAGCGCAGGGTGATCTCCTGCACGGTCTTGCGGGTCTTGGGGTCGATCACGGTGAGGCCATGGGGCTGGTAGCCGGAGTGGCCGGCGATGATCGCCCGGCCGTCCGGCGCGGCGATCAGCTTCAGCACCCAGTCGCCGGTCTTGGCCACCGGCTCGCCCGCCGGGGTGATCCGCCAGCCGCTCGGCAGATCGAAGCCGCCGGCGATGGCGTGGGGCTTCTCCTGGGTCGGCGGGCCGATGGTGCGCGGCGGATCGGCCAGCGCCGGCCGGCTGGCGATTCCCGTCAGCAGGCCCAGCAGCAGCAACGTCCATCCTGGCAAGCGCATTGTCCGGCTCCCCTGCTGGCGCGAGGTTTAGCCGTATCAGCCGCCGGTGACAGCTTGAAAAAGCGTCAGCCGGCGAGGGCGGCCAGGCCCCGGCGCAGGTCGGCGATCAGGTCGTCCGGGTCTTCGAGGCCGATGTTGAGGCGCAGCACCGGGCCGGCGAACTTCGGGCGCTGGCGGCGGACCACGAACTGCGGATCGGCGTTGAGCGCCAGGCTCTCGAACCCGCCCCAGGAAAAGCCGAGGCCGAACAGCGTCAGCGCGTCCAGCAGCGCCTGCACCTTGGCCAGCCGCGCCGGCTTCAGCACGACGCCGAAAAGGCCGGCGGGGCCGGAGTAGTCCCGCGCCCAGAGCGCGTGGTCGGGCGCGCCCGGCAGCGCCGGATGCAGCACCTGGGCGACCTCGGGCCGCCCGGCGAGCCAGGCGGCAATCTTCAAGGCCGAAGCGCCGTGGCGGTCCATGCGGGTGGCCAGGGTCCGAAGGCCGCGGAGCATCTGGTAGGCGTCCTCCGGCGCCACCGACCAGCCGAAGTCGATGATGGCGTGGTCCAGCTCGCGCTCCAGCGCCGCGGTGGCGCAGGCGGCCGAGCCCATGAAGAGGTCCGAGTGGCCGCCGACGTACTTGGTCAGCGCCTGCACGCTGATGTCGACGCCGTGGGCCAGCGGCTTGAAG
>JBIOEF010000166.1:0-5946 GCA_044445785.1 Caulobacterales bacterium
CACGTAACGATCTCGGGCTATGAGGGCGGCACGGGCGCCTCTCCCCTCACCTCGCTGACCCACGCCGGTTCGCCCTGGGAGATCGGCCTGGCCGAAACCCAGCAGACCCTGCTGCTGAACGGCCTTCGCACCCGCATCGCCGTGCAGGTGGACGGCGGCGTGCGCACCGGCCGGGACGTCGCCATCGGCGCCCTCTTAGGCGCGGACGAGTTCGGCTTCGCCACCGCGCCCCTGATCGCCGCCGGCTGCATCATGATGCGCAAGTGCCACCTCAACACCTGCCCGGTGGGGGTGGCGACGCAGGATCCGGTGCTGCGCGCCAAGTTCACCGGCAAGCCCGAGCACGTGATCAACTACTTCTTCTTCGTCGCCGAGGAGCTGCGCGAGATCATGGCGCAGCTGGGCTTCCGCACGATGAACGAGATGATCGGCCAGGTGGCGAGGCTGGATCCGCGCCCCGCGCTCGAGCACTGGAAGGCGCGCGGGATCGACCTTTCGCGCCTGCTCTACGCCGCGCCCAGCGGCGATGCGAAGGCGCTCTGGAACTGCGAGCGGCAGAACCATGGCCTCGAGCGCGCCCTCGACCACGAGCTGATCTCCGCCGCCCAGCACGCCTTGGACGGCAAGGGGCCGGTGCGGGTCGAGCGCACGATCCGCAACGCCAACCGCACGGTGGGCGCGATGCTGTCGGGCGAGATCGCCAAGCGCTACGGCCACGCGGGTCTGGCGGAAGACACCATCTCGGTCAGCTTCACCGGCACGGCGGGCCAGAGCTTCGGCGCGTTCCTCGCGCGCGGGGTCAGCCTCGAGCTCACCGGCGACGCCAACGACTACGTCGGCAAGGGCCTCTCCGGCGGGCGGGTGGTGGTGCGCCATCCGGCCGGAACGCCCCGCGATCCGACCAAGAACATCATCATCGGCAACACCGTGCTCTACGGCGCCATCGCCGGCGAGGCCTACTTCGAGGGCGTGGCCGGCGAGCGCTTCGCCGTGCGCAACTCCGGCGCGGTGGCGGTGGTCGAGGGCGTGGGCGACCACGGCTGCGAATACATGACCGGCGGGGTGGTCGCGGTGCTGGGCGAAACCGGGCGCAACTTCGCCGCCGGCATGTCGGGCGGCATCGCCTACGTCTACGACCCGGCCGGCAAGTTCCGCGCGCTGTGCAACCCCTCGATGGTCGATCTCGAGCCGATTGGACCCAGCCTCCCCGTCGACCGCGACGACGAAGCCCTGCGCCCGCGCCAGCGCTCGGTCAGCGTCGAGAACAATGGGATGGGCGATCCCCTGCGCTTCGACGCCGAACGCCTGCGCATTCTGGTGGAGCGCCATCACCTCTTCACCGGCAGCGCCCGGGCGGCCGAGCTGCTGGGCGATTGGGACAAAGCCTTGGCGGCGTTCGTCAAGGTGACGCCGAAAGACTACCGCCGCGCCCTGGAAGAGCTGGCGGCGGAACGCGCGGCGGCCAAGGCCGTGGCGGCCGAGTAACCTCAAGCAGCTTCGGAGACTGAGTGGATGGGAAAGCCGACTGGCTTCCTGGAGATCGAACGGCGCGAGCGGGCCTACGACAAGCCCGCCCAGCGCCTGAAGACCTGGCGCGAGTTCACTCACCCGCTGCCGGCCGGCGAAGTCGCGCGCCAGGCGTCGCGCTGCATGGGCTGCGGGATTCCCTTCTGTCACAACGGCTGTCCGGTGAACAACCAGATCCCGGACTGGAACGAGCTGGTCTATCGCGACCAGTGGCGCAGCGCGTTGGACAACCTGCACTCCACCAACAACTTCCCGGAGTTCACCGGCCGCATCTGCCCCGCGCCCTGCGAGGCCTCGTGCACCCTCAACATCGACGACAATCCGGTCACCATCAAAACCATCGAGTGCCAGATCGTCGATCGCGGCTGGGAAGAAGGCTGGGTCGAGCCCCAGCCGGCGGCCTCGCCTACAGGGCGGCGGGTGGCGGTGGTGGGGTCGGGTCCCGCCGGCATGGCCTGCGCCCAGCAGCTGGCCAGGGCCGGCCATGCGGTGACCCTGTTCGAGAAGAGCGACCGGATCGGCGGCTTGCTCCGCTACGGCATCCCCGACTTCAAGATGGAAAAGCACCTCATCGACCGCCGCGTGGCGCAGATGGAGGACGAAGGCGTGACGTTCCGCGCCGGCGTCGAGGTGGGCGTCGATGTCTCGGTGGACGCCCTGCTGGGCGGCTATGACGCCGTGGCGCTGGCAGGCGGCGCCGAGACGCCGCGCGACCTGGACCTGCCCGAGCGCCATCTGGGCGGCATCCACTTCGCCATGGATTTCCTCACCCAGCAGAACAAGCGCGTCGCTGGCGATGCGGAAGACGTCGCCGCGCCCGGCGGCGCCATCAGCGCCAAGGGCAAGCACGTGGTGGTGATTGGGGGGGGCGACACCGGCTCGGACTGCATCGGCACCTCCGGGCGCCAGGGCGCGGCCTCGATCACCCAGCTGGAGATCATGCCCATCCCGCCCGAGCGCGAGGAGAAGGGCCTCACCTGGCCCGACTGGCCGCTGAAGCTGCGCACCTCCTCCTCGCAGGAAGAAGGCTGCGAGCGCGACTTCGCCGTCACCACCAAGCGCGGGCTGGGAACCGACGGGAGGATCGAGGCCCTGGAGTGCGCCAGGGTCGACTGGGCGCCGGGTCCCGACGGCCGGATGCGCATGACCGAGATCGCCGGCAGCGAATTCACCCTGCCGGCCGACCTGGTGCTGCTGGCCATGGGCTTCACCGGCCCGCGCCAGGCCGGGCTCCTGGAACAGGCCGGCGTCGAGCTGGACGCGCGGGGCAACGTCAAAGCCAACATGGCCGACTATCGCTCGTCGGCCCCGAAGATCTTCGCCTGCGGCGACATGCGCCGGGGCCAGTCGCTGGTGGTCTGGGCGATCCGCGAGGGGCGCCAGTGCGCCAGGGCCGTGGACGAGTTCCTGATGGGCGAGAGCCTGCTGCCGCGGTGAGCGCCGCATCCGATGGTGGCTCGCCCCGCAAATTCTCGTAAAGATGCGCGCGTTCGATGGGGCGTGAGGGGGAGTTAGGTGGCCGCCCAACCTGAGTTGTTCGCGGCCGGTCAGGCGCCGTCCCGGGAAGCCTTGCGGGCCGCCCAGGCGCAGCTGATGCGCGACCGCTCCCTGCAATTCAGCTTCGACAAGGCCCCGCCTGATCCCAAGCTCACGCCCACGCCCCACTGGCTGGTGCAGCTGGGGCATTGGATCGAGCAGGCGTCCAGGCTGCTCGGCTGGGTGTTTTGGGCCGGGGTGATCATCGCCGCGGCGCTGCTGCTCTACTTCATCGGCCGTGAGATCGTCCGCACGCGCTGGCCGGACCGGTTCGGCGCCAAGGCCTCGGCGCGGCCGGCGATCGTCGACTGGCGGCCCGACGAGACCGCCGCGCGGGCCCTGCTCGAGGAGGCCGACCGCCTGGCCGCCGAGGGCGCCTACGCCGAGGCCGTGCACCTCTTGCTCCATCGCAGCATCGAGCACATCGGCGAGCGGCGCCCGCGGCTGGTCAAGCCGGCCAACACGGCCCGCGAGATCGCCGGGCTGCAGGGCATCCCCGAGGCGGCCAGCGCCACCTTCGCCGCCATCGCCGGGGTGGTCGAGACCAGCTTCTTCGGCGGCCGCGCCGTGGACGCCGTGGGGTTCGCCGAATGCCGGCAGGCCTATGAGGCTTTCGCCTTCCCGGGAGCCTGGGCGTGAGCGAGGGCCACGTCGAGGGCGCGTCGCGTCAGGTGTTTTCCGCCCGGACCGCCATCGCCATCGTGGTCGTGGGCGTCTTCGCCTTTTCCGCCTTCGTCACCCTCCTGGCCTATGCGCCGGACCTGCAGCGCGACTTCCACTGCCGCGCCAACGTCTATTCCAAATGCGCGGTTGGCTTCGCCGGCCTGGAGGCGCTGGCCAAGGCGGACGGCGCGCCGGTGCTGGCCAGTCGCACGCACCTGCCCAAGGGCCACACCGAGGGTCTCCTGATATGGACGCTGGAGCCGGATCCGCGCCAGCAGGACGTAGCCTCGCTCGGCTTCGCCGGCCCGATCCTGATCGTACTCCCCAAGTGGGAGGTCACGCGCGATCCTCTCCGGCTCGAATGGGGCCGCAAGAAGGGGCTGATCTCGGCGGACCAATGGCGATCCTTGGTATGGGGGGACGGGGCCGCAGCCCATCGCGCCGGCGTTTCACGACCGCTGCTGCGTGGCCTGCCTGGCACCCCGTTCGAAGGCCTGACCCTGACGCCCGGCCCTATCGACTCCTTCCAGACGTTCGACAAGACCTCGAATGTGGTGACGAAAGGCTCGTCGGCCGCCATGCTGGACGAGGCCGGCAATCCGGTGATCGTCCGTCTTCCCGGCCCGCCGACCGCGCCGCCGAGCGCGGCGATCTACGTCCTCACCGACCCGGATCTGCTCAACACCCAGGGGCTCGCGAATGTCGACACCATGGGCGCGGGGGTCGCGATTCTGAAGGCGCTGCGCCGTGGGGATGGGCCAATCATCTTCGACGTCACTCTGAACGGCTATGAGCTGGACCGGAATGCGCTGAAACTGATGTTCGCCCCGCCGTTTGCGGCGGTGACGATGTGCGTCGCCGCCGCCCTGGCGCTGGCCGGACTGCAGGCCGCCTTCCGCTTCGGACCGCTGCGCCGCCAGGTGCGCGCCTTCGCCCTCGGCAAGGAGGCGCTGGCCGACAATTCCGCCCAGCTGATCCGCCTGGCCAGGCGCGAGCCGAAGATGGCGCCCCGCTACGCCGCGCTGACCAGAGCCGCCGCCGCCAAGGCGGTGGGCGCGCCGCGCGAACTGGTCGGCGAGGGCCTGACCGGCTTCCTCGACCGCCTCGGCCGCCAGAAAGGCGCGCACGACACCTTAGCCGGCCTCACCTCCGAGGCCGAACGCATCCGCGACCGAACAGGCCTGACGGCGCTCGCCCAAAGGCTGTTCCGCTGGAGACTGGAGATGACGCGTGAACGTCAATGAAGTGAACGCCCTGGCCGACCGGATCCGAACGGAGGTCGGCAAGGCCGTCGTCGGCCAGGCCGACACCGTCAATCTGATGCTGATCGCGCTCCTGGCCGGCGGACACGTCTTGCTGGAGGGTCCGCCGGGCACGGCCAAGACCTTCCTCGCCCAGTGTTTCGCCCGCTCGTTGACCCTGCAGTTCGGCCGCATCCAGTTCACCCCGGACCTGATGCCGGGCGACATCCTGGGGACCAACCTCTTCAACTTCCAGACCTCGGCCTTCACCCTGACGCGCGGGCCGATCTTCTGCGAGCTCTTGCTGGCCGACGAGATCAACCGCACCCCGCCCAAGACCCAGGCGGCGCTGCTGGAGGCGATGCAGGAGCGCACCGTCACCATCGACGGCAAGGCCTATCCCTTAAGCCCACAGTTCATGGTGGTGGCCACCCAGAACCCGATCGAGCAGCAGGGCACCTATCCCTTGCCCGAGGCGCAGCTGGACCGGTTCCTGTTCAAGCAGACGCTGAAGTACCCGTCGGTGGAGGAGGAGCGCGCGATCGTCGCCACCCACGGCCTGCGCACCGGCAGTCCCGATCCGGCGGCCATGGGCGTCGAAGCCGTCGCCGACCGCGAGGCCATCGCCGCTGCGACGACCGCGGTCTCCGCGATCCGCCTGGCCGACGAGGTGGTGGCCTATGTCGTCGCCCTGATCCGCGCCACCCGCGAGACCGCGGACCTGGAGACCGGCGCCAGTCCGCGCAGCGCCGCCATGCTGGCGACCGCCGCCAGAGCCCGCGCCGTCCTGGAGGGCCGCGACTATGTGATCCCGGACGACGTCAAGGCGCTGGCCCTGCCGGCCCTGCGCCACCGGGTGATCCCATCGCCCGCCGCTGAGATCGAAGGGCGGCTGGTGGACCAGACGCTGCAGGGCCTGATCGACCGGGTGGAAGCGCCAAGGTGATCTACCCCACGCATCGCGCGATCATGGTGATGG
>JBIOEF010000167.1:0-5850 GCA_044445785.1 Caulobacterales bacterium
GTGGGGGAGTCCGACGAGGCGCGCTGACGTCGAAGGATATCTTTGATGCGTCCCACAGCCCCACCCGTCCGCCGCATCGCGGCGTCCACCCTCCCCACGAGGGGGAGGGAAGCGCTTCGCCCATAGCGCCCTCGCAAATCTGCGCCATTGTCCCCCGCATGAACGTCGAGATCGCCACCGAGCGGATCATCGTCATCGCCGACCGGTTCAGCGGCGAGATCGCGCGGGCCAAGGCCTGGGCGCTGCGGATCGAGGCGTTCGGGACCATGGCCAAGCTGGGCGGCTTTCTCTCGCGGCCCAAGGACGAGGAGTTCGAAGTGGTCTACAGCGAGCGGCGGCTGCAGCCCTTCTGGCGCATCGCCTCGCTGGCCACCGCCGCCTATGAGCGCGGCCGCGACTACCAGATCGCGCTGGCCCCCGAAGTGCAGAGCGTGTTGATCGACGGCGAGGCGCGCGCCATCGCCGGCCACAAGATCACCCTCCACGGCCACGAATCCTGCCGCGAAGAGACCCGCCGGCAGGTGCTGGTGGACGGCCTGACCGGCGAGGAGGACCTGGGCCTGGCCGCCTATCTGGAGTTCGCCGGCGCGGAGGCCGACGCCGAGCGCCTGGCGGCGCTGGCCAAGGATCAGACCGTGATCGTGCCACCGAAGGTGAAGGCCTCCGGCCTGGTGCGCGACGCCGTTTCCAAGGCGCTTGGCAAGATCGACGCCGACAAGGTGCTGGAGGAGACCGTGCGGCTGGAGGCCGTGGATCTCTACTACCGTCCGGTTTACGCCTTCCGCTATCGCCGCGCGGGCAAAGAGGCGGTGGTGGAGTTCGACGCCGTCACCGGCGAGCCCTCCGCCGCCGGCTCGACCTTCGAGCAGCACCTGGGGAAGATCATGGAGCCGCGGTTCCTGCTGGATATCGGCGCCGAGGCGGCCAACATCTTCATCCCCGGCGCGACCGTGGCCAAGCTCGCCCTGGTCAAGGGCCTGGAGCTGCACGAGAAGCACAAGGCGGCGAAGGCGCCTTGAAGCGGCCCGCCAAGCCCCGCAAGCGCCGCGTCTCCCCGGCCGAGCAGGCGCGCATCGCCCAGCTTTTCGACCGCTTCGCCGCCGCCAGCGCCGATCCCCGCACCGAGCTGGAATATAAATCACCGTTCACATTGCTGGTGTCGGTGGTGCTCTCAGCCCAGGCGACGGACGTTTCGGTGAACAAGGCGACGGAGCGGCTTTACAAGGTCGCCAGCAAGCCGGCGCAGATGCAGGCGCTGGGCGAGACGGGCCTGAAGCCGTTCATTTCCTCGATCGGCCTCTTCAACACCAAGGCCAGGAACGTCATCGCGCTCTCGCGCATCCTGATCGAGCAATACGGCGGCGAAGTCCCGCTGGGGCGGGCGGCGCTGCAGGCGCTGCCGGGCGTCGGGCGCAAGACCGCCAGCGTGGTGCTGAACGAACTGGACATCGAGCCGGCCATCGCCGTCGACACGCACGTCTTCCGCGTCGCCCACCGCCTGAAGCTCTCCAAAGGCAAGACCCCCGATCAGGTCGAAGCCGACCTGATGGCCATCGTGCCCAAAGAGCGCCTGACCCGCGCCCACCACTGGCTGATCCTCCACGGC
Organism: Caulobacterales bacterium; assembly: GCA_044445785.1. Lineage (GTDB taxonomy): Bacteria > Pseudomonadota > Alphaproteobacteria > Caulobacterales > Caulobacteraceae > Acaudatibacter. The sequence continues at coordinate 1,607 of JBIOEF010000167.1, forward strand.
CGCTACGTCTGCCTGGCCCGAAAGCCCAAGTGCGCGGGCTGCGTGGTGGCGGACTTGTGCCCCTCGCGGGAGCTGTTTCTCGGGGCCTAGGGGCCCTTCTCCCCTTGTGGGAGAAGGTGGCCCGCGGAGCGGGTCGGATGAGGGGTTGCGCTGGGGCGCCGTCATATTGAACCGAGGAGATCGCGGAGATACGCAGAGACATCGAGGCGCTCAAACACCTCCGCGCATCTCTGCGATCTCCGCGGTTTTCCTTCCCGGATCTGCGCGACCCCTCATCCGTCGGCTACGCCGCCACCTTCTCCCACAAGGGGAGAAGGACACCCTCGCGCATCCGAAAAATCTGGACACCACGCCCGGGCGCGACCATACGCCCGCGTCATGAGCCGGTCCGCTGAGATCACCCGCAAGACCAAGGAGACCCAGGTCCGCGTCGCCCTCGACGTCGACGGGACGGGGAAGTCGTCCGTCTCAACGGGCGTTGGCTTCTACGACCACATGCTGGAGAGTTTCGCCAAGCACGCCGGTTTCGACCTCGAGGTCGAGACCAAGGGCGACCTGCACATCGACATGCACCACACGGTGGAGGACACCGGGATCGTGCTGGGCCAGGCGTTCAAGAAGGCGCTGGACGGGTTCGCGGGCGTGCGCCGCTTCGGCCACGCCTACATCCCCATGGACGAGACCCTGACCCGCTGCGCCGTCGACCTCTCCAACCGCCCGTACCTGATCTGGCGGGTGACCTACTCGCGGCCGAAGGTGGGCGAGATGGACACCGAGCTCTTCAAGGAATTCCACCACGCCTTCGCCATGAACGCCGGCGCCTGCGTCCACATCGAGACCCTCTACGGGGACAACTCGCACCACATCGCCGAGAGCGGCTTCAAGGCGCTGGCGCGGGCGCTGCGCATGGCCTGCGAGCTGGATCCGAAGACCCACGGCCACGTAGCCTCCACCAAGGGCGCGCTCTAGGAAAACCCCCATGCAGAGCGTCGCCCTGATCGATTACGGGTCGGGCAATTTGCGCTCGGCCGAGAAAGCCCTCCAGCGGGCCGCTGCGGGCCACTCTACGGCCACGACGGTCACCACCACCGACGACCCGGACGTGATCGCCCGGGCCGACCGGATCGTGCTGCCAGGCGTCGGCGCCTTCGCCGCCTGCATGGGCGCACTGACCGCCCGGCCGGGCGTGATCGAGGCGATGACCCAGGCCGTGCAGGGCCGAGGCGCGCCTTTCTTCGGCATCTGCGTCGGCATGCAGCTGCTGGCCACGCGCGGGCTGGAGTTCGGCGAGACCGGCGGCCTCAACTGGATCGGCGGCGACGTGCGCCGGATCGAGCCCGCCGATCCCAAGTGCAAGGTGCCGCACATGGGCTGGAACGCGCTTGACCTCAGCCACAGGGGGGGCATGTTCGCCGCCCTGCCGCAGGGCGCGCACATGTACTTCACCCACTCCTTCGCCTTCTTCCCTAACGACGAGGCCGACGTCGCCGCCTGGACCGACCACGGCGGGCGCTTCCCGGCGGCGGTGGCGCGCGGGAACCTCGCCGGCTCGCAGTTCCACCCGGAAAAGTCTCAAGAGGCGGGCCTGAGGCTGCTGGCGAGCTTCCTGGAGTGGCGCCCGTGATCCTCTATCCCGCCATCGACCTGAAGGACGGCCAGTGCGTGCGGGTGGTTCACGGCGATTTCGCCACCGCCACTGTCTTCAACGAGAACCCGGTCGACCAGGCCCAGGCCTGGGCCAAGGCCGGCTTCGAGTGGCTGCACGTCGTCGACCTCAACGGCTCGGCCGAGGGCCGGGCGGTGAACGACAAGGCGGTGGAAGCGATCCTCAACGCCGTCTCGATCCCCGTGCAGCTGGGCGGCGGCATCCGCTCGCTGGCCAACGTCGAGGCCTGGATCGAGGCCGGGGTCAGCCGCGTGATCCTGGGGACCGCAGCCGTCAAGGATCCAGAGCTGGTGAAGACCGCGGCGCGCCAGTGGCCCGAGCAGATCGCCGTCAGCGTCGACGTGCGCAAGGGCCAGGTCGCCGTGCAGGGCTGGCTGGAGGACAGCGGCCTGGATGCGCTTACCGTCGCCCGGCGGTTCGAGGATGTCGGCGTCTCCGCGCTGATCGTCACCGACATCGACCGCGACGGGGCGCTGATGGGCTTCAATGTCGAGGTCTTCGGCGCCATCGCCGACGCCGTCTCGATCCCGGTGATCGCCGCCGGGGGCCTGGCCAAGGTCGAGGACATCGAGCGCCTGCTGGCCCGCCCGGGAACGCCCATCGCCGGGGCTGTGCTGGGCCGCGCCCTCTACGCCGGCACGATCAGCCCGGACGAGGCGCTGGCGGCGGTCAGCTGATGCTGAAGGCCCCACATGCTTAAGGTTAGGGTCATTCCGTGCCTCGACGTGAAGGACGGCCGGGTGGTCAAGGGCGTCCAGTTCCTCGAGCTGCGCGATGCGGGCGATCCCGTGGAGCAGGCCAAGGCCTATGACGCCGCCGGCGCGGATGAGCTGATGTTCCTGGACATCACCGCCAGCCACGAAGGCCGGGGCGCGATCCTGGACGTGGTCGCGCGCACCGCCGACGTCTGCTACATGCCGGTCTGGGTTGGCGGCGGCATCCGCACCGTCGTGGCGGCGCGGGCGCTGCTCCGCGCGGGCGCCGACAAGGTCTCGATCAACACCGCGGCGGTGGAGAACCGCGACCTGATCAGCGCCTGCGCCGACGCCTTCGGCGCCCAGGCGGTGGTGGTGGCCATCGACGCCAAGCACGGCCCGGCGCGCGCGGCCGGCCGGCGCAACGACGGCTGGCAGGTATTCACCTACGGCGGGCGCACGCCGACCGGCATCGACGTGGTCGAGTACGCCCAGGAGGCGGTGGAGCGCGGCGCCGGCGAGATCCTGCTCACCTCCATGGACGAGGACGGGCGCAAGCGCGGCTATGACGTGGCCCTGCTGGCGGCGGTCTCCTCGGCCGTCAGCGTGCCGGTGATCGCCAGCGGCGGCGCCGGCTCGGCCGCGCATATGATCGAGGCGGTGAGGGTCGGCGGCGCCGACGCGGTGCTGGCCGCCTCGGTGTTCCACTTCGGCGAACTCTCCATCGCCGAGGTCAAGGCCGCCATGGCCGCCGCCGGCCTTCCCATGCGCCTCACCGAACCGGTGGCCGCATGAGCCATGACTCAAACCACGAACCACACGAACCACACGAACGAGGAAGGTCTTACCGCAGAGGACGCGGAGAAGCGCGGAGCGCGCAGAGAAGTATTGTGGAGCTTGTCGCCGGCCAGGGCCTCCGCGAACTCCGCGTCTCCTCCGCGTCCTCCGCGGTGAATCCTTTTCGTGTGGTTCGTGCTTCAACCTTCCTTCCGCGGCGGACCTGTCGCACGAGGAGCGCAGGAGGATGAGCCGGTTCAGCGATGTGGTGGAGCGGCTGGCGGCGGTGATCGAGGAGCGCCGGGGCGCCGATCCGGAGACTTCATGGAGCGCCAAGCTGCTGGCCGATCCGCCGCTGGCGGCCAAGAAGCTCGCCGAAGAGGCGCTGGAGGCGGCCCTGGCGGCGGTGAAGAACGACAAGGACGCGCTGGCCGCCGAGAGCGCCGACCTGATCTACCACTGGCTGGTGGCGCTCGCGATCCGCGGCGTCACCCTCGACGACGTCGCCGCCAAGCTCGAAGCCCGCGAAGGCCGCTCCGGGATCGAGGAAAAGACGGGGCGGAAGGGCTAGGGTCGTGCTCTTTCACTAAGTAATTCAATCATTAATGTCCGTCATCCCGGAAGGCCGCGCAGCGGACTGTCCGGGACCTACTTCCACCGTCAGCTCTAAGTAGATCCCGGCTTTCCAGCTCGCTCGCGCGAGCTTCCAGCCGGGATGACAAGCAAGAGTTTTCACCGCCGCCGCTTCAGCGCCACATAGAGCGCGCCGTCTCCGCCGTGGCGGCGGTGGGCCTCGGAGATGCCGGCGACGTGCTCGCGCAGGGGCGGCTCGGCCAGCCAGTCCGGCGCGTGACGGCGCAGCACGCCATCGCCGAGAGCGCCCTTGCCGGTGATCACCAGCACCGAGCGCCAGCCCTCGTCCACCGCCCGCAGGACGACGAATAGGTGCGCGACCACACGCGCCAGCCGCTGATCGCCAAGATGGAGAAGCCCCAGGCAGTCGAGCGCGCCGCGGAGATCGTGAAAGCGGCCGACTGCGTGATGGTGGCTCGCGGCGACCTGGGCATCGAGCTGCCGATCGAGCGGGTGCCGATCGTGCAGAAGCA
>JBIOEF010000168.1:0-5808 GCA_044445785.1 Caulobacterales bacterium
GCTCTGCACGGGCGCGACGGGCGCTGCCGCCACAGGGGCGGGCGCCGGCGGTTCAGCGGAGGCGGCGTCGCTGGCGGCGGGCGCCGAGACGGCCGGCGCCGACGCCGCGGAGGCGGACTGGGCTGAGGCGGACTGGGCCGAAGCGGTCTGGGCCGAAGCCTCCTCGGCGATCGGATACCTGGGCTTAGGGGCGGCGCCGCGCGCAGGCCGCGCCGTCTGACCTTCCGTGATCGGATAGCGCGGGGTTGCGCACCCCGCCAGCGTTCCCGAGATGAGCGCCAGAACGGCCGCTCCTCGCCAGAGATTGCTCATCGGCGCTCCTTACATGCCCCTTAGATCAGTCGCCGACTTGGCCCTAAACATCGGTTAAGCCTCCTCTTCGCGCTGATCCAAATGACATCGCTCGTCCCGGTCAAAGTTCGCGCGCCACGCCGTCCAGCAGCGGCACGAAGCGGACTTCGCACAGCACCTCGGCCTTGAATTCCCCCGCCCCATCGCCCGCATAGCGGATCAGTTTCTGCACCGGCCCCTTGCCGACCGGCGCAACCAGAACGCCGGACGGTTTCAGCTGGCGAAGCAGTGTCTTCGGCTCAGAAGGCGCCGCCGCCGTGACCAGAATGCGGTCGAAAGGCGCCTGCTCGGGCCATCCCAGCGCGCCGTCGCCGAACTTGGTGATGATGTTGGTCAGTTGCAGCGCCTTGAACCGCGTTTCGGCGTCTTTCAGCAGGGTCCGGTAGCGCTCGATGGTATAGACCAGCCGCGCGAGTCGCGAGAGCACCGCGGTCTGGTATCCTGAGCCCGCGCCGATTTCTAACACTCTCGCCCGGGGCTCTAGAGTCAGCGCCTGGGTCATCAGCCCGACGATATACGGCTGGCTGATCGTCTGGCCGCAGGCGATCGGCAGGGCCGAATCCTCCCACGAGCGTTCCTTGAAGAGGTCGGGGGTGAAGAGGTCGCGGGGGGTGCGCTCGATCGCCGCCAGCACCAGAGGATCGGTGACCCCTTGCGAGCGCAACGCGAGCACCAGGCGCGCGACCTGCGTTTCGTGCGGCTCGCTCTTGTTGGCCGGCTTGGTCATGCGTTGGCCCGAAGCTTGGGCGGCGGCCCGCCCAGCACCCCTCTTAGAGCGTGAACGGTGGCCATGTGGGTCAAATCGATGTGCAGTGGCGTCACTGAGATGCGGCCCTCGTAGGCGGCGCGCAGGTCGGTGCCCTCCGGCGGTCGGGAAGGCTCGTTCTTGAACCCCAGCCAGAAGTAGTCGCGCCCGCGCAGGTCGGTCCGCTGCTCGGCGAACTTGGTGCGCACGTCGCGAAAGCCCTGGCGCGTCACCTCCACCGCCGTCACATCGTCCGGCGGCCGGGCCGGGAAGTTGATGTTGAGGACGACGTCCGCGGGCCAGCTGGCCTCCACCAGCCGCTCGATGATGCCGGGCGCGAAGGTTTCGGCGGTCTCGTAGAGCGCCCGCTCGCTGTCGTGGAACACCCGCAGCATCTGCGAAAGCGCGATCGCCGGGACGCCCAGCGCCATCCCCTCGATCGCCGCCGCGACGGTGCCCGAGAGGGTCACGTCCTCGGCCGCGTTCAGCCCGCGGTTGACGCCGGAGAGCACCAGGTCCGGCGGCGCGTCCTTCATCAGGTGGGTGATCGCCAGCATCACGCAGTCGGTGGGCGTTCCCAGGATGGCGAAGCGCCGATCGTCCAGCACTCGCACGCGCAGCGGCTCGGAGAGCGTCAGCGAGCGCGAGGCGCCGGACATCTCGGTCTCCGGCGCGGCGATCCAGACATCGTCGCTGAGCTGGCGCGCGATCCGCTCCAGCACCTCCAGCCCCTCGGCATGGATCCCGTCATCGTTGCTGATCAGGATCCGCACCTAGTCCTCGCCCCCGATGTGGGTGAGGCCGCGCATGTAGGGGTGGAGGGCCTGGGGAATGGCGATGCGGCCCTTGTCGTCCTGATAGTTCTCCATGATCGCCACCAGCGTGCGGCCCACCGCCAGGCCCGAGCCGTTGAGCGTGTGGACGAACCGCGTCCCCTTCTCGCCGGCGGCCTTGCAGCGCGCGTCCATGCGGCGGGCCTGGAAGTCGCCGCAGTTGGAGACCGAGCTGATCTCGCGATAGGTCGCTTGGCTCGGCAGCCAGACCTCGAGGTCGTAGGTCTTCTTGGCCGCAAAGCCCATGTCGCCGGTGCAAAGGACGATGGTGCGGAAGGGCAGCTCCAGGCGCTTGAGCACCGACTCGGCGCTGGCGACCATCCGCTCGTGCTCTTCCTCGGACTTCTCGGGCGTGGTGATCGCCACCAGCTCGACCTTGTAGAACTGATGCTGGCGGATCATCCCGCGCGTATCCTTGCCCGACGCGCCGGCTTCAGAGCGGAAGCACGGCGTCAGCGCGGTGAGCCGCAGCGGCAGCTCCTCCTCGGGCGTGATCTGCTCGCGGACCAGGTTGGTCAGCGCCACCTCGGCCGTGGAGATCAGCCAGCGATCGTCGGTGGTGTGGAAAAGATCCTCGGCGAACTTCGGCAACTGGCCGACGCCGAACACCGCCTCGTCGCGGACCAGGAGCGGGGGCGAGACTTCCAGGTAGCCGTTCTCCTGGGTCTGCAGGTCGAGCATGAATTGGCCGAGCGCCCGCTCCAGCCGCGCCAGGCCCGCGCGCAGCACCACGAAGCGCGCGCCGGACATCTTCGCCGCCGCCTCGAAGTCCATCATGCCGAGGCCCGCGCCCAAGTCGACGTGATCCTTGGGCGAGGCGATCTTGTAGGGCTCGCTGTAGCGGCGGACTTCGACGTTGCCGTGCTCGTCGGCGCCCACCGGCACGTCCGGCGCCGGGAGGTTCGGTAGCGCCGCCAGTTGCTCGCGGAGCTTGACGCCGACGTCGGCCTCCACCTGGCCGAAAGCGGCGATGGCGCCCTTCAGGGTCTCGACCTCGGCCATCAGCGCCTGCGCGCCAGCCTCGTCCTTGTTGGCCTTGGCCTGGCCGATCAGCTTGGAGACCTCGTTACGGCGGTTCTGCGCCGACTGCAGCTCGGTCTGGGCGGCGCGCAGCTCCGCATCGAGCGCCAGCAGCTCCTCGCTCTGCGCGCCCAGCCCCCGCGAGGCCCAGGCGCGGTCATAGGCGCTTGGATTGTCGCGGATGGCCTTGATGTCGTGCATGGGCGCGCCGGCTCTTGGGGGGAAGGCCACCCCTTAAGGCGCGTCGGCGGGAGCGGCAAGGACGGGAGCCCTGCGTGGTTCGAGACGCGTCCCCGGACCAGTCCGCGGCCGCTCCCCACCATGACGAGTATCGACGAGGCCCGCCCCTCTTCGTCATCCTGAGGAGCCCGCGCGAGCGGGCGTCTCGAAGGACTTGCCTCAGCTCACCAGCGCATCAGCGTCGGCCTTGGCGCGGCGGGATTCGATCAGCTGCACGCACCAGATGGAGACGAAGTAGAGGAGGCAAATGGGGACGGCGAGCGACATCATGCTGATGGGGTCGGGCGGGGTCACCACCGCGGCGACGGCGCAGATGCCGACCACCGCATAACGCCAGCCGCTGACCAGGGTCTTGGCGCTGATCAGGCCCGCCATGCCCAGCAGGCTCAGCACCACCGGCAGCTGGAAGCAGAGGCCGAACGCCAGCACCAGGGTGGTCACCAGCGACATGTAGTCGGAAACCTTGGGCAGCAGCTCCACCGAGATGGTCCCGGCGCCGCCGAGGATCTGCTGGTTGAGCGAGAACCAGAGGACGAACGGCAGCATGACGAAATAGACCAGCGCCGCGCCCATGCCGAACAGCACCGGCGAGGCGATCAGGAACGGCAGGAAGGCGCCGCGCTCGCGCCGGTAGAGGCCAGGCGCGACGAACCGGTAGAGCTGCCAGGCCAGCACCGGAAAGGTCAACACCACGGCGCCGAACCCGGCCAGCTTCACCTTGGCGAAGAAGACTTCCAGGGGCGCGGTGGAGACGAACCGCAGATGCTCGGTGGTGACCGGCGTCTGGCCCATCAGGGCCATCAGCATGTCGAGGCTGCCATGCTTGCCGCCGGCGGCCTTCTGGTTGGCCATCAGGGTCGCGGCCACCTGGTAGGGGTGCAACAGCACCTTGATGATCTCGGCCGAGAAGTAGAAGCAGGCGAAGAAGCCCACCACCAGCGCCGCCGAGCAGACGATCAGGCGCTGGCGCAGCTCGATCAAATGATCCAGCAGCGGTGCGCGGGAGGCCTCGATTTCGGACTCTTCGTCGACCGCGCTCACGATGTCGTCGCCTTGGGTTTGCGGACGCGCTTGGGTTTGGCCGCGGCTTCGACGAGGGGCGCCGCTGAGGCGGCCGGCGGCGCGGGCTCAGGCGCCAACGGTGTCTGCGGCGGGGGCGTCAGCTGCGGGTCGAGGGCGGCGCTGGTCTCGCTGAGGCCCTGGCGGATGTCGGTGAAGACGTCGGAGACGCCGGCGGACTTGGCCGCGCCGGCGGCGATGTCCATGGGCCGGGCGGCGCGCATGGCCTCGACTTCCTTGCGCAGCTCGTCGAGCTCCGACTGGCGGGCCAGTTCATCGAAGCTGGCGCGGAACTCGGCGGCCATGCCGCGGATGCGGGCGACGAACTGGCCGACGCGGCGCATCAGGATCGGCAGGTCCTTGGGCCCCACCACCATCAGCGCCACTGCGCCCACGATGATGAACTCGAATAGCCGGCCTTCGGGGAACATGCGTTGAGGGGCGCTCTGGCTGGAGGAGCGGCCGCCGGCCGCTCCTTAGGCGGTGGCCAGGGCCGGGTTGGCTAGCGGACGATCGGGTCCTTCTCGGGCGCCGGCGCGGGCGATGGCAAGGGTTGAGCGGCCGGGGCGGCCTCGGCGTGCGGCTTGTCGTCCTCGCCCTTCAGGCCCTCGCGGAAGGCGCGGATGCCCTTGGCCGCATCGCCCATCAGGCCCGAGAGCTTGCCGCGACCGCCGAAGAGCAGAAGCGCGATCGCGCCCAGGATGATCCAGTGAATGGGACCAAAAGTGCCCATTATCGTTGTTCTCCATTCAGACGCCGGCGGCCCATACAACGCCGGGCCAGTGGCGTTCCGTCGGCCGCTATATAAGCCCGCGAAGGGTTACGCGCCAATGCGTGGTTCGAGGGCGCGCTCTGGCGAGCGCTCCTCACCATGACGAAATCCGGTGAAGTCCTATTCCCGGTCCCCCGCGCCCTCACGGCCCCTCGCCTTCCAGATAGTCGGTGTGGAACTCGTGGCCGGCCTCCTCGTCCGCGGGCGTCTCGTCCGGCGGTGCGGCGGAGGGGTCGGGGACGCTGAAATCGGGCGGCAGGTCGAGATCCAGCAGGCCAGCGGCCTTCATCTCCGCCGCGCCCGGCAGGTCGGCGAGGCTGGCCAGGCCAAAGTGCTCGAGGAAGGCGTCGGTGGTGCCGTAGGTCACCGGGCGTCCCGGCGTGCGCCGCCGCCCGCGCGGGCGGACCATGCCGATTTCCAGCAAGAGGTCCAGCGTGCCGCGGCTGGCCTGCACGCCGCGGATCGCCTCGATCTCGGCGCGGCTCACCGGCTGGTGGTAGGCGACGATGGCCAGGGTCTCCTGCGCCGCGCGGGAGAGCCGGCGCGGCTCCTCGCGCTCCTCGGTCATCAGGAACGCCAGGTCGGGCGCGGTCTGCAGCCGCCAGCGCCCGCCAACCTCGGCCAGGTTGACACCCCGCGCCGCATAGTCCGCCGCCAGCTCGGCCAGGCCAGCGGCGATGTCGGCGCCCTCCGGCAGGCGCCGCGCCAGGTCCGAGGCGCCGAGCGGCTCGGCGGCGGCGAAGAGCAGCGCCTCGATCATCCGTGCGGTGTCGCTCACGCCTCCCTCC
>JBIOEF010000169.1:0-5789 GCA_044445785.1 Caulobacterales bacterium
CGACTTCGCCAGATCCAGCCCGATCGTGCTAACTTCACCCATGGACGCCTCCCTCAGTGGTGTTCAACACCTCCACTCTGGCACTTAGATGCCGTCGGGGGGCGTCCACCCCATCGCTTGCGGCCTCGCCGACCGCCCGAGCCCGGCCGGAAAAGCGCTGTGGGTCCCCGCCTTCGCGGGGATGAGTGGTCTTGGGGTGGCTAGGCCGCGCGCCAGTTGCCGTGGAAGCCGAACGGGACGCGCCTTGGCAGCCTGGCCACGGCGATGGGTCCGGCCGGAACGTCCTGGGCGTCGAAGACCACGAAGTCGCTACGGTCCTCGGCCTGGCGATAGACCACCGCCACCAGCCAGCCATCGCCCTCCGGCGCGTCCGCCGAGCGCGGCACGAACACCGGCTCGCCCGGCGCATCGCCGCTGTCGAAGACGTGCTGCACCCGCTTTCCGGTGGTCAGATCGATGTGGGCGATGGCGTCGAAGCGCACGCCTTCCGGGCGCCGGGTGCTGGCGGCGAACCAGCCGTGCCGGTAGCCGAGCCCGGCGCGGCGCTCGTCAAACCTGGGGAACTCGCCCGGCAGATCGTCCAGCGGGGTCCGCTTGATGGTGTCTGACGTGTCCGCCAGGTCGAAGGTCCATCGCACCAGCCGCGCCGGTCCGCCGGTCCCTGGCGAGCCGTCGGCGTTGGGGAAGAGCGGCGCGGCGGGATATTCCATGACGTCGGCGGAGATCTTTTCGCCCTCCTCCCAGGCGTTCATCGGGTGGAAGACGTAGAGCGCGTCGGTGGTGAACCAGCGGATCGTTTCGACCCCCGCATCGCGGCGCATGACGCCGACGTGCGAGCCCTTGTCCGGCTCCCAGGCGAAGGCCGGGCCGCCGCTCATCACCCGCTGCAGGTCGCCGGTGAGCGGCAGGATCGGGAAGAGCGCGTGGCGGCGGGTGACCAGGAAGTCGTGGACCATGGAACAGAACGGCGCCTCGAAGTCGTCGCGCCGGACGACCTGGCCGGCGGCGTCGGTGACGCCGTAGGAGACGGTGGTGTTGAAGGGCATGGCGCCGGCCATGTAGGCGAACCAGACCATCTCGCCGGTCTCGGGGTCGATCTTCGGATGGGCGGTGACCTTGCCGCGGTAGGCCTCGACGTAGCCCCTCGAGTCCAGCGTCTTCGGGTCGAGCTCGAAAGGCGCATGGCCCTCCTCCAGCGCCAGCAGATGGCCGCCGTGCCACAGAATGTTGGTGTTGGCGACGCCGCTGTCGGTCCCCAGCACCGAGGGATCGGTGGTCATCGGGTTGCCGAAGGTTCCGTAGAGCCGCTTGCCGGCCGCGTTCTCCGCCTGCCACCTCGGCGTCCGCACCCAGCGATTGCGGTAGCGGACCTTGCCGTCCTCGACGAAGAAGCCGTGGATCATCCCGTCGCCGGAGAACCAGTGGTAGTCGTCCATCGGCGGGAACTGCGGATTGGGCCCGTTGCGGTAGAAGGCGCCGCGAAGGGCCGCCGGAATCTCGCCAACCACCTCCAGATCGAAGTCGTCCTCGGCGCGGACCGGGCCGTAGTTGCCGGCGAGAAACGGGTTGATCGGCTGCGATCCGTCCATGATGGGCTCCTGGTGGGACGATAAGTCTTACGTTGTAAATTTATGGCGTAAGATATAACTCATGGCAAGTCGCATTTTCGTGACGAGTCGAACGCTTGCCCAGATCCCTTTCCGACGCCGACATCGAATCGTTCCGCGAGCGCCTGATCGACGCGGCCGAGCGTCTGTTCGCCACGCACGGCCCGGAGGCGGTGACCATGCGCCAGCTGGCCGCCGAACTGGGCGTCAGCCCGATGACGCCCTACCGCTACTTCAAGGACAAGGACGCCATCTTGGCGGCGACGCGGGCGCGGGCGTTCAATCGGCACGCCGAGGCGCTGGAGACCGCTTACGAGAAGACAACCGGCGACATTGCCGCCCGTTCCACGGCCGCCGGCCGCGCCTACATCCGCTTCGCCTTCGACCATCCGGAGGCCTACAAACTGATGTTCGACATCGCCCAGCCGAGCGAAGCCGACTATCCGGAGCTGGTGGCGGCGGCGCAGCGCTCTCGCGCGACCCTGACCCGCTACGCCGGCGACCTCGTCGCCACCGGCGCCGCCAAGGGCGATCCGGAGCTGATCGGCCAGACCTACTGGGCCGCGCTGCACGGGCCGATCATGCTGCAGTTCTCGGGCAAGCTGACGCCCGGCTATGACGCCACCATGCTGATCGCCGCCCTGACCCGCGCCCTGCGGCGGGCCGACTTCGGCGAGTAGCGGCGAACGAGAACGGTTGCGCTCCCAAACAGCGTCGCTAGGGTTTCTCGTCAACTCGTGGGGAGAAGCATGCGCAGTCTCGTCATCGCCGCCCTGGCGGCTCTCGCGTTCGCTGGTCTGGCCAGCGCCGAAACGAGCGCCGGCAAGCATGTGCCGCGCGCAACGCTTCACTGCCCCCACGGCCAGCGTTGCGGCGGCCGCTGCATTTCGAGGCAACAGGTCTGCCACGTCGGACACCGACGCCGCGTTGAAATCGGTCGCAGAGGCGTTCCCACTGGCAAATTCGCGGCCCCCTCGGCGTACTAGGCCGCCCGGCCAACGACGGGGCGAAATGGATGCGCGTCATCGCCAACGCCCTGATGTTCGTCGGCGTGCTGATACTGGGCGGACTGCTTGTCCTTGAAGTTCAAACCGCGAACTCAAGCTGCGACTATCTGGCGAGATACCTTCACGAGCGGTGCGATGATCACGCTGGCGACTTCAGCGTTCCGATTGTCGGTATTCTCGCGGTCGCGCTGATGGCCACTCTCTACAATCTGAGAGCCGGCCAGAAGCTGTATCTGTTCTTTGCCGCCGTCGCCTTTCTCGTCGCCGGGCTGGCGTCCGCGTTCGGCCTCTTCATGCTTGTCGCGGGCGGGGCCTTGATGGCCGCCCACGCCTGAACCGATAGACGGGGCGCCTGCGGCGAGGCCAAGGCCCGCTTCCGGGCGCGACGGCAATGGCCGGGTTTCGACCCGTTGCCGAAGTTCGGAACGTCTGCTCTCGGGCGCCGTGCTGAACGTGATGGCCGCCGGTGCATGGTCGCGGTCTGTCGCATAAACACATGGCGGGCCAAGCCGAGCGCACGCTATGTCTGAGCCCATGCTGGCGCACTTCCGAATTCGTCACGTCGTCCTGGCGCTTGCATTGTTGGGAGGCTGTCAGGCGCGCGAGACGCCGAGCGCGCAGCCGCCGCCTCCGAGACGGGAAATGCAGGCTCCAACGGGCGTCACCATCACCGTGGCGCCCAATCATCCGCTGATGGACCAGCGCCTCAGCATTTCAATCAACGGCCTGCCGCCGTCGAGGCCCGTCAGCGTCACGGCAAGGGCGAAGGCCGCCGACGGCCTTTGGTGGCGAAGCCAGGCGGTCTTCATGTCCGACGGGGGCGGTCGTGTCGATCCTGCGGCGCAGGCGCCGGTGTCCGGCGCTTATCGGGGCGTCGATGGGATGGGATTGTTCTGGTCCATGGGCCCCGACATCGAACCCAAGAAGTCTGAACATGCCTACTTCGACATGGGCGACCCGTCCAAACCCAACGAGACCCTGCTCGAGGTCACCCAGAGCGGGCGCGTTGTTGCGTCGACCGATGTCTGGCGAAGGTTCGTCGATCCGGGCGTTCACGCTTCGGCGGCGAGTGACGGACTGGAGGGCGTCCTCTATTCGCCGAACGATGGCGCGGCGCATCCGGCGGTTCTGATCATCGGCGGATCGGACGGCGGACCTGGAGCGCCCAACGTGGCGATGCTGCTCGCGTCTCACGGCTTCACCACGCTTTCGATCGCCTATTTCGGAGAAAAGAATCTCCCCGCGACGCTGCAGCGTGTGCCGATGGAATATTTCGCCCATGCGCTTGATTGGCTGCGCCGCCAGCCCAGCGTCGACCCCAGGTTCGTCGCGATCTATGGCGAGTCGAGAGGTACCGAACCCGCGCTCTGGATTGCCGCCAATGATCAACGGGTCTCCGCTGTCGTCGCGCGATCGCCCAGCTTTGCTTTATGGGGTGGCGTGACTGCCAATCACCTGCCGGGCGGCGCGGCGTGGACCCACAATGGCAAGGACCTTCCCTTCATCGCCAACCGAATATCGGTGGGATTCGCCGCGCAATACCTGGCTGACATGATGACCAGGACGCCCGTGCGTCAGACGGCGCTCTTTCTGGAAGACCTGAGGGGCTTCGGCGACACCTCGGCGGTCGAGATCCCGGTCGAGAAGATCCGTGGGCCGGTGCTGTTGCTGGCGGGCCGAGGCGATCAGATCTGGCCCTCCGAGCTGATGGCCAGACGCATCATGGCCAGACTTGGCGGTCGTCATCCCTACACGGACGCCATGGTCGCATATGACGACGTCGGCCACCCTGTTCCGTACGTCTATGCGCCGCTTGAGGGCGATCGGCGCCACGTCAAGTTTGCGGTGGGCGGGACCGTGGAGGGGGCCGCGAAGGCGCAGGCGGATGCTTGGCCAAGGATCCTGGCCTTTCTGGAGACCGCCGCCCACCGTGCGCTCACCGTTCAGTTCCATTGAGTCGCAGCTCGTGTGACCGTCGCTCCCCGGCGCCCCGCTGCTGCCAGGGGCTTTGCAAGTACACGACCTAAGCCAACCGGCTCAGTGGCCGCCTTTCGCCGCCCAGGCTTTCGACTCCGCGCCGACCACGTCCAGCAAATTGCCCATCACCAGGTTGGCGTCAATCAGGTGCAGGCCCCATTGCGGCGTCAGGTCGCCGGGAATGTTGTTGGCGCGGGGACCCGCCGTGGCGGCGTTGATGTGGATCGAGAGGTAGTTGAACGGTCCGGTGTGCACGCACGCGCCGGTGAGCATGCCCGGCACGGCGACGAAGGGCGTGGCGATGGTCGCGCCCTTCACCCAGACGAACGGCTGGGCCGGGCCGAAGGTGTTGAAGTAGCTCTTCAGCGCGCCGGCGCCGCCGCCCAGGCTCGCCGGATTGACGCAGGCGGCCTCCATGCCCTGACCGCCGAAGCGCGGCCGGCCGAACAGCGAATTCTCCGGCGGCGGGCTGGTCTCGCGGAACGAGGAAAAAGCGATGACGCAGCCCAGCTGGCTGGCCGAATGGCAGAGCGGCATGGTCTGGAAGTCGCCGCCGACGTCCTTGCCGACCGGCACGCTGAGCACCGTCCCCATCAGGATCGCCGAGACCACCTGCTTCTGCGCTGGCTTGCCGTCGATCTCGTTCTTGATCAGCTGGGTGAGCACGCCCGAGCCCTGGGAGTGGCCGATCAGCACGACGCCCCGCCCATGGTTCTCGTGCTGCAGGTAGTAGTTCCAGGCATCCTTGACGTCGTTGTACCCGACCTGCGGACGGGGCGGCGGCGGCGGCGCGGGGGGCGCGCCCGGCGCGGCGGGCGGACGGTTCATGAAGGCGGAGAGCGCGGTCAGGGTGAACTGGCGGTACATCGGCGCGTAGAGCCGGCACTTGGCGGTGAGCCGCGCCGCCTGGATCCGGACCACGTTCGTCTCCTCGGGCTTGACCACCATGTCGCTGACCGGGGTCGGATCGCGCGAGACCGTCGGATAGACGTAGAAGCAGTCGATCGGCGCCTTGGGATCGGCCTTGAACGCCTCCTTGGCCAGCGGGCCGTCGGCCTTGGCGATGGTGGCGGTGAGGTCGTCCTGGCAGCCGTCAGCGCGGCCTGGCCAGCAGAGCCAGTTGGCCTTGTCGCCGTAGTCGTTGGCCGCCGGGGCGGCCGGCGCTTCAGCGGGCGGCGGCGCGGCGGCAGGGACTGGC
>JBIOEF010000170.1:0-5786 GCA_044445785.1 Caulobacterales bacterium
GCCGGCCAGGTTCACGGGGAGAGCCCCCCACCCGGTCGCTGCGCGCCCACCCTCCCCACAGGGGGGAGGGTTACGGCTGCAGGCTGACCACCCCGTCGTCGGTTCCGATCAGGGCCAGGTCGGCGAGATCCAGGAAGAGGCCGTGCTCGACGACGCCGGTGACGCTCTTCAGCGCGGCAGCCAGGGCGGCCGGATCGGCGATGGCGCCGCAGGCCGCGTCGTAGATCAGGTTGCCGCTGTCGGTCATCACCGGAGCGCCGTCGCGGATGCGCAGGCGGGGCGCAACGCCGATGTCGCATTCGGCCAGGGCGTCACAGATCCGGAGCGCCGTCGACCTGTGCCCGAAGGCGATGACCTCGATCGGCAGGGGGGACTTGCCGAGCCGCGCCACCCGCTTGCCGGCGTCGGCGATGACCACGCAGCGGGCCGACGCCTCCCAGACCAGCTTCTCGCGCAGCAGCGCCGCGCCGGCGCCCTTGATCAGACCGAGTCCGGGCCCGATCTCGTCGGCGCCGTCGACGGTGAGGTCGATCCTGGCGGCCTCGTCCAGGCTGGCAAGTTTGAGCCCGAGCGAGGCGGCGAGGTCGGCGGTGGAACTCGAGGTCGCCACGCCGGTGACGTCCAGCCCCCGCGCCGCCAACGCCCGGACGAACCAGACGGCGGTCGAGCCCGTGCCGAGGCCCACGGTCATGCCGCCTTCCACCAGCGCCGCGGCCGCTTCGCCGGCGATGCGCTTCTGCTCGTCCGGAGTCATCGCTTGGCGGCCTTTTCACGCTGCTTGCGTTCGCGGAAGGCGGCGGCCCAGCCGGGCTTCTCCACCTGCAGGCCGCGGGCGAGCGCCAGGGCGTCGGCGGAGACGTCCTTGGTGATCACCGAGCCGGAGCCGATGTAGGCGCCAGCGCCGACGCGCACCGGCGCCACCAGGGCCGTGTCGGAGCCGATGAAGGCGCCCTCGCCCACATGGGTCTCGTATTTGTCGAAGCCGTCGTAGTTGCAGAAGATGGTCCCGGCGCCGATGTTGGCGCCCGCGCCCACCGAGCCGTCGCCCAGATAGGCGAGGTGGTTGGCCTTGGCGCCCTTGCCCACCGTGACCTTCTTCACCTCGACGAAATTGCCGATATGGGCGTCCTCGCCGATGTCGGCGCCGGGACGCAGGCGCGCGTAAGGGCCGACGATGGCGCCGGAGCGCACCCGCGCCCCCTCCAGGTGGCTGAAGGCGCGGATCACCGCCCCGGTCTCGACGATGACGCCGGGCGCGAAGACCACGTTCGGCTCGACCACGACGCCGGGCTCGATCGCCGTGTCCCAGGCCAGCTGTACGCTCTGCGGCGCCACCAGCGTGACCCCGGCCTCCATCAGTTCGGCGCGGCGGTTGCGCTGGAACGCGGCCTCGGCCTGCGCCAGCTCGGCCTGGCTGTTGACCCCCAGGAACACCGACTCCGGCGCGAAGGCGACGCGGACGGATTTGGCCGCCTCGGTCGCCAGGCCGACCACGTCGGTGAGGTAGTACTCGCCCTTGGCGTTCTGCCGCCCGACCTTGGCCAGCAGATCGAAGAGCAGCGGCGCGGAGGCCGCCAGGACGCCGGAATTGCAGGCGGTGATCGCCAGCTCGTGCGGATTGGCGTCCCTGGCCTCGACGATCCGCTCCAGGATGCCGCCGCCGCCGACGATCAGCCGGCCATAGCCGCCGGGGTCCGCCGCGTGGAAGCCCAGCACGGCGATGTCGGCGCCGGCCGCCCGCAGGTCGAAAACCGGCGAGACCGCCTCGGCGGTGATCAGCGCGCTGTCGCCATAAGTCACCACCAAGTCGCCGACGAAGCCCTCCAGCGCCGCCTTGGCCGCCAGCACCGCGTGGCCGGTGCCGAGCGGCGGGTCCTGGACGGCGATCGCCCCCTCCCCCAGCCTGGCTGCCACATGGGCGCGCACGGCCGGCGCGCCGGTCCCCAGCACCACCACGATCCGCTCGCAGCCCAGGCCCTGCGCCACATCGATGGCATGGTCGATCAGTGCGCGGCCGCCCACCAGGTGCAGCACCTTGGGGATCGGCGACTTCATGCGCGTCCCCTGGCCGGCGGCCAGGATCACGGCGGCGCGTGCTGTCATTAGGCGACTCCGATGAAGCTTGTCTTCGCCCCGGCTTTAGCCGAAACGGCGCAGGCTTTCGACCGGAGAAGCCCGTGGGCGCCGACATCGATCCTCTTGCCGGCGCTGTGATCGCCTTCGACCTCGACGGCACCCTGGTGGACACCGCCCCGGACCTGGGCGGGACGCTGAACGCGATCCTCGCCGAGCGCGGCCTGCCGACCGTGCCCCTCGGCGACATCCGCGCCATGATCGGCCACGGCGCGCGGGCGCTGATCGAGCGCGGCTTCTCCGCCGCCGGCCGGGCCGTCTCGCCGGCGGAGATGACGCCGCTCTTCGATCGCTTCATCGATCTCTACATGGCCCGCATCGCCGACGAGAGCCGCCCGTTCCCAGGCGTGCTCGCGGCCTTGGACGAGCTGGTCGGCGACGGCGCTATCCTGGCGGTCTGCACCAACAAGCGCACCAACCTCTCCGTCGCCCTGCTTGACGCCCTCGGTATGACCCAGCGCTTCGCCGCCGTCGTCGGTCCGGACGCGGCCGGCGTTTCCAAGCCCGATCCCCGCCACCTGACCTTCGCCATCGAGGCCGCCGGCGGGCAGCTCGGCCGTGCGCTGATGGTCGGCGATTCCAAGACCGACCTCGACGCCGCCCGGGCCGCCGGCGCGCCCATCGCCCTGGTCAGCTTCGGCTACACCGAGATCCCGGCCAGCGAGCTGGGCGCCGACGCCCTGATCGGCCACTTCGACGAACTGCCCGCCGCCGCCCGCCGCTTGCTCGCGCGCCGGCGTGCGGCTATTAGCCCGGTCCTTCCCGGCCCGGTCCTGCCTGGCCCGGTCCTGCCTGGACGAACGGACGCGTAGCTCAGCGGGAGAGCGGTCGCTTCACACGCGATAGGTCGCAGGTTCAATCCCTGCCGCGTCCACCAGGCAGTCCGCCATGTCCCACGGTTTGCAGGGTCTGCGGCGAATTTCGACGACATTACCGCGACTTGTGCGAGGGTTTTTTGCACGGAGACGTCTCCACGCGCAGGCGTACGGGGGATTTCCGCCCCTTTCGAGCCCCATTTCTCCAGGCTCTCTTCAAAATGTCCACTTTCGCCGTTGCCCGCGTCCCTGTAATTCCCTGCTAACAGGGATCTCTACAGGGAAAATCGCGTTTTTCCGGCCCCTGCACGCGTCCGCGCCCGCGTTTGCCTTTGCGCCCAAGCCGCTGATAGTGCGGGGTTTTCATAAGTCCCAATCACCAAATTCCCTACGCCTCAAAACAGGGAATTGAAAACCACCGAACAGGGAACGATCAGGACCGTAACAGGGACGGTAGCGGCGCAGAACAGGGACCGGCAAGTTGGTCAGGTCAGCCGAAGCTGGCGATCACCCGGCGCTGAGCGATCCATAGCCGCGGCAGAGGCTTTTGAGTCAGGGCCTGCAACGAGAGCGCTTGAGGTTGCCGCCCCTCCAGGATCATCTCGATAAGGTCGGGCGCCAGATAAGCCAGCGGAAGGCTTTGTCAGCTGAAATGCACCAGTCGGTAAGGGGCCGCCTTTAGGGGGTGGTGATGGCCCGCCCGAAGAAGTCCCCCGACGACCCGTTTCGCTGGTTCGATGGCGTTGTCAAGGCAAACGGGAATACTTGGTTTAGGCGCGCATCCGGGCCGAGACCGTGTCTGATTTTGCTCAGCTTTTCGCCCGGCACGCTGCCCGTGATTCGCACGAAAATGCGCTTTACTCAGTTGCCTTGACAATGCCGGCTCGGTCATTGGCTCTGTCCGCACGATCAAGGTTCCTCCGAGCCGAACCCGGCGAGACCGCTTTCGGACCAAGGCGGTCATTCGCAAGGGCTAGCTCCAGCCGGCTCTTAGCCGCTGCCCAGGCTAGAAGCTGCCACGTTCCGTCGATAGGCGATCCGGTCAGACTGACCCATCGCCGGCCTTCGGAGTCCCAAGAAACGGCTTTGAACATCACGGCTGACGTCCCGGAGCGCACGAAGTGGCCTCGCAGCGCCCGCCCATCCTTTGGCGCCGTCTCGGCGGGGTGGGGGGTGAGGTCAGTCACAGGTTTAGCCTCGCGTTCCCTGTCGGGCTTTGCTGTCAGAATCCCTGGACGCCGGTCCTCGCCACGGAGAAGAGGCGCACGTCGTCGAACGCTGCTTCTCAAAGCTCAAGCACAGCCGCAGACTGCCCACCCGATACGACAAGACCGCCGACAGCTACCTCGGCTTCATCCTCATCGCCTCGACCCGCCTCTGGGTCCGGCACTTCGTCAACAGAACCTAGGTGGTGGCAATGTGGATGCTCGCTTGGACTAAAGCTCGTCCCGTCTGAAGAGATCATTCCTCGACTCTCCGTTCTCACCGTACTCGACGAACCACATCTCCACTTCCTTGCCGTCTGGCGTGACGGCAATTTGGGCTGCTTCGACAATAGGGTGGTCTCGCGGGTCGGGAACTGGATCTCGAAACACAATGGTCTGGTTCAAGACCGCCGCCATTGTCCTGGCGAGAGGCCGATCCTCGAAGTTGTTCTCAGTGGGATTCCGGGTCTGCACCGAACACCAGGCGCAGACCGGTCCATGCCCTTGGTCGCTGTCGTTGAAGTAGACGCTTGTTGCGCTGGCTTCGAACTCGGCCCACTGCGCTCCCGGTTTCTCGTCATTGAACGGCGGGTCGATGTCGAAGGTGTTGGTGTAGACACAGACTTGGTGAGGCTCCACGTTGAAGTGTTTGGCGACGGCCCTCTTCAGCAACGTCAGATCTGGGATCGCCAAGAAGTTGAATGCCCTCGTTGTCATGTCTTCATGTTGATTTTGGATGTCGCCAAGCCGCAAGGCGCCTTGATAGTGTTCACCGGGCTAACGATGCAATGTCGGCCCCCACCAGGAGAACGAGATGATCAAGCACCCGGTGTTCTTCGCGTTCATTTTGTCCGCCTCGCTGGCTTGCGCATCGACCTCGGCGGGCTCTGACAAATGCCTGAAGTACGAGCTCAACAAAGATGGCTCGAAAACCTGCAGGCTCACGACCGAGGGCGGCGATGCGGGCACTGTGGGCGCCTATCCGTCCCCTCATGACGGCAGTCAGAACGGTGGTTCGGGCGGCTCCGGAGGGGGCGGCGGGGCTCACACGTCGGACCCATCAGCGTGCCGCACGGCTCTGACACAGGCCGAGCAAGCCTGCAGAAAGGGAGCGTCGGCTAGCCGCCCCTCGTGCATGGGCCGGGCTCAGGCGGAATATCGCGCCTGCATCGCTAATTCCCACTGATGTATCGCCGGGCGCCGGTCTGATTGGGGCCAGTCGGCCTTGGCGCGGTTCCTAACCCTCCATTCCGACCTCGGGGTAGCCGACCAGCGCTTGCTCGATGCCGTGGCGCACGCGTCCGGCGCGGCGCCGGTCATCCTCCTGCTGACCTGGAACGGCGGCGACAAGGCGACAGGGATGGTCCCCGCGACCAGGGAGCGCCGGCCCGTCAATGTGGAGTGGCAGCGCCGCCCAGGACGCTTCTGCCTAGACCTGAATATCTTCGGTAGTGGGCTGTCGGGCATTGTCAACCGACTGGTGCATTTGCCTTGATGGGGTGGATGGCCCCTGTTTGCGGCATCTGAGCGCCATAGGGTGGCCGTCGATAGAGCGACCACTTAGGCAGGAGCCATCCACCATGAAGACTATCACGATCGGTCTCGATCTCGCGAAGAACGTGTTTCAGGTCCA
>JBIOEF010000171.1:0-5732 GCA_044445785.1 Caulobacterales bacterium
ATCCCAACGCGCGCCGCTTATCGCAAGTTCGCCAACTCCGCCTCGCGCTACGCGGTGGTGGGCGTCTTCGTCGCCGATTTCGCCGGAACCCTCCGCGTCGGCGTCACCGGCGCCGGTCCTTGCGCGTTCCGGGCGACCTCGCTCGAGGCGGCGCTGACCGCGCGCCTCGACCCGGCCTCGATCGACGGCGCGGCCATCGACCACGGCGGCTTCAACAGCGACCTCTACGCCTCGGCCGAATACCGCGCCCAGCTGGTGCGGGTGATGGCCAAACGGGCGGTGGCGGCGCTGCTGGGGTGACGGGGCCGCGTGGCGAGGCGTCGTCCAAGATGCGTTTCTTCATCGTCCACGCGCACCACGAACCCAAGAGCTTCAACGGCGCCATGACCCGCGAGGCGACGTCGGCGTTGCGGGACGCCGGGCACGAGGTCGTGGTCTCCGACCTCTACGCCATGGGCTTCAATCCGGTCTCCGACCGGCGGAACTTCACCACCGTCCTGGACCCGGACTACCTCAAGCAGCAGAACGAGGAGGCCCATGCGGCTAAGGTCGACGGCTTCGCGGCGGAGCTCGACGCCGAGATGGAGAAGCTCTTCTGGTGCGATGTGCTGATCCTGCAGTTTCCCATGTGGTGGTTCGGCTTGCCGGCCATCCTCAAGGGGTGGGTCGACCGGGTGTTCGCGGCCGGCGGCAAGCTCTACGGCGGCGGCAAATGGTACGACAACGGCGTCCTGGCGGGCAGACGCGCCATGTGCTCGATCACCGTCGGCGGACCGGAAACCATGTATGGCGCCGACGGTCTCAACGGCGCCATGGAGGGCATCCTCTTTCCGATCAACCACGGCATCTTGCGCTTCGTCGGTTTCACCGTCGTGCAGCCGTTCCTGGTGCATGCGCCCGCCAGGCTGGACGACCAGGCTCGCGCGTCGCGTCTGGCCGACTACCGCGCCCGCGTCGTGGGCATCAGCCAAGCGCCGGTCATCGTCTACCCGCCCCTCGCCGACTACGACGAAACCTACCGGCTGAAGCGCAGGCCCGTTGCGGAATGACGGTGTTCGAAGGTCGCGTTCGATCCTGAGCCGACCTATGGAGCGCGGCGATAGGCGATACGCCAGACCGCCAGGCCAACGACACCCCCTGTGGCCCCTGCCATCAGCAGAAGAAGCGCCAAACGCGGGTAAGCGTAGGCGACTGGCGGCGCAATGCGATGGACGGCCACAGTCGCCACCGCCAACGCAACCGCGGCGATGATCGGCAATGCAGCGCCGAACATCGTCGCGACGTACCAGTCGCGCAGCCGCAAGCTGTGCAACAGCAGCCAGAGGGGCGACGCCGCGACGAGCCCGATCCCGCAGATCAACGATCCGACGAAGGCGGCCGGTATGGGCTCCGGGTCTTCCGCTCCGACGCCGAAATGGAGCCTCGCCACGATGAAGTAGACAGCCGTCGCCAGGACGCCGCCCACGATCGCACCGGCGGGGAGGGCGAGCGCGACGCGCAACGGGGTCGTGACCAGGGTCGAAGGGGGCAGGGCGCTACCCCGCCGCCGCCCGCACGATCGAGGGCTCGTAGCGGCGCGTGGCGATGCGCCAGCCGTCCGTGGTCTTCAGGTACCGGTCGACGTACATCCCGACATTGGTGGGCGCGGCGATCTTGGTCTCGGCCGGCTTCTCCGGATCGGGCCGGCGGGCGATGTAGAGGGTGAGGTACGCAGAGCCCTCCGCCTCGCTCTCGCTGATCGCGCGGATGCGCACGTTGGACATGGAATGCTGGGTGGTCAGGCCCGCCGGCAGGCCGCCTTCGGCGAGCGCCTTGCGCCCGCGGCTCTCGCCGGTCGGCAGGGCCAGCACCCCGTCCTCGGTGAAGAGCTCGGCGAAGGCCGTGCGCGGTCCGTGGTCGGCGAAATAGGCGTAGTCGGCCACCAGCTTGGCGCAGGCGTGCTCGATCAGCATGCGGTCGATCTCGTTCAAGGCGGGGCTCCTTGCGGCCGGCGGCGCGCTAGTGGCGGGTGGGGATGATCACCGGCAGGGTCTCGTAGCCCTTGACGAACACCGAGTGGGTGCGCGTGGGCTCGCCCGCCAGCTCGACGGTCGGGAAGCGCTTCATGATCTCTTCCCAGATGATCGTCAGCTGCAGCTCGGCCAGGCGGTTACCGACGCACCGGTGCACGCCAAAGCCGAACGAGAGGTGCATGCGCGGGCGCGGGCGATCGATGATGTAGGCGTTGGGGTTCTCGATCACCGTCTCGTCGCGGTTGCCGGAGACATACCACATGGTCACCCGGTCGCCCTCGCGGATCCGCTGGCCGCCGAACTCGAAATCTTGCGTCGCCGTGCGGGCCATGTGCGCCAGCGGCGTCTGCCAGCGGATGGTCTCGGAGACCATCGAGGGGATCAGCGATGGGTCGGCGACCAGCTTGCGATATTGATCCGGGTGCTGATTGAGCGCGAAGATCGAGCCGGAGATGGTGTTCCGCGTGGTGTCGTTGCCGCCGATGATCAGGAGGCCGACGTTGCCGTGGTACTCGTTGGGGTCCATGTCCCGCGTGGCCTCGGCGTGGGCCAGCATCGAGATGAGGTCGAACTTCGGTTCGGCGTTCACCCGCGCGTTCCACATCTGATCGAACACCGAAAAGCACTCGGCGACCTCCTCGCGCTTCTGGTCCCAGCTGGTCACCGGGCCGTGTCCGGGGGCGTTGGTCAGCACGTCCGACCAGTGGGTCAGCCGCCGCCGCTCCTCGAACGGGAAGTCGAAGAGGGTCGCCAGGGTCATCGCGGTGAGTTCCTTGGAGACCAGGTCCACCCAGTCGAATTCCTCGCCGATCGGCAGGTTGTCCAGGATCACCCCGGCGCGCTCGCGGATCACCGGGCCCATCTGCTGCAGGTTCGCCGGCGCCACCACCGGGCTCACCGCCTTGCGCTGCTCGTCGTGCCGGGGCGGGTCCATGGAGATGAAGCTGGGACGGGTCGGGCGCTTGGCCGCCTCGGCCTTGGCCTCCAGGCTCTGCATGGCGATGCCGTCGGCGGAGGAGAACACCTGGTGGTTGGTGTCGACGGCCATGATGTCGTTGTACCGGGTCACCGACCAGTAGGGGCCGTAGGCGCTCTCGGCGGTAAAATGCACCGGGGCCTCGCGGCGCAGGCGCTCGAAGTAGGGCCAGATGGCGTTGGCCGTGAACAGCTCCGGCTGGGCGACGTTCAACTCCGCCAGCGGGGTCGAATAGGCCAGCGCGCTCGCGTCGTCCTTGATGTCGATGGCGCCGTCGCTCATGGTCAGCTCCCTAAAGCGTGGGCACCCTTCGATGGCGCCTCGAAACCGCCCGACCGGTGTATCACCGGACCGGGAGCCAATCCAATCTGGCAAGGAGAGCACGATGAGCCACAAGGGAAGCTGCTTCTGCGGCGCGGTCGAACTGGAAGCGACCGGCGCGCCTCAGGCGATGGGTTACTGCCACTGCCGCTCGTGCCGCTCCTGGTCCGGCGGGCCGGTGAACGCCTTCAGCCTGTGGCGCCCGGAGGACGTGCGGGTCACCGCCGGGGCGGAGCACCTGGCGACCTATCAGAAGACCGAGCTCAGCCAGCGGCAGTACTGCGCCAAGTGCGGCGGCCACCTGATGACCAACCATCCGACGCTGGGCCTGGTGGACGTCTTCGCCGCCACCTTGCCGACCCTGGCCTTCGCCCCCGGCGTGCACATCAACTATTCGGAGACGGTGCTGCCGATGAAGGATGGCCTCCCCAAGCTGAAGGACTTCCCCAAGGAGTTCGGCGGCTCGGGCGAGGCGATGGCGGAGTAGGGACGCCTATAGCGCCGTCGGGTCAGCTGGAATAGCGGGGCGCGTGGCCCAAACCGCCGAAGAACTGACCACGAACCACACGAACCACACGAACACTCACCCTTTGCCTGTCATCCCGGCCGCAAGTCTGCGCAGCGGGCTGGAGAGCCGGGATCTCAACCCGGTGAGCAGCGACAGGAGGTCCCGGATAGCCGCTGCGCGGCTTCCGGGATGACAGACATCGGGGGCGTTCGTTCGTGTGGTTCGTGGTTCAATCTTCCAACGCCGACGAGACGCACAAAGCTAAGCCGACGTTGCTCTACCCGCCGCCGATCTTCGGGATCAGATAGACCTCGCTCGCCTGGCCCAGCGTTTCGCCCCAGGCGTCCTGGTGGATCTCGCCGTCGATGGCGATGGCCATGCGGCTTTCCACATAGTCGCCCAGGCCCGGATACTGGGCCTCCAGCGCCAGGATCATCTCGCGCACCGTCGCCGCCGCCACCTCGAACTCGTTCGTCCCGCCGGTGAAGCGGGCATAGTCTCCGCCGGCGGCGACGACGTGGACCAAGGGCTCAGCCCCCCTTGGCGTCCAGCGCGGCGCGGATCTTCGGCGGCGAGAGCGGCAGGTCCTTCATCCGAACGCCGATGGCGGCGCTGACCGCATTGGCGATGGCCGCCAGCGGCGGCACGATCGGCACTTCGCCAACGCCCTTGGCCCCGAAGGGGTGGCGCGGGTTGGGCACCTCGATCATCACCGTCTCGATCATCGGCAGGTCCGAGGCCACCGGCACGCGGTAGTCGAGGAACCCGGCGTTCTCCATCGCTCCGTCGCGGTCGAAGATGTACTCCTCGTTCAGCGCCCAGCCGACGCCCTGGGCGACGCCGCCCTGGATCTGGCCCTCGACGTAGGAAGGATGGATCGCCCGCCCGACGTCCTGGGCGGCGGTGTAGCGCAGCACGGTGACGTGCCCGGTCTCCGGATCGATCTCGACGTCGCAGAGGTGAACGCCGAAGCCTGGGCCAGCGCCCTGAGCGTTCAGCGACACCTCCGCCGAGATCGGCCCGCCGGTGCGCGCCGACTTGCTGGCCAGCGCCTCCAGCGTCAGCGGTTTGGCGTCGGGCTTGGCGGGATCCAGGCAGATCGCCGCCCCGTCCTTCCACGCCACCTGCTCGATGGGGACGCTCCAGGTGACGCCGGCGCGGCGCCGCAGCTCGGCGACCACTTTCTCGGCCGCCTGGACCACGGCCATGCCGGTGGCGAAGGTCGTGCGGCTGCCGCCGGTGAGCATGGAGTAGCCGATCGAGGCGGTGTCGGCGATCACCGGGCGCACGCGGTCGACGGTGACGCCCAGCGTCTCGGCGGCCATGATCGCCATCGACGCGCGCGAGCCGCCGATGTCCGGGTTGCCGGTGACCACGGTGGCCGTGCCGTCTTCGCCAAGGTGCAAGGCGGCGGTGGATTCGCCGCCGACGTTGAACCAGAAGCCCGCCGCCAGCCCGCGGCCCTGATTGGGCCCGAGCTTGGTCTTGTAGTGCGGGTGGCTCTTGATCGCCTCCAGCGTCTCCAGGAAGCCGATGTTCTGGAAGGTCGGGCCGTAGGCGGCCTTGACCCCGTCCCGGGCGCCGTTCTGGGCGCGCAGGCCGATCGGATCGATTCCCAGCTTCTGCGCCAGCTCGTCCAGCGCGCTCTCGACCCCGAACGCGGAGATCGGCGCGCCAGGGGCGCGGTAGGCGGCGACCTTGGGGCTGTTGGTGACCACATCCCAGCCGACGATGCGGAAATTGGGAATGTCGTAGCAGGCGAGCGCGGTCATGCTGCCGGCCCCGACGGGCGATCCGGGGAAGGCGCCGGCCTGGTACTTCAGGGTCACGTCGGCGGCGGTGATCGTGCCGTCCTTCTTGGCCCCGATCTTCACCTCGACCACGGCGGCGGAGGTCGGGCCGGTGGCGCGGAACA
>JBIOEF010000172.1:0-5675 GCA_044445785.1 Caulobacterales bacterium
ACCCCTAGCCGTCGATAACTTCCTGCCCGATCGGCGCGAACGAGATCAGGGCCAGCTTGAGGTGCTGCAGCCCGAACGGAATGCCGATGATGGTGATCATCAGGCCGATGCCCAACACCAGGTGGTGCAGCGCCAGCCACCAGCCGGCCAGGAGCACCCAGATCACGTTGCCGAGGAAGCCGATCGGCCCGGCGCCAAGGTCGCCGCGGCCGTTCAGCGCCTGGCGCGGCACGACATGGCGGCCGAACGGGGCGAACGAAAACCCGGCGATGCGGAACGCCGCCGCGCTCCACGGCAGCCCGACGATGGTGATAGCCAGCAGCACGCCCGCGAGCAGCCAGGCGAGCCCCGAGATGAACCCGCCGAAGATGAACCACAGGATGTTGAGGATCAGCGCCATGGCGGCGGACAATGCCGTGATGGGTGGGAATGCGCCACCCGGATTCCCCTCACCTGGCTTGGGGATTGTCTTACCGCCCTAACCGGCTGACGGTGGCGCTTGCACCCCCGCCCCTCCCGCAAAGGGGACGGAAGCTGGAGATCACTCATGCGTATTGTCACCATGGCGACAGTCGCCGCGCTCGGCGCCGCGGGGATCCTCACCGCATCGATCGCCGTCGGTCCCCACGCCGCGCGCGCGGCGTCGTTCAACTGCAACCAGGCCGCGGCGCCGAGCGAGTTCGCCATCTGCGGCGATCCGCAGCTCTCTTCGCTCGATAGCGCGATCGGCGTCGCCTACGCCCAGCGGCTGGCGCAGGAGCCGGCCCTGAGGCAGGTCCAGCGGGCATGGCTGAAGGCCCGCGACGTCGGCTGCGGTCACGACCGCGCCTGCCTGAAGCGCTTCATCACCGCCCAGCTCGGCTGGCTGCGCAGCGTCGCCGAAACGCCGACGGCGCTCCCCACCCTCGAAGGGTCCTGCGCCCTCACCACCATCTCGAATGTCGGCACGCGCCTGGACGGCATGCCTGGCAGCGGCAGCGCGGTGAACATGGCCAATGGCGCGGACCAGGTCTCCTACGACACCATTGCCGCGATCGATCGCTCGCGGCCGGGCGATCCGGTGCTGGTGTGCCTGGTCAGCCTGCCGCGCAACTGCCCGGCCGGCGATGACCGCGGCAAGATCTACGCCGCCGCCAACCTGCGCACCCTGGGCGCCTGGAGCGACGCCGACTCCGAACACATGTGCGGCGGGGCCTAGGCCCTACCGCGTGACCTCGTCCGGCGGGGTCTTGCCCGGCCACACCAGGTAGCCGTGGGCGTCGCGGCCGGCCACGCCGTAGCCTTCGCCGTCGGCGTCGTACCAGCCCCGATGTTCGCCGCGCCAGCCGCCGGAATGGTCGCGCCCGTCACGGCCCCCGTCGTTCCAGCTGTAGCGATCCTCGCCGTGGCCGTCATGACCGTGTCCGCCATCGGTCCAGCCGTCGTCGCTGCTCCAGTGACGGCCGCGGACGTCGCCCCCGTCGAATGTCCAGCCGTGCGAGCTTCCGCCTTCACGCCGCTCGTAAGTGTAGCCATAGCGAGCGCCGGCGCTGGCTCCGTGTTCCTCGTAGCCGAAGGCGTGCTGGTCGCCCCCATCGGGGCCCATGTGGTCCATCATCATCTCGCCGCGGCCGCCATCACCCATGTGACGCATGCGGTCCATGTGCTCCATGCGATCGATCTGGTCGCCGTGGCCGTCTTCGGTCAGGCGGTGTTCATCGCGCTCGCCGCTGCCGCCATCATCGCGCCGCACCCTGGCGTCGGCGTCGCCGCGATCATCCAGATCGTGCGACCCGCTGGCGCGGTCGTGATCGCCGACCACGTCGTGCTCGCGCCACGCCGCGTCCGCCGCGCGGGCGTCGAAGCCATGGTGCAGACGCTCGTAGTGATAGATGAACGCCTGGCTCGCGGAGACGTCGCCGGACCGGGCCAGCTCGCGCTCGCCGTGATGGCGGCGTCCGTGATGGCCGGCGCGGGCCAGGCGGTGCGTGGGGCAGGCGTATTGGTGGGTGGTCGTCGCCGGCGTCGCGGGCTTGGGGCAATAGAAGATCGGCGCGGCGGGCGGCGGGGCGGCGCTGGCCGCCTGGGCCATCGCGGCCCATCCCAGGACCAAACCGCCGGCCAGGGCCGACACTGCTGAACGCACGCGCATGACGATGATCGCTCCCGTCGCAGGGCTGAAGGTGTTTGGGGCCATCTCAACCATGCCCCCGCCGCTTGCGCCCGTCCATTCACCCCTGGCGCGAAGCGGCGCGGCGACTGACGCTTGCGAAGAGCGCCCGCCCTCACTAGCGTCCGCCGACTTTGCGCGGAACAGGATGCTGACGTGGCTGTAGAAGCGGTGCTGTGGGATTTCGGCGGGGTGTTCACCACCTCGCCCTTCGAGGCGTTCAACCGGTACGAGGCCCAGCGGGGCCTGCCCAAGGACCTGATCCGCACGGTCAACGCCACCAACCCCCACGACAACGCCTGGGCCAGGTTCGAGCGGGCGGAGATCGACCGGGCGGGCTTCGACCTGAAGTTCCTTCAGGAGTCCACCGACCTTGGTCATCCCGTGCGCGGGGCCGAGGTGCTGCCGCTGCTCTCCGGCGACGTGCGCCCGCGGATGGTGGAGGCGCTGCGGGCCTGCAAGCGGCGCTTCAAGGTCGGCTGCATCACCAACAACATGGTCCAGGGCCATGGGCCCGGCATGGCCGCCAGCCCCGAGGGCGCCTCGCGGGCGGGGAGCATCATGCTGATGTTCGACGCGATCATCGAAAGCTCCAAGGCGGGCGTCAGGAAGCCCGACCCGAAGATCTATCTGATGATGTGCGAGCTGCTGACCGTGGAGCCGAAGGCCTGCGTCTACCTCGACGACCTGGGGGTCAACTGCAAGCCGGCGGCGGCGCTGGGCATGGCCGCGATCAAGGTGGTGACCGAGGCCCAGGCGCTAGACGACCTCGCGCGCGCGACGGGCCTCACGTTCCCGCAGACGGTCGAGGCGTGAGCCGTCCGCCGAAGATCGGCGCGCCGGCGGCGCTCAAGAACCTCCCGGGCTGGGGCGAGGCCAAGGGCCGCGACGCCATCACCAAGACCTTCAAGTTCGCCGACTTCAACGCCGCTTTCGGCTGGATGACCCGCGTGGCCCTGGCCGCCGAGAAGCTCGACCACCATCCGGAGTGGTTCAACGTCTACAACCGGGTCGAGGTCACACTCGCCACCCACGACGCCGGCGGGGTGACCGAACTGGACGTGAAACTCGCCAAGCTCATGGACGAGGCGGCGGGCTAGCCGCAACGCCTCAGTTCACCAGCACGGTTCCCAGCAGCAGGCGCGCGCCTGGGCGGCCGAGGATCATGTCGGTCTGGCGCTGCAGCTCGCGCTCCAGGTAGTCGATGTTGGGCACCGCGCCGGCGGGGAGGCCCGCGGCGTAGGTCTGCACCACCTCGACGTAGGCGGCCTGCAGCCGCGGCGTTGACGCCAGGGCCCGGCCGCGCAGGCCCTGGTCGGGGACGTCGACGCCCGCCTCCACCGTCATCACCCCGCGGCGGCCGTCCGAGCGCATAGTCGTGGCGGTCAGCGTGTTGAGCTGGATGAAGGAATCGCCCCCGCCACGCTTGCGTTGCCCGTTCTCCTGGGCGGTGGCGACGGCGGGAATGAGGGCGAGGGCGGCGATGAGGGCGAGGCGGCGAGTCATGCCCCGAGGGTGCGCCTCGCCGGTTGACGGTCTCTTTACGAGCGCGCTGTTAACCATGTTGCGCCGCGCATCCACCGCGGCCAGCCATGGAGGCCCGCTTGGGCCGTTTCGCGCCAGCATCGCTCAATCTCGACGGCAAGGTGATCCTGGTCACCGGCGGCACCGGTTCGTTCGGGCGCCGGTTTGTCGAGACCGTTCTGGCGGACCACGCGCCGCGCAAGCTGATCGTCTATTCGCGCGACGAGCTGAAGCAGAGCGAGATGCAGATCGACCTGCGCGAGCGCTTCAGCGCCGAGGCGATGGCGCGGATGCGCTTCTTCCTGGGCGACGTGCGCGACCGCGCGCGGCTGACGCTGGCCCTGCGCGGGGTCGACATCGTCATCCACGCGGCGGCGCTGAAGCAGGTGCCGGCGGCGGAGTACAATCCCTCCGAATGCATCGCCACCAACGTCATGGGCGCCGAGAACGTGGTTTGGGCGTGCCTGACCAACCGCGTGCGCCAGGTGGTCGCCCTGTCCACCGACAAGGCTTGCAACCCGATCAATCTCTACGGCGCGACCAAGCTCGCCTCCGACAAGACCTTCGTCGCCGCCAACAATCTCTCCGGCGACATCGGCACCCGCTTTTCGGTGGTGCGCTACGGCAATGTGGTGGGATCGCGCGGCAGCGTGGTGCCATTCTTCCAGCGCCTGATCGCGGGCGGCGCGAAAAGCCTGCCGGTGACCGACCCCAGGATGACGCGGTTCTGGATCACCCTGCCGGAAGGCGTCGACTTCGTGCTTTCGAGTCTCACCATGATGCGGGGCGGCGAGATCTTCGTGCCGAAGATCCCCTCGATGAAGATCACCGACCTTGTCGAGGCGATGAGCCCGGGCGCCGGCGTCGAGGTGGTCGGCATCCGGCCGGGCGAGAAGCTGCACGAGATGATGATCAGCGGCGATGACGCGCGCACCACCGCCGAACTTGGCGACCGCTACGCCATCGAGCCGGCGTTCGTGGAATATCCGCGCGAGCCCTTCCGCGTGAACGGCGGGCCAGGCTCGGTGGCCGAGGATTTCGCCTACGCTAGCAACACCAACACCGAGTGGCTTTCGGCCCAGGCGCTGATGGCCATGGTGGAGGAGAAGGGTGGCTGAGGCGTTCCTCCCCTACGGCCGCCAGACCATCGAGGATGACGACGTGGCGGCGGTGGCCGCGGCGCTGCGGGACGAGTTCCTGACCACCGGGCCGAAGGTGGAGGCGTTCGAGGCCGCCTTCGCCGAAACCGTCGGCGCGCGTCACGCCATCGCCTGCGCCAACGGCACGGCCGCCCTGCACCTGGCCATGCTGGCGCTGGGCGTCACCGAGGGCGAGGTCTGCATCGTCCCCTCGATCACCTTCCTCGCCACCGCCAACTGCGCCCGCTACGTCGGCGCGGAGGTGGTGTTCGCCGACGTCGATCCGATGAGCGGTTTGATGACGCCCGAGGCTCTGGAAGACGCGGTGCGCCGCGCGGGCGGGCGAAAGATCGCCGCCGTGCTGCCGGTGCACCTGCGCGGCGACATCGCCGAGCTTCCGGCCCTCCAGCAGATCGCCGACCGCGCCGACGCGGCGATCGTCGAGGACGCGCCGCATGCGCTGGGATCGACTATGGTGTTCGACAACGTCCCGGCCCGCGCCGGCGACAACCGCTATGGCGCCATGGCGACCTTCTCGTTCCATCCGGTGAAGACCATGACCACCGGCGAGGGCGGCATGGTCACCACCGCCGATCCAGCGCTGGCGGCGCGCCTGATGACGCTGCGCAGCCACGGCATGGTCCGGCCGCAGGGCGCCGATCCCTGGTGGTACGAGATGGGGGAGATCGGCTTCAACTACCGCCTGCCGGACATCCTCTGCGCGCTGGGGGTCTCGCAGCTGGCCAAGCTGCCGCGGTTCGTCGCCACGCGGCGGGCGCTGGCGCGGCGCTACCAGACCGCATTGGCGCCGCTGGCGCCACACGTGATCCTGGCTGCGCGCCCGGCCTGGTCCGATCCGGCGC
>JBIOEF010000173.1:0-5602 GCA_044445785.1 Caulobacterales bacterium
CGCCTCCCTCCCCCTCGTGGGGAGGGTGGACGACGCCCGGACAACGTCCGGGGGTCGGACGGGTGGGGGAGTCGGACGCGTCAATGATCGCCTACGCGCGGACTCTGTTGACGTGGCCAGAGTCCCCCACCCTGGCCGCTTTGCGGCCTGTCCCTCCCCACGAGGGGGAGGGAGGAATGGGTCGCCGCCCGTCACGCCGCTGGCCTCGTGCGCAGGTAGATCTCGGCGAAGTGCTCCAGCTGGCGCGCTTCCAGGTCGCCCTCGCGGACGAACTCCAGCGTCGCCGAGAGCGTCGAGGCGAGGAACGAGGCGCGGCTGGGCCCGCCGGCGCTGGCGGCCATCGGGGCGACGCCGGTGAGCGGGGTCCAGCTGGCCAGCTCTGGCAACAGGCCCCGCAGGCGCTCGCGCGCGTCCTCCAGCGGATAGGCGGTGGCGGCGGCGGGCGTGTAGTGGCGTTGAATCTCCCGCTTTCGCTGGCTGATGTAGGCGTCCATCAGCTCATAGAGGTCGCCGGCGATGCGGGTGGCCGAGACGATGTGCGCCTCGTCCGGATCGCCCCGCGGGAAAAGCTCGCGCTTCAGCACCGGCCCGTTCAGCAGCGTCTCGGCGGCGCGGCGCATGGCGTCCAGCTTCGCCAGGCGGAACGTCAGCTGCGCGGCCAGCACCTCGGCCTCCGGCTCTTCGCCGGCGCCCTGGTCTGGCTTGGGCAGCAGCAGGCGCGATTTCAGGTAGGCCAGCCACGCGGCCATCACCAGATAGTCCGCCGCCAGCGAGAACCGCCGCGCCCGCGCCTTGCGCACGAAGGCCAGGTACTGGTCGGCGAGCTTGGTCACTGAGAGCTTGAGCAGGTCCACCTTCTGGCTGCGGGCCAGCGCCAGCAGCACGTGCAGGGGCCCCTCGTAGCCGTCCAGGTCGACGATCAGCGCTTCGCCCAGGTCGGCGGCGTGCTGGGCCGCTTCGAAGTCGAGATTGGGCTGGAAGCCCTCGCCCGGCCCCATCACTTCACCAGGCCCGTCATTTCACCAAGCCCATCACTTCACCAGGCACGACTTTCCCGCCGCCTTCAGCTTGTCGCAGAA
Source organism: Caulobacterales bacterium (assembly GCA_044445785.1). Lineage (GTDB taxonomy): Bacteria > Pseudomonadota > Alphaproteobacteria > Caulobacterales > Caulobacteraceae > Acaudatibacter. The sequence goes on from JBIOEF010000173.1 coordinate 1,080, forward strand.
GGCCTGGGCGCTGGCTTTGCTGGAAAAGCCGGTGATGTAGGTGCGGTAGAGCGCTTCGCCGCCCTTGGTCATCGGCTCGACCTTCTTGCCCTTGCCGGCCATGGCCGCGGGCTCCAGACGGGCGATGGCGGTCCAGCCCTTCTCCGCCAGGGCCGGCGAGGAGAAGGCGCCGATCTGCACCCAGCCGGCGCCGGCGGTCGGCGCCGCGGCCGCTGCGGCGGCGATCTTGACGGCGGGCTTGGACGCCGGCTTGGCGGCGGCGGGCTTGGGCGCATTGGCCGCGTCGGTGAGACTGGCGATGGTCAGCGGCTTGGCGGGCTTGGCCTGGGTGGCCTGTACCGGCGGGGCCGGCGGCGGCGGAACGGCGTTGACCACCGCCGGCTGGGCGGCCGGCGCGGCGCCGGCGGGCGCCGCCGCGACCGGGGCGCCGGGCCTTGGCTGCGGCTCTTCCGGCGGCGGGACGAAGGTCGGCGCAGCGGCGTTGGCGGCGGCGGCGTTGGAGTTGTCGGTCTTGAAGATGGTCAGGCCCGCGGTCGCGTCGTTGCTGGCGCCGTCCGGCGGGGCGGCGGACTTGATGTCGCCCAGCGGCGTTCCCACCGGCGCCGGCGCGTCGTTCGCATGGCGGATGCCGCCCCGATAGAAGAAGAACACCCCGCCGATCAGCGCGATGAGAATGAGACCGCTGACGATCAGGGTCACCGGCACGGGACCCGCGCCCCGCACCGGCCGCCGCGGATCGAAGGCCAGGGGCGGTTCACGCTCGTAGTCGGACATTGCAAAGGACTCCCGGCGAATCGCGCCGCGTATGCAGTCTACAAGAGCCCGGCCCCTGCCAGCAGGCCCTGACGCCTAGTTCCAGACGTCCAGCTGGAAGAGCTTGTTGTGCTCCTCGATGGCGAACCGGTCGGTCATGCCGGCGATGTAGTCGCACACCACCCTCGCGCGGGCCGCTTCGTCGCCGGCCTGCGAGCGGGCGTACCACTCGGTGGGCAGCACGTCCGGCTCGGCCATAAACAGGGCGAACATGTCGGCCAGAATGCGGCGCGCCTGGCTTCGCGTCCGATTGACGCGCCAGTGCCGGTACATCCGCTCGAAGAGGAAGGCCCGCAGGCGGGCCAGGTCCTCGTGCATCGGCCCCGAGAACGCCACCAGCGCCTTGCCAAGGCCGCGCACGTCCTCGGCCGAGGCGACCTTGGCCGACGCGGCGCGATGGCCGGTCTCGGTGAGGACATCGTCGACCATCGCCCCGATCATCCGCCTGACCGCCTCCAGCTTGGTCAGCCGATCATCGAGTTCCGGATAGTCGCCGCGGACGCCGTGCAGGATCGGGCCGATCAGCGGCACGTCCTCCAGCTCGGCCAGCTGGAAGAGGCCGGCGGAAAGGCCATCGTCGACGTCGTGGTTGTTGTAGGCGATGTCGTCGCTGAGGGCGGCGACCTGCGCCTCGGCCGAAGCCCAGCCGCCCAGCCCCAGCTCGAATTCCGCGTCGAAGGCGACGATCGCCTTCCAGGCCGGGCGCTCCAGGAGCGCGCTCACCGGCCCGTTGTGCTTGACGATCCCTTCCAGGGTTTCCCAGGTGAGGTTGAGGCCCGGGAAGTTCGGATAGCGCCGCTCCAGCTCCGTCACCACGCGGAAGGTCTGCACATTGTGATCGAAGCCGTCATAGTCCGTCATCTGACGTTCCAGCTCGTCCTCGCCGGCGTGGCCGAACGGCGGATGGCCGATGTCGTGAGCCAGCGCGATGGTCTCGGCGAGGTCCGCGTCCAGGCCCATGGCGGTGGCGATGGAGCGGGCGATCTGCGCCACTTCCAGCGAATGGGTGAGCCGGGTGCGGAACTGGTCGCCCTCGTGGGCGACGAACACCTGGGTCTTCTCCTTCAGCCGCCGGAACGCCGAGGTGTGGATGATCCGATCGCGATCCCGGGCGAAGGGCGTGCGGGTGCGGCTGTCAGGCTCGGCGTAGCGCCGGCCCTTGGATTGCAAGGGGTTCTCGGCGAAAGCCGCACGCCGGCGGGTGTGCCCGTCCGCAGCCATGAATCCCCCATAAAGTCCGGCGCCTCTTTGCCGAACCGCTAACGCTTCTCATATAAGGGCCTAACCGAATCCCAAAGCCATGACCCAAACCGCCGTCACCCTCTCCCCCGCCGCCGCCAAGCGCCTGCACGCCATCGCCGCCCAGGAAGGCCGGCCGATGATGCTGCGCGTGGCCGTCGAGGGCGGCGGCTGCTCGGGGTTCCAGTACAAGTTCGACCTCATCGAGACGGCCGAGCCGGACGACCTCAAGATCGAGCTCGATGGGGCGACGGCGGTGGTGGACGAGATGTCGCTGGTGCTCTTGAAGGGCTCGGTGATCGACTTCGCCGACGAACTGGCCGCCGCCGAGTTCAAGGTGCGCAACCCCAACGCCAAGTCCAGCTGCGGCTGCGGGGTCAGTTTCTCGGTCTGACGAACGTCGTCGCAGGACTGATCCGATCAGGTCGGTGCGCACCGCCTTGCGCCCCTTCCACCACCACGCCGATGGCGTGGCGGTCCCCCTCCCCCGCTGCGCGGTGGAGGAGTTGAAGGCGCGACGGCGCCGCGACCTCTCATCTCCTCACCCGTGAAACGGGGGAGGTGGCGCGGCGCGGAGCGCCGTGACGGAGGGGGCGCAAGGACGCCGTGCGCAGCCGCATCGGACTGTGACGGGTTCCGCAAAGCCATGATACCTAGCCTCCCGGAAGGACGATCAAATGGCCGCTCTAGCCATCGCCATCGCCGCGTTCGCCATGACCCTCGCCGCCGCCACACCTGTTGAGACTCTGGTCGAGGTCCAAGGGCCGACGGGCGTGCTGAAGGGAACGATGCTGGCGCCGCCCGGCGCGACGACGGCGTCGGTGGTGCTGATCATTCCCGGTTCCGGCCCCACCGACCGCGACGGCGACAGCCCCCTTGGCGTGAAAGCCTCGTCCTATCGGCTGCTGGCCGAGGCGCTGGCCGGGCTGGGCGTGACCAGCGTCAGGATCGACAAGCGCGGCAGTTTCGCCAGCGCCGGCGCGGCGCTCGATCCCCAGCGCATGACCATGGCCGACTACGCCGCCGACACCCACGCCTGGGTCGCGGACATGCGCCGCCGGACCGGCGCGCGCTGCGTCTGGCTGCTGGGCCACAGCGAGGGCGGGCTAGTCGCCCTGATCACGGCGCAGACCGCCAACGACATCTGCGGCCTGGTGCTGGTCTCGGCCGCCGGGCGGCGGCTCTCCGACGTCATGCGCGAACAGTTCAAGGCCAATCCGGCCAACGCACCGATCCTGGACCAGGCCCTGGGCGCCATCGACAAACTGGAGGCCGGTCAGAGCGTGGACGTGACCGGCATGCACCCTGCGGTGGCGCAGGTCTTCCGACCGGCGGTCCAGAACTACCTGATCGACGAGTACCGCTACGACCCGCCGGAACTGGTCAAGACCTACCGGGGACCGGTGCTGGTGCTGCAGGGGACCACCGACCTGCAAGTCTCGCTCGCGGACGCCGAGCGTCTGGCCAGCGCACGGCCGGGGGTGAAGCTGGTGGAACTGGCGGGCGTCAACCACATGCTGAAGCTCGCGCCCGCCGACCGCACCGCCAACCTGGCCACCTACGCCGATCCGAGCCTCCCGCTCGCGCCCGGCGTCGCAGATGCGATTGCGGCTTTCGTCAAGGCCCATCCGGCGGCTAACTAGCGGCCATGCGCATCGCCACCTGGAACGTCAATTCGGTCAACGCGCGGCTGGAGACCGTCATCGCCTGGTTCAAGGAGGCCGCCCCGGACGTGGCCTGCCTGCAGGAGATCAAGTGCGTCGACGAGCGGTTCCCGACCGAGGCGTTCGAGGCGCTCGGCTACAATGTCGCCGTCCACGGGCAGAAGACCTACAACGGCGTCGCCCTGCTCTCCAAGACGCCGCTGGAGGACGTGCGCAAGGGTCTGCCGGGCGACGACAGCGACGACCACGCCCGCTACATCGAGGCGGTGGTCTCGGGCGAGCAGCCGGTGCGCGTCGCCTCGATCTACCTGCCCAACGGCAATCCGATCGAGACCGAGAAATTTCCCTACAAGCTGAGGTGGATGGCGCGGCTGAAAGCCCACGCCCAGGAACTGCTGGCCCTGGAAGAGCCGCTGGCGCTGGCCGGCGACTACAACGTGATCCCGGAGCCGGCGGACGTTTACGATCCGGCCGCCTGGACCGGCGACGCGCTCTTCCAGCCGCAGACCCGCGCGGCGTTTCGGGCGCTGAAATGGCTGGGCCTTACCGACGCCTACATGGAGGTGGACGGCACGCCCGGCGGCTACACCTTCTGGGACTATCAGGCCGGCGCCTGGCAGCGGAACCACGGCATCCGCATCGACCATTTGCTGCTCTCGCCCCAGGCCGCGGACCACCTGACGAGCGTCGTCATCCACCGCGACGCCAGGGCGCGGGAAAAGCCCTCCGACCACGTACCGGTGGTGGCGGAGCTGGCGCTGTAGGCGCCCGCAAGCCCCCTCCACCGCTACGCGGTCCCCCTCCCCC
>JBIOEF010000174.1:0-5523 GCA_044445785.1 Caulobacterales bacterium
TCGACCACCAACTCCTTCAGCCGGAACCAGGTGACCCCGCCTTCGCCGCGGCGCGCCTCCATGGCGTCCATGAACCACGGCCCCCCGTGCGGCGCGGCCCGGCGGGCGATCGGCAGCGGCTCAGGATCGATCGGTGCGCGCGTCCCAGGCGGTGGCAGGTCGAGCTGAAGCGCCCGGTCGGCGAGCAGGGTGACCCGGACCAGGGCGAACGGCTGTCCCGGGTCGTCGGCGAAGAGGATGTTGTCGATCAGCGCCAGGCGACCGCGCGCGTGCACGATGCTGACGCGGCTGTGGAGCGGCTCGCACGGCGCCGGGCGCAGGAACCAGGCGGCGGCGTCGACGGCCCGGCCCAGGCTCTCGGCTTCGGCCAAACGCTCGATCTCGGCGGTCAGCAACCCCGCCACCGCGCCGCCCTGCAGCCCCGCGAACGGTCCGCGCGCCAGCGGCGAGGGCAGCCAGGCGCCGGTGTCCAGGTCTTTGTTGAAGACGGCCAATCGCGCCTCCCATTGAGTAAACAGATCGGTGTATTTACGATGGCCGAGACCGCGACGCGCGACAAGTCATAAATGCACAGAGCTGTGTAATGAAATCCCGCGACACTTCCGCTATGACCGAGCGGATCCTGAAGACCGCCGACGCGCTGTTCTACGGGCGGGGCATCCGCGCGGTCGGCGTGGACCTGGTGGCGGCGAAGGCCGGGATCAGCAAGCGCACGCTCTATAACCACTTTGCGTCGAAGGACGCGCTGATCGTCGCCTATCTGGAGGGGCGCGCGCGGCCGAACCCGATCACCGACGCGCCGCCAAAGGAACAGATCCTGAAGCTGTTCGAGCGGCTGGAACGGGGTTTCGCCGACCGCGGCTTCCGCGGCTGCCCATTCGTCAACGCCGTCGCCGAACTGGGCGAGCCGGAGCACCCCGCGCGGGCTATCGCCAGGGCGTTCAAGGAGGAGCGGCGCTTGTGGTTTCGCGAACTGGCCAAGCGGCTCGGCGCGGCCAACCCGGAGGCGCTCTCGATGCAACTGGCGCTGTTGCTCGACGGCGCCATCGCCGGCGCGCTGGTGCGCGGTGATCCGAGCGTCGCCCGCGCCGCGCGCGCGGCCGCGCGCGTGCTGATCGAGGCGTCCGCGCCGGCTGGGGCCGCCTAGCGCCCGATCGCCGCGTAGGCCATCTTCTGGAAGACCGGCAGGGCCACGCGCGCGCCCATCCGCTGGCCGGTGGCCAGTTGCGCGGCGGCTTCTGGGCCCAGCGGCATGGAGTTCTGGATCAGGTAGATCAGGATCAGGTTCTCTTTCGGATCCGCCTGCCACCAGGTGCCAAAGGCGCCTGGCCAGCCGAACGAGCCTTCGCTGCCAGCGCCCATCCAGGCCTGCTTCTCCGGGTCCATGATCGCTGAGAGGCCCAGGCCAAAGCCCTGGCCGGCCCAGAAGGGGATGCCCATGAACGGGATCTCGCGCTGGGCGTCGGTGAGCCGGTTGGTCCGCATCAGCGCCACCGTCTCGCTCTTCAGCAGCCGCACGCCGTCCAGTTCGCCGCCGTTCAGCAGCATGCGGGCGAACTTCAGGTAGTCGTCGAGGGTCGAGATAAGCCCGCCCCCGCCGCCGCAGAATGGGGGCGGTCCGTCTGTGACCGCAAAGGGGACCGGCTCGAGCGCGCTGAGATCCTCCTTCAGGCGATAGACCACCGCCGCGCGGCCCCGCTTGGCCGGCGGAACCCAGAAGTCGGTGTCGACCATGCCCAGCGGCTCGAAAATGCGCTTGAACAGGAACTCGCGGAAACCCATTCCCGAGATTCGTCCCACCAGGAAGCCAAGCACGTCGGTGGCGTGGCTGTAGTGGAACCGGTCTCCAGGCGGATAGGTGAGGGGAAGTCCGCCAAGGGCCTTCAGCCAGCTCGCTTCGGTCATGTCGGAGGCCAGCACGTCGCCGAGCTCCTTCTGGTGCGCATGGGCGATGGGGCCGATCGAGGTGAAGCCGTAGGCCATCCCCGAACGATGGGTCATGAGGTCATCGATGGTGATCTCGCGCGGCGCCGGGTAGGTGTTCTCGACCGGCCCGGTCGGGTCCTTCAGCACCCGCATGCCGGCGAACTCCGGCGCCCATTTGGTGATCGGATCGGCGAGCGAGAGCTTGCCTTCCTCCATCAGCATCATCGCCGCCACCGAGGTCACCGGCTTGGTCATCGAGGCGATGCGGAAGAGGGTGTCGCGGGCCATCGGCGCGCCGGTCTCGAGGTTGCGCTTGCCCAGCGCATTGAACTGCAGTTCCTCGCCTCCGCGCCAGATCAGGGTCACCGCGCCGGAAAGATCGCCCGCGTCGATGACGCCCTGAAGGGCCGGCGCGATCTGCGCCAGAGACGCTTGGTCGACGCCCTGCATCGTCCCGGTTTCACCGTCCATGGTCCGCTCCTCCTATCGGTTGTCCAGACGATAGCGGGGAATTCGCCGCGAGCCTACGGCGCCGCTGCGTCAGGCGCCCTAGATCCTGATGAGTTTGGATCGAAACGATCCAAACTCTGAGTCAGGATCTACACTCTTGAATCTAGAGCACGATTCAACGGTTAGGCGATTCCGCCCAACCGCATCGTGCTCTAGTGGGGCGGAGGGGCGGCGAAGGTCGCGATGAGTTCGCCGTCGGCCAGCACCCGTCCCTGCATGGCGCCGACGAGGGCGTTGGGGTCGGATTCGGCCGTGAGGCTCAAGGGCCCGTCGAGGGCGAACACCTGGACGTGGTAATGGTGGACGCCGGTTCCGGCCGGGGGCCGTGGACCGAAGTAGCCGATCCCGCCCGCGTCGTTGCGGCCCTGCAGCGCGCCCTGCGGCGAGGCAAGCCTCCCGACATTGGAAAGGCCCTCAGCCAGCGACGTCTGGGTCCCGGGGATGTTCCAGATGACCCAATGAACGAAGGGCGCGGCGCCGGGCGCGTCCGGATCCTCCAGGATGACGGCGTAGGCGCCCGCGCCCGTCGCCGGCGTCCAGGTGAGCGGCGGGGAGAGGTTCGCGCCATAGGCCGAGTGGCGCAGGTCCAGGCTTCCGTCCGCGCCGACGGCGGCGGAGCTGACGGCGATGGCGGCGGCGGCGCCCTTAGGCGCGACGCGCGCCAGGCTGATTGCCGCTGAGGCGGGTGCGGAACGACGGGCCATGCTCGGCTCCTGGTGCGGCGCGGCCTGGCCGCACCCCATGACAAGCAGCGATGACGCCAGGGCGAGGATGTGGCGCATCGACGAACTCCCAGGGGCGAGACGGCCGCTCATGGGGTAACCGCCAAGGCATGGTGAAGGTTCTGAGCCTTCTGTCTCGAGCGCGCGAAGGACCATGGGGGCGGGCTATCGATGCAGGTCTTCATCCTGTTGCTGCATGCGCATGCGGACGGTGAAGACGCTGTCGCCGGAAAGCACGCCGCCGCGGGCCAACAGCCGGCCGTGCTGCCAGTTGGAGAGGCCAAGCTCCGGCCGGTTCAGGGCGAACTGGCCGTCGACCCAGCGGGTCATGCCGTCGCCGACGAAGCCGGCGTCGATGGCGGCGTAGAAACGCTCGTGCGCCGCCGGGTCTTCTGAGATCAATGAGGCGGAGAACCTGGGGCTGAGGCCATTGAAGAGGGCGATCGCCCCGTCGAGGTTGGCCACGACCTTCAGGCTCACCTCCGGCGTGGCTTCCCATTCCCACTCACGGCCGAGCTGATCGGTGGCCAGCACCTCCACCCGCGGCTCCTCGACATCGCCCTCGGCGCGGCGGACGGTGGTCTTGGCCTCCCGCCAGCTCGCCGGGATCAGGCCCTCGTCGCCCTCGGCGACATGCAGCTTGCAGCCATGGCCGCCGCGCTCGCCTGCGCGATGCAGCGCATCCAGGAACAGCGGGACCAGTTCGGCGGCGCGGCTGGCGACGATGCAGCAGACGTTCAGCGTGTTGCAGGTCTTGCGGTCGAGCGAGTTGAAGACGGCGCTGGCGAAGCGCTTGGCGTCCGCCGTCTCGTCGGCGACCAGCCAGGCGCCGCCGGTTCCGTGCAGGCTGACCGGCACGCCCGCCTGCCGCGCCACCGCGCCCAGTTGCGCCACCGCCGCGCCGGAGCCGCGCGCCACGGCCAGCGACAGGCGAGCGTCGGAAAAGAGCGCCCAGCCCGCGGCGTGCTCGGCGCTTTCCAGGAGGACGCAGGCGCCGGCCGGCAGACCCGCAGCCGCCAGCGCCGGGTCCAGAGCATGGCGGACGATGGCCTTGGCGGTGCCGAGCGCATCACTGCCGATCCGGAACACCACCGTGTTGCCGCCGCGCAGCACCCCGGCGGCGTCGGCGAAGACGTTAGGCCGGCCCTCAAAGACGAAACCGACGACACCCAGCGGCGCGGAGACCTGCTCGACGCTCCAGCCGTCGTGGTCGACGCGCTCGATCAGGCGCCCCCGCGAGGGCGCGGCGTCCCGCCATTCGCGCAGGCCCGCGATCATGTCGGCCCGCATCTTCGCCGTGGCCATGAGGCGGGTGGTGGAGCGGCCGCGGGACTTGGCGTTGGCGACGTCCTGAGCGTTGGCCGCGGCGATCGCCGCCCAGGCCGTTTCGTCCTCCAGCCGGTCGGCGAAGTTGGCGAAGAAGGCGCTGACCTTGTCGTCCGCGACGGCGCCCATCCGCTCGAACGCGGCCACGGCCCGCTCGACGGCCGCCGTGGCGATGGCGTGAACCTCCGCGGTGACGTGCAGCAGGTCGCCGGTCTCCTGCACGACGATCAGCCGGTCGCCGGGCTGGAAGGCGCGCGCTAGCTCCGCCGAGACATGCGTCACCCGATCCCCACCGAAAACGACGGGCATGCCGGGAGTCAGAGAGGTGAGCCGCTCGCAAGCCATGGAGCGCCCCATAGCGCAGGCAGAGGGCTGGGTCACGCGCAGCCCCCAACCGCTAGCCTCCCAAGTATCCCTCTCCCCACGTCGGTGGGGAGAGGCTAGGTGAGGGGTCGCGCAGCGGGACGGCCTTAGCCAGGAGGAGTGACATCCATGCAAACCCGAGCCGCCGTCGCCTGGAAGGCAGGGGCGCCGCTCTCCATCGAGACGGTGGAGCTTGAGGGCCCGAAAGCCGGCGAGGTGCTGGTGGAGATCAAGGCCACCGGCGTCTGCCACACCGACGAGTTCACCCGCTCGGGCGCGGATCCGGAGGGGATCTTCCCGGCCATTCTGGGCCACGAAGGCGCGGGCGTGGTGCTGGAGGTGGGCGCTGGCGTCACCAGCGTCAAAGCCGGCGACCACGTGATCCCGCTCTACACCCCCGAATGCCGGCAATGTAAGTCGTGCCTGTCGCGGCGCACCAACCTCTGCACCGCCATCCGCGCAACCCAAGGCCAGGGCCGGATGCCCGACGGGACCAGCCGTTTTTCGATCGGTGGCGAGACCTTGGCCCACTACATGGGCTGCTCGACCTTCGCCAACCACACGGTGCTGCCGGAGATCGCCCTGGCCAAGGTCCGCGAGGACGCCCCGTTCGACAAGATCTGCTACATCGGCTGCGGGGTCACCACCGGCGTCGGCGCGGCGATCTGGACCGCCA